>CANQBZ010000033.1 GCA_947589295.1 uncultured Akkermansia sp.
CCGGAAGTGAAACATTGGCACGTCGATGATAGTCGGACGATAGGTCCCGCGAAAGTAGATCACTGCCAGGACCAACGTAGCCCGCAGGCTTTACCGCTCTGCGGGCTGCTCCTTTTTTTTACAACTGGGGTTCTGCGAGACTGAAAGTAGCTGGCTTGATTCGGACTTGCGGGAAGAGCTATGACGTGGTAAGTTTAGGACATGAAAATAGCAATACTTGGAGCGGGAGCTATTGGATGCTATTACGGTGCACGGTTGGCTGAGGCCGGACATGAGGTGTACTTCATCCTGCGTTCAGCGTGGGAGGCGGTGAAGGAGCGGGGGTTGAGCATTTCTTCTGTGGATGGAGATGTGCGGCTGGAGCGGGTGCATGCCTTGCGGAAGCCTGAAGAGTGCGGACCGGTGGATTTGGTGGTGGTGGCGTGGAAAACATGTTGCAACGACTTGTTTCCCAAAGCGCTGCCGCCGCTGCTGCATGGAGGTACTCGAGTGTTGACATTGCAGAATGGTATGGGTAATGCTGAACTCATTGGGCGTGTGGCGTCGGCAGAACGGGTGTTCATGGGCCTCTGCTTTGTGTGTTGCATGGTGAGGGAGCCGGGGCGCATTGCCCATCTGGAGGGAGGCGATATTCAGTTTGCGCCGCTTTTACCCACGGAAGAGGGGTTACTCAGCGCGCAGGATTTGGCCGAGCTGTTTTCGCATGCAAAAATACACACCCAGGCTTTCAAGTTCACGGAGCAAATTCTCTGGTGCAAGCTCACATGGAATATCCCATTCAACGGTCTTTGTCTGGCGCACGGGGGTATCAGTGTGGTGGATCTCTTTGCCCTGCCCGGTGAGCAGGAGCGCGCCCGTGGTATCATTGAGGAGGTTTGCCTGACGGCGAAGATGCGCGGTTACCCGACGCCCGAGGGGATTGTGGATAAGCAGATGTACCGTACGGCGCACATGGGGCCTTTCGTGCCAAGCAGTGCGGTGGATTACAATTTGGGGCGTCCGGTGGAGTACGATGCGATATGGGGCGAGCCGCTCAAGCGCGCGCACGAGGTAAAGGCGCCAGTGCCGCTTTGGGAACAGCTTTGTCGAGACATCCGTGCGCGTTTGCAGATGGATTGACGATTAGACAATGGTGCCGATGCTGCCATCAGTGAAAACGATATTTCAGATTATCATCTGCCTGGTGATTTTGGCACTAGGCGGGAAGGCGCTTCAGCCCTTGAGCCATCGCTTGGTAACGGCAGAATCAGCAGCGAATTTGCGCGGACTGTCGAGTACACTTTTACCGAGTCGAGATGCCTTGGCTGAGCATCTCTCGTTTTTTCTGCTCGGAGGACTGCGGAGTTTGGCGGCGGAAATTATGGTGCTGGATGCCACGACGGCATGGGCAAAGCGTAATTGGCCGTTGGCGGAACGCAGGTGGCAAATGGTCACCACACTCAATCCGGAACGGCAGAACTACTGGGTGAATGCGGCGCGTGACATGGCTGTCAATGCAGCGGCACACGCCATCAACGACGAGCGTTTGGACGATCGAGAGCGCGTGTCCCTTTCCCGCTCCTATTTTGAGCGAGGGGTGCGTTTCCTGCGAGATGGCATAACACACCATCCAGACTCCGTACTGCTGTACATCAGCTTGGGGGATACGTACGCAGACCTCAATCGCTTTCCGTCCTTTGCGCAAGCAGCGGAAGCGTACCATCGTGCCGTGCAGCTTGGCGCATCGGGCCTCTACCGGCGCCAAGAGTTCTATAACCTGTGCCGTATCCGCGGGCGCGAACGGGAAGCTTGGGCCCTAGGTCGCGAGTTGTATGAAAACCCGGCGCAGCGTGTGCCTTCGTTACTCTGCCTGCTCTTTGTGCTGCAGCAGAAGCTCGATGTGCTGCCCGAGCAAAGGCTGAGTCCAGAACGACTCTTCGGCAGTGCAGAAAAAGCACGCCGGGATTTGGCGCGTTTCCAAAACAACTCCCTTCGCTTCCCGGTGCAAGGAATTAAGGAATACTTGAATGCTTTCCCCGGTTCGATCGTGGAGCCCGGGTGTGCGTGCACAACACAGATTGACGCTTCGCTACGGGCAAGCAATGCGTAGAGAAGACGGGGCATTACTTCCATAGAACAACGGACGCTCCATCGACGATGGCAGCTCTCTCAGGATGCTCTTA
This sequence comes from uncultured Akkermansia sp., assembly GCA_947589295.1. GTDB lineage: Bacteria > Verrucomicrobiota > Verrucomicrobiia > Verrucomicrobiales > Akkermansiaceae > Akkermansia. The sequence continues at coordinate 2,163 of CANQBZ010000033.1, forward strand.
ACGAACCAACTCTTTGTACCAAGACCATATCAGGACTCAGCGGGGCGACGGGGACGTGAGGCGCGGGCGCGCGGATGCGCCATGGTGTACACCTCTTTCATGCGCGATTTAGTGACATGTGTGTATATTTGCGTTGTAGAGAGGGAGGCGTGACCAAGAAGCTCTTGTACAGCGCGCAGATCTGCTCCGGCATCCAGCATATGAGTGGCAAAGGTGTGGCGCAATTTGTGCGGCGATATGTGGAATGGGATGTTCGACAGACGAAGGTACTTATCAAGCATAAGCTGGATGCTGCGCGCCGTGAGTCGTTTGCCGAGACGGCTGATGAAGAGAGGCATCACACCACTGACACCGGCCATATCACGGTACTTGCGCACAGCCGCACGGGCGTAGTCACCCACGGGGATGAGTCGTACCTTGCGTCCTTTGCCGACTACGCGTAAGCAATCCTCTCCATCCGGCAGAGCGGTAGCATTCAGGCTCACGAGTTCGCTGAGACGCATGCCACATGAGTAGAAGAGCTCCAAAATGGCTGCATCGCGGTAGGGCAGCCAAGGAGGGCTCTTCTTGTCCGGAGGAACGCGGAAGGGCATGCCGAGCAGCTCCTCCATTTGTTTGAGATTAAGGTGCACGGGAAGAGGATGTCCGGCTTTTGGCAGAGCGACTTCTGTCAGTGGATTAGTCGGCACCTCTCCATAGCGCAGCAAATAACTATAAAAGGAGCGTAAGGCGGCAAAACGCAAGCGGATGGTGGCAGATCTAAGCTGTTGCTCCATGGCAAGGTAGAGCCAGCTGCGGAAGTGCTGCGGAGTGCAGGCTTGCCAAGAGGGAAACTGCTCGCCCATCCACCCACGGAATTGCGTGAGCGAACGGCGGTAGGAAGCCATGGTAAGCGGCGAAGCATTGCGCTCAGCTTTCATGTAGCGGATGAAGCGCTCAACTAATGCATCCTGGGAATCGTCGAGAGTTTTCTTCATGGGGCAGGACAATGCGAATCAGCTGCGCAACAGCTGGCGACTGCGTGCGAGATAATGCAATCCGCTCCACATCGTGAGCAACACACTACCCCACAGAAAAAACGCGCGACACCACACTCCGCCCTCGCCAACAGAGAGAAGACGCAGTGGCTGAGGGGCATTGCCGCCGTACGCCAAGTGAAAAAGGCACGCGATGCAAAAGCCGAGTTGCAATCCCGTCTTCCATTTACCGGATAAGTCGGCGGCAATAACCACGCCTTTCAGAGCGGAGAGTTGACGCAGTCCCATTACCAAAAATTCACGGAAGAGGATGAGAATCGTTACCCAAAATGGACACATGCCCACGGAGCTCAAATACACAAAAGCGGCACATACCAGAATTTTATCCGCCAACGGGTCAAGAAGCTTGCCCAAGTTTGTGACAAGACCGTATTTTCGGGCTAGATGGCCATCAAAAAAGTCGCTGATGGCACCAATGACAAAGGCCCAAAGCGCAACGCTGGCCGGAAGAGAAAGAGAAATGAACCAACCAGTGAAGGGAGCAGATTCCGCAGCCGCAGGGGAAGTAGTAGAGTCCACAGCAAGGACCACTGTGAAAACGATGACCATAATCAGGCGCGTGAGAGTAATGCAATTGGGCAGGTTCATCTCCATCACTTTATAGCCTGCGGTGTGTCGTTCGGCAAGCTCAAAACATGTCGCGCATCAATTTCCAGAGTATGCACCGGACTTGGCAAGTACGCTTTATGACTGAGTGTTCCCGTATCGAATACGTACGAAGAACAGTCTTGTCACGGACAGATGAACTGCGCCCATGATAAGGACTGTTCAAACGAGAGGAAGTGTGCTTTAATAGACGGGCGATGAGTATAGGAGATGGGCGAGAGGGCAAGATACGTGCTGCATTAGCCAAGGGGCAGCTCAGTGGCAAGCTCTCGGGCTTGAGCTTGCCACGGCAGATTATCACCATTGCGCTTTGGCCACTACTGGAGCAGGTCATGAGTTTTATTTGCTCCGCCACGTCACTCATTCTCGCCACCGGCATGAGCAACGATGGAACGGTGAAGGAACAGCTTGCCTCCGGCATCGGGGTGACTGGGTATGTCATGTGGTTAGGCTTTTTGATGCAGGGAGCAGTGGGCATGGGCGCTACGGCAATCGTGAGTCGTATGACGGGAGCACGCCGCTTCGGCGAGGCCAATTACGCTGCCAACCAGGCTGCGATATTGGGACTTATCGCCGGGGTGCTCTCTGCAGTACTCATGTATGCTACGGCTGATTTCTTGGTGACACGAGTGGTAAATTTGTCGGACTTTGCGCAAGAGGTGGCTCTGCGTTTCATGTACACAGGGTGTTGGGTGGCGGTTTTTTCCGGAGTCGTCTTTGCAGTGAATGCCGCCCTGCGAGGCGAGGGAGACACAAAGACCCCTTTTTTTATTATGTTGGCAGTGGATGGACTCAATGTGGTCCTGAGCATATTTTTGGTGCATGTGTGCGGCTTATTTGTAGAGGGATTGGCACTGGGGATGGTGGCAGGGATGGCGATTTCTGCCGGCATACTCATCTACTTGCTGGCCCGGCATACGCCACGCATGCGTGCGCGGATTCAAAACACTACGCTGGATGAATATGCCGCACTGCAGGGAATGAGTTATGTTCCGCCGCTCTTTTTGGATGTGCGCTCCATGTTGCCAGATTGGGGTATGATGATACGCATACTACGAATTGGGTTGCCGCAGGCCGTGGAAGTAGGTGGAATATGGCTCATTCAGATTTATGTGCTGCATGTTATTTCGCGTTTAGGGGATGCTTCTGTGGGAGCGCACACAATTGCTATCCGCATTGAGTCGCTCAGCTTTCTGCCCAGCTTCGCCATAGGTGTGGCCGGGGCATCGCTCGTAGGGCAATACCTGGGCAGCGGCAGTGTACGACTCGCCATGGCAACGATTCGCAAGTGCATTATATACAGCATGGTTTTCACAGGCTCTATGGGGGTTATATTTTACGTATTCCCGGAGTTTTTTGTTCGCATATTTGCTTCAGACTCGCCGAGTCTCATGGCCGTGGCGGTACCGGTGGTAAAGGTATTTTTGTTGGCTGAGCCGTTTTATGCCGGTATGCTCATGATTAAAATGTGCCTGCGCGGTGCTGGCGATACACGGCGCGTCATGTATGTGTCTTATGCCTGTATGGGCTTTATCCGCGTAGTTTGCCTCATGGTATGGAATACATTGTGGCCACAGACTCTCACACTCACCGGCATTTGGTATCTGATCGTAGCCGACCTTATAGTGGAGTACGTCATTTTAGAGGTGATGCTGCACGACCTAACGTGGGCGCGCCGCAAGGTCTAATGGCCAGAGGCTTCAGCAGGGATGGATACCGGAGACGTTGGTTGCTGCCCATTCTTATGGTGGTTTTCCTTGCCGTTTTTTCTCTTCATGGAACGGTCCAGATCTATACGCCATTTTATGTCATCCAGCGGTCCGTATATCACGATATCCATCACGAAGTTCGATAGAAATGTCACCGGGGCAAGCAGGAGAGTGGGCAGACTGGATATCTTCGGCCACAGATTGCCGTGCACCTGCAGCGTGTCTAAGTCAATATCAGCATAGAGCTTGACGTTGAGATTACTACCAATTGCTTTCATATTATGGGTGAAAATATGTCCGTTGGCAATCTGGAAATCAGCGTGGGCTTCCTTTAAATCATACGCAATGAGATGATTCATACCCGGGATATTGCTGGCCGTATTGGTGATTTCGCCGCCGGTGCGGCCCACAATTTTGCCCAGTCCGCGGAAGATACCGGAAAAAAGTCGCATAAAGAAACCGGGGTTGCTTTTGGGCGATTGATCGCCGCGTGCCTGCCTTTCCAAATGCTGCAAATGTTTGGGGAGATCGCTAACCATCTCTCCCACGGGGTGAAAGAGGCTCAGCGACATCAAATCGCCATCTTCAATATCCACCCGGCCGTACGCTGTCACATCCTGCAATTCGGAACTGGGAGAGCGGAAACGGATCTCGCCGCTGCACAGGGCAGGAGACTGAACACTGTTGTAAGCATGAGCTATTTTTTGCATATTCATGCAGCCAGCGCGTACGATGCCATCGAATGTCGTTTTGGAGGAGCCGATGCCAATGCGTACCATGGCGTTGATCACCCCATCCCAACTCAGCGCATTCATGCGGTCCAGCAGCACAGCATCGTCTGACAGGCTAATAAAGCCTGAGAAGTCATCCAGCGGAATCGTAGTCCCGATAAAGTGAAAACCGGCATTTTTTCGGGATTTTACGCTGATAACGCCACTCATGGGCCGTACACAGTCATCGTATATTGGGAATACGCACTGGTCCGTTTCTACAAGCGCAGGCAACGGCAGCACCACATCTTTCAAGAAACCGTACAGTTCTGGGTGAAACATGCCCAGTGAATAGGCGGGATACACAGAGCCACCCACCTTGCGCAGCTCCACAAAGCTGTGTTCCACATCAATGATCACAGCTTCACCGCTCAGTTTTGTTTCACGGACACCAGCTTTCCATTTATTACGACGTAACCAGGGAGAGTTGTTGTACAAGAGAGTGGGGTCAGAAATGGTAACTACCGCTTCATCCGGCAGAGGCACACCCTGTGGGGTCATGCAGCCAACACGCACATGGGCGGATACACCGCATGTGGCAAGATTGACCATGGTGTATGGATCGGGCCCAATATCGGTGCGCACACGTTCGGTACCGTCTGCGTTCTCCAGCAGCACACTCATTTGGTATTCAGCGTGGTTTAACTCCACGCGGCAGAATGAATCCACCTGCACGCCATTTGTGTAATCCACCTGCACATTGATATCGGAAATTGTGGCTTTCGAGGCGTTCGAAAAGCGGAAATCGCGAATGATAGAGTGGGCACGTGCATTGTCGATGAGCTGGTCGAGCACGTCCGGGCGGATTGTGTTGAGGCCTGTTACACGCAAATTGCCTGCCGTAGATCCGGTAACACGCCCGACAAAGTCGCCCGTGGCATGCGTGGCTTTCAAGTTGATATTGTAGAACAAATCCTTTTTGCGATGCTCTCGCTGCAGGGCAACATCTGCCGCAAGGCTTAACGGTATGCGCATGCCACGGAATACGACTACGCGTTGCGGTGTACGCACGAGTTCAGGTATTTCCATGCGCAGTGCAGCCTCTTGCAACTGCATCTCAGGGGAAAGCAGCAGTTTGCCGCCCATGCTCACCAATTCCGGCACCTCGACTTCATTTACTTCAACCCCCGTTATATTCAGCAACATGCTGATAAACTCCCCTGGCATTTGCACCTGCACATCTTCCAGAACGATCTGCCGAGGATTGCTCCAATCAGGCTTAGCGCTTATCGCGCAAGCCTGCCTACCTCCAGGGGCAAGTATATGCAACCCGGCATAGCCATTTGTATACTCATTCAGTCCGGCATTCAAGGTGATTTCGCCCATCTCATGCGTGTCATATTTTACATCGTGGAAACTTGCCTTTAGCTGCCCGTTGGAGAACAAGCGGTTTGGATTCCCCAGCGGTGTAATTTGCCGCAGTTCATCCACCAGCATATCGCCATTACCCACCTGTAGCTTGCCCATCTGCATGCCCTCCAGCTTCAATCCAACTCGTGCTTGTTGGACGCTCAAGGCATCCGGATTTTCGTACGATTCCAAGTTCACCTGCCTGGCTGTAATATCTAACTGAGGAGCCTGTATGCGAAAATCCGTCTCATGTTGATTGTCTGCTCCTGCCGCTGAGTTCGACACCTCCTTTGCCATCGCCGAGAGTCCGACACCCTCTGCGCTATTTGGGAGCCCATCCCCATTAAAGCGCAACATGCCGAAGTCGGCATTGATACTCGGAGAAACGAAGCGGAGGGGCTGTTCTGAGAGAGCTGCAGGGAGCTCTGCACCTTGGGCTTGAAGCGTGAGTTGCACCTGCTGAACCGCGTCTGGCATATAACTTGCTTTCTGCTTGATTTCAGAGAGTTTTATTTGTAAACGTGGTCGATCCAGCCGGTAACCATTGTAGGCGATTTTATCTGTAGTGAGCCAGGCTCCGAGCATGTGGAAAGTGGGCACAAAGTCTTGCCACGTGTCTTGCCCAGGCTTGAATGAGGGCGCATCCAGTTGCGCCTGGAGCTGCAGGTTGACACGCTCCCCAAGCGTCAAACCTGTCGGCAGTTGCAGCGGTTCAGGTGAAAACTCGTTCACCAAATTGAGTACTTTTTGAATCGGCAGATCAACAACCAGCTGTGCCTGACCTACCCGGTTTTTTGCGTTTGCCAATGCTTGAAGCGAGCCGTCCGGGAAACGTAGTTCAAATTTATCAATGTTAAAGTCTCCATTGTTGTAGAAGAAGGAGAGTTCCAGCTCGTTCACTTTGGTACTGCCCACCATCAGGGACTGCTGCAACACATGCCCACGCACGCGTGCGCTCTTCAGCGTAAAATCTTCTTCAAACACAATGTCTCCCGACAATTTGATATCCGGTGGGGTATCATCCGGGTGACGGAACTTCTCCAGAAACGCGCGAGTTTTCGGGTGGCTTACGTGGTGAATCATTCGCACAAGTGCCGCTGTGCTACGCGTGTTAAAGCCCAAGTGGCGTTCCTCCATATCATATCCGCCTTGGAACGATGCAGAGGCTTCCGGATCTTTAGTGCGAAAACGCAGAGAGTTGATAGTGATGTTCCGCGTGTTGTAATTAAGATCGGCCACGGCATCACGGAAATGAAATTGACCGATGTCGTATCTCGGGATATTTGCCTGCAGCGCGATGTGTGGTTGCTTGACCCAATCCACGCGTATGCTCAAAGCAGGTACCTCCTCCTGCGTCCATTGCTGGTTGTGAATAGTGGTGTAAACGCGGTTGATGGCGTCTTGGTGTTTGGTGATCAGCTTTGGCATATTCAGCGGCTCATCCGAGGAGGAGTCAGTCGGTAGCGCTGCAGGATCCAAGCTGCCGGACAGCTTTACAGGAACTCCCATCACATCCAGGCGTCCGTTATCGATGTGCAGCACTCCCCTGCGCCCCATGTGCAGTTCCACTCTCTCTGCCAGCACCGGTAACTTTGCTTCGGCGGGGGTTGTCACCGGAAAATCAAAATTCGCTTGAACAATTTGAATAAAAGACATGCGAAGATTTCCGGTGAGCAGCGCGCCAAGACTAAGTCCAGCAGCGGCATGGCGTACATGACCCAGCATCTTGTTCTGTTTGGCATCGGCGTAGAGTCGCACATCGCTCGCACGCACAGCTAAACCGCGCATGGGAGCTAACCTCAGCTTATCAACACGCAGATACACCCCTTGCTGAGCCGCCTTGTGCTCCAAAAAACGCACCGCAAAATCAGGTACACCCTGCGTGCTCAGCCATGCCACGGCGATACAACATGCGAGAAGGAAAAGCAAGCATACCGTAGGTGCCACGGATCCCATTCGGCGTATGATAAGCTTTCCCGCCATGATGTGCTCGCACTTGCGTCAGGGGTTCATAACTCCGGGTCTACTTCTCCCTCTGGCAGCCTTGGAGCCTTTGGCAGATTCTTTTCAATATCATCTAGAAGATTTACCATATCTACCCCACGCCGGGCAGAGTCATCGTGCCTGAAACTCAGCCGAGGCGTGTTGCGCAATACTACCCGACGGCTTATCGCTCCTTGGATGTTGCCCCGCGCCCGTGTGAGCTTTTCGAGCACGGCAGCCGCTCCCATGCGCCCGACAACACCGACCCACACACGCGCCTCGCGCAGGTCTTCTGTTGTCTCAACTTCCAAGATGGATACGATCGTACCGGGCCACTCGAACTCGCGTTGCACAAAGGTGCCAATTTCCCGCTTGAGCAGTTCGTTCACCTTGTCTAAGCGGTGCGTTGCCATGGTGGTTTATAGTGTTTGCTTAATTTTTTCGAGCGTGTAGCATTCGATGACATCACCTTCCTCGTAATCATCGTAATCTGCCAGGCGTATGCCGCACTCCAGCCCGCTCTTCACTTCCTCCACTTCATCTTTGAAGCGGCGCAAGGTGGACATGCGCCCATCAAACACCACCTGTCCATCCCGTAGCACGCGGGCTTCGGCAGTGCGCAGCATTTTACCGTCTGTCACGTATGACCCCGCAGCTTTTCCTTTGTTCAATTTATAAATCTGCCTGATTTCGGCATGACCCAGCGTTGTTTCGCGCGTTTCAGGTTCAAGCATACCCAACATGGCATCCTTCACTTGGTCGATGAGCTCATACACAATGGAAAAGATTTTCATCTGTACGCCCTCGCGCTTTATGGCCCTGACAGCGTTAGTCTCCGCTTTGACATTAAAGCCGAGAATCACAGCATCTGAAGATGAGGCAAGCAGCACATCATTCTCAGAAATAGGCCCCGCTGCTGCCCCGATAAACTCACACTCCACCTTTTCGCTTTTAATATCCATGATCGCTTTTTTGATGGCCTCCACAGAGCCCTGCACATCTCCTTTCAGGAAGAGTTTGAGGACGGCTTTGTGGTTGGTCTCGCCAATCATGGCAAGCACATCTTCCATCCGCGAGCGTTTGGGGGTAGCGAGTCGTTCGCGTCGCTGCTCCTCCACGCGTTCCTCAGAAAGTCTGCGCGCAGCACGTTCATTTTCCATTTCCACCAATTCATCGCCTACATTGGGAGTCTCCAAAAAGCCGGATACCTCTGCGGGCATGCCAGGCAGAACTCTCTTAATGCTCTCGCCGCGATCATTGATGATGGTCTTGACCTTACCAGCGTAAGGACCGCAAATGAAAGGCATACCTACCTTAAGCGTGCCACTCTGTACAATAACCGTAGCTGAGCTGCCCTTACCCTGCTCCACACGAGCCTCAATGATAGAAGCCCGGCAGTTGGCGCGAGGGTTAGCGCGCAGTTCAAGCACCTCTGCTTGCAAACAGAGCAACTCCAAAAGATCATCAATACCCTCGCCGGTGGCGGCTGATACATTCACGCACTCTACCTCGCCACCAAAATCGGTGGGTACCAGTCCCTCCTCCATAAGCTGAGTGCGCACGCGCGTGGGGTCCGCCGCCGGTAAGTCACATTTGTTGATTGCAACAATGATCGTCTTACCTGCTGCCTTAGAGTGCATAATCGCCTCCTTCGTCTGGGGCATGATGCCATCATTGGCTGCTACCACCAGCACGACAATATCCGTAACATCCGCGCCGCGAGCGCGCATTTCCGTGAAGATGGCGTGACCTGGGGTGTCAATAAAGGTGATCGTATGTTCGCCATGCGTAACCGTGTAAGCACCGATGTGCTGAGTAATTCCCCCTGCCTCTCCGGCTACCACTTTGGTGCGGCGTATGTAATCAAGCAGGGAAGTTTTACCATGGTCCACATGACCCATCACAGTGATAATCGGCGTGCGTACTTTGAGCACTTCTTCCGGTTCGGACTCTGGGGCGACAGCTTTTGGCTCAACCACTTCGACCGGCGCTTTAACTCCTGCGCCTTTCTCGCGTTTCACCCTTTCGTAGGCGAAGCCATGTTTCTCGCACAGCGCTGCCACTTGGTCGCTTTCCAGCAGAGTTTCCGGGTTGGCAAATACACCCATACGCATCAGGTCAGCTATCAATTTGAAGGGTTTAAGCCCCATCAACGCCGATAAATCCGACACCGACACAGGCGCTTTCACGTTGATCGTGCCACCATGGGCGACAGCAACGGTCAGTGCTGGAGCCGCCGCAGGTTTTTGTCGCGGAGCAGGAGGAGTCTTGGCTTGCTCAACATGGGAATCGGGTGTTGGTGGGCAATTTTTCGGCTCCGGAGTCTTCTTGCGCTGTGGAGTTAGCAAGTCGAGCGCTGCTTTTCTGGGGACAGGGGTTGCTGCTGGGGCGGTGGCAGACTTTGCAGCCGCCTTCTTCCTGCCCCCCAGCAGATCCAGCACTTCCTTTTTGGGCTTCTCGATGGGCATGTGTCTATTGTTTCAGGTTTGAGTTACGCATTTTTAGCAGTGAAGAGGATATGCTCTGCTTGTTCCTCGGTGATACCCAGCGTATCAACTAAATCTTCTTTTTGCACGTCCCATGTTACAAGGTCCTGCACACGGGTGAAGCCGGCTTCTACCATGCATTTGGCCAACTCGTCGCCAATTTGCAGCGCCTGCGCAAGTTGAGCTGCGGCCTCCTGCACTTGCTCGTGGGCTGAGTTTTCTCCCTCGCGAGCCTCGACCCTCACATCCCAGCGTTCATTGGGATCAGAGATGAGCCGTGCCGTGAGCCGTACATTCTGCCCTTTGCGCCCCTTGGCTTTAGCGGCAGCTTTATCATCTTCCACGTAAACTGTTACTAACTTCTGCGCTTCATCCACGTCGATACTGACCGGGTCAATCGGGGCTAGGGCTTCTTGCACCATCACTCGCTTGTCCTCTGAATACTCAAGGATATCCACTTTCTCGTGGTTAAGCTCGTTGACCACGTTCTTCACGCGTGATCCGCGGATCCCCACGCATGCTCCTATGGGGTCCACGTTGGCGTCATGACTGCGCACCACCAACTTGCTTCGGTAGCCAGCCTCGCGCACTACCATCACAATCTCCACCGAATGCTCTGCAATTTCAATGACCTCGTTTTCAAACAAACGTCGTACCAAGTTCGGATGACTACGTGAAAGTATGAGTTCATGTCCGCGTGCTCCATCCTTCACCTCCATGACGTAAAATCGCAATTTATCACCCGTGTTGTATTCTTCGCCGGGTATCCGCTGACGCGAGGGCAGTATACCCTCAAACTTTTCCACCTCCACGATCACGTCCCCTTTGTCGTAGCGCTTAACAGTGCCGGTCACTACCTCGCCTATGCGGTCTTTAAAAGCATCTGCCAGCATTTCTTGTTCTGCCCGGCGGATGCGTTGCTGCATGGTTTGGCGTGCTGTTTGTACGGCAATGCGACCGAAGTCTTTGGGCGTTACATTCACACTCAACGTATCGCCTGGCTTCACTTCTTTTCCTTTTGGCGAGCATACACTTTGCGCCGTACTCAGTTTGAGCTCATTGAAAGGATCGTGCATCTCAGCATCCTCCACAACCGTCATTTCTGCCTTTATCTTTACGGAACCTTTTTGGGGATTAACAACCGCTCGCAAGTGATGAATGCGGTCTGCCCCAGGCACCATCTTGGCGTAGGCCGTCAAAAAGGATGCTTCCAGCGCCTGTAGCACGCTCTCGCGTGTAAGTTCTTTTTCGCGCACGTAAAAGTCGATCAGGGCAGTAATGTCTGTGGTGGCCATGTTTTTGGAGTCGTTAGTGGTTTGTCATCCGACCGTCCATAAAAAAAGAGCGGGTCCTCGACCCGCCCCAATCCTATTAAAGACCGGAACTCATGCGGCAGCATTGTAGATTCGTTTTGCAGTTTTGTCAAGCACCAATTTTGTCCCCGCTTTCCGCGCAATCGGACAAAAATGTGTGTACCGAACGGGGAAAAGGGGGCATGGGAATTATCGTTTGGACAAAAATAGGGTACCATCATGTCTGTATGATGAACACAGACAATGAACATGAAGGTATTGCAAATATCATTGAGGCACGCAATAAGTGCGAGATGCTGTGCACTCGCAAGCGGCGAATTGGGGACTGTACTGTCGCGCTTTTGTGATTACCCCAGAGGACAACTGGGGGAGATGCGCGAGAAGAAGCCGCCGGCGCGGAGGAGATCGGGGGCGCGGGATCGTAGAGGGCTCAGATTTGGCCGGGGGGCGCGAACCGGGCGGCGGGTGAGTGCCGTTACTTGCTCGAATTGCTACGGCAGAGGACATCGCGGCACAGCGTCCAACATCCCCTGCTTACGCTGCAAAGGTCGCGGTCTCGTTCTCGAGGACGGTTCGGGTTTTTGACCACCGGAGAGCCTTCGAGGAACATGGCTGTGGCTGTGCTATTTCGATAGCCAATAGGAGATAATTTGTAGCACGCGGTCTCGATTATTCTGCGTATCTCTTTTCAAAAAAGAAAATACAGAAAAGAGCTTTCTATACTGGACAGAGCGCAATGATTTTGGTATGGTTATCGTCGAGGGGAGGGCCTCTCTGGTCAGATATTAATCATTACACAAGGTTATGAAAGAAAAAAACTGTACTGAAAAAGAGCATATAGAATGGTGTCTGCTTCAGCAGGATAAGTTACGTAATGAACAATCTAGCTTTGCAGGTGTTTTGAAAGCATGGGGAGAATCCTTAAAGGATATCGAGGGAGAAGGGGGAGAGGAGAACGGAGATAACTTATCGGAAAGATACAGGAAGATGTGGGAAGAGGCATGGGAGACGAGTCACAAAATGGTGAGTTCTGAGGGGATTGCAAAGGCAGATAATCATGAAGCAGTAAGTTGGTACTTGGATAAGCAGCTTTTTCTGCGTCGTGAACTTGAGCAGTATGTCAAAGAAGATTTGCCGGCAATGTATGAGGCCCTGAAACCTTCATCGAACGTATCTTCTATTTACAGGGAGGCTTTTTTGCCGTTGAATCAAATGTGGTGCGACTCATGGGAGAAATCGCTTCGTATGGTGACGTTTTAACCTGATATTATATCTCATTATGTCGGAGGAAGGAAAAGTGAGCCTAGAAGGGTTACAGATATATGAAAGCTACAGGGACTCATTTGATGCGCTAGTCAATGAGACTCGTTTGTTACGTGCTGAGCTTATTGAAGGGTGTAGAGCTTTTGGTGGCACGATGAGTAAGGTCGAGGATGATGAGATCCGCTGTGAGGCTTTTAAACTCTATTTAAGAGATATTCATGCTGCGCATGAAGAGCTAACTAATAGGTTAAGTAAGTTGAGGGATGATGCTGTACGGGATGAAATTGCAAAACGCCAGAAAGAAATAGATGCTCTTAATGAACAAGTGAGGCAGTTGCGAAAAACAGAGGAGTGTGCTGCTAGTAAGAATGGGGAGATTACCAGTTTGAAGAAAGAGAAAGATTCTCTTAATGAGAAGTTAACAAAGTTAGAAAACCAAGTGAGGCAGCGACAACAAACAGAGAAGAATGTCGAGAAAGAAATCAGTGATAAAATGGATGACATAGTGGGCAGATTATGCGGGTTAGAAATGATGTTGAAGCAAAGAATTGGGAAGGCGAGTAAGTGCTATATTGTGAGTAGTGCTATAGGAGAACTCAAGAAAGAAGAGTTGTACAACAAGGTGAAAGAAATATCCAGTCTTGTCAGAGGAGTTAGAAAAACTGCAACGAAACTAGTGCGCGGGTGGAATGAAATGCCTTGAACTGAATAAAAGAGCATTGAGAGAGAAAAAGGATTCACTCACTACAAGGGAGGGAATTAAATGATGACGAATCAAGAAAGCGTGAGGCTGGCTGCGAGAATACGTGAAAGGTTCCGCAGGGTATGTGGTGCTGAGATAAATTTTAGTGAGGAGAAGGCATACAATGAAGAATTTTGGGGGTATCCGTGGGATTGGGAACCAATAGAAGAGGTTTGTGCTCCAAGTGTGGCCAATTTGCTTTTTCATCCCGAGGGGAAAAACGAGAATCTTCCTGAGATTGAGGAAGGGAGAAGTCGTTCGTATTATGACGTTTTTGATGGGTATTATGTGAGCTATTATCATTCCGATATGAAGGAGGATGATTGGCGTCAGGGGGAGGCAGGGAAAGTGGGAGAGGGAAAATTGAGGGATAGTGGACAAGAAGAGTGCATGGTAGCGTCAGATGATGGGATTTTGGGAAGTCAAATGGTAACCAGAATAAGAAAAGAGATACGGATACAGCCAAGTAACATTAAGATTAAGGAGAATGGGAGATTCCCAGATTTTGGAGGTGGAGTTGCTGTTCATATTGATTTACTATTGGATCATTTGCGGATGTGTGTGAACGAAGCGACTGGCGGAAAACGGGAACTTGTGCTTTCGAAATGGGGTTTACGTGAGTGGTATAAGAAGAGATATGAAGGGATAGGGACATTTTGGGAGAAAATTTCAGAAAGCGAAATAGAGGAAAACGTGAAGAGGTTGTTTTTTACAGCGGAAAAACAGGGCTTTACCACAGAAGAAGGAGAAGACATGCATATAGCACTAAAAGAAGCGCACTTGGATAATTATTTAGGATATCTATCTCATATTGTACCTGTATTGAATCAAAAAGAAAAGGGGATTAAAATTCGCATGACAGGGTGGTTAGCTAGGGACGCGTTTCGGGAAGTAATAAAACAAACTCACTACGAAGATCGGTTTGGCTGTGAGGTAACGTATGATCCAACACATCAATTTTAACGCATCGAATTGTTATGATGGAACCAAATGATCCAGACGGCGGGAGCATTGCTAATCAACAAATGAGTAAAATAGCAAAGCAAGAGAAAAGAATCCTTGAGATGGATCCTGAAGCAATAAAAAGCTTGCAGCTGTGCTTTGAACGCCCGATTTATGATATGGATAAAGTGAGGGACTGGGCCAGTAATGCTGAATCAACGACGCCTGAGGCGGAGCGAGAACTTTCTAAATTGCGGCGAGAGCTCACGTTGATAAAAATCTCGACAGTCTCATATCGTGATCGCCGAGATATAAGGAAATCATTAGCCCAATTTTATGGAGTGATGCATGCTATGCGAGTGCGTTTTCTCTATATCATCAAAGGGGACAAGGAGGGAGTTGATTTTTATATCGGAGTTGCTGGAGAGGACGGAGCGCAATCCAGCATCGAAATGAGTCCCGATGATATGACGCATAGCTTGCTGGGCGTTATGCCCGGATGTCAGGCGGTCCCCATCAATTCTGCTAAGGATAAGAATAAACTCCTCGGTGATGTAATGAGGAAGTATAGTTATTCATACATTGTAACGGGTATCCCTACCTGTCAGGTGTCATTCGAAAAGAGGGAACAGTACCAGGAAGAGGAAAAGGCGCGCACAGGAATTGAACGATTGATCGACTCAGTTTCTGGGGAGGACTTTGTACTCTCTATTTTATGTACCCCCTTGGAAAATACAGAATTGGCTACATACAGGCAGAATGTGGCAGACATGGTTGACTTTGTTAGGCCTTTAGCAAAAAGGCAGGAAACACAGGGAGTGGCTGAGAATAAGGGCAACTCAGAGGCAACGACAGATACAGGGAGCACATCTACTTCTCAATCGGAGACTTCATCTACGGGAAGATCTACTCCAGAAAAGGAAGGTCACGTGGGGCGTAGGCTCATGCAAAATCTCAAGGCATTTTGTAAGGGTGGCAAGTTGGTATATATAACGCGCAATGAACAAGAAAGTATAACAACGGGACAGCAAAAGACGTGGAGTCGTGGGGAGACGAAAACGGAAACCTTTTCAGAGACGAAGTCGTTAGGGATTAGTCGGGAACGGACAAGTATGGAGATGACGGCTCTCAGCATTCAACTTGAGAAGCTGCATAAGAGATTATTGGATGCCGGCGGTGAAGGGATGTGGAAGACCTGCATTATGTTTCATGCGGAGAAGGAGATAGTGTTGAAGCGTGCAGCGTTTGCGGCCACAGCGATTTGGCAAGGGGCGGATAGTGCAGTGGACCCCATACGATGTTTACGCATTACGAAAAGCGGGGATGCGATTGCAACTCAACCAAGTCTAATGAATTTAAACTTCACAGATGAAAAAGGCGATCCCATACAACCCTTTTTTGGAAAGTCATATAGTAACCTCTATACATGCTTGACGCATAAAGAGCTGGCTCATATAGCGGATTTTCCTCATTGGGATTTACCAGGCGTAACGGTTAGACCTCTCGTAGAATACGCTCGCATATCTCCCAAGGCACAGGGTTCCTATGTCGAGTTGGGAGGTTTGATCGACCGGGCGACGATTAATCATGATATATGTGAACATAGCGTGCATTTGAGTTACGATCAGTTGAACAAACACTGCTTTGTGTCCGGTGTGACCGGTTCTGGGAAGTCAACGACGATGCGGAAATTGCTTAAGGAGCTGGCGGGAAAACAGGATGAGGACATGAGGATACCGTTTATGGTGATTGAACCCGCCAAACGGGAATACCGTGAATTAGGTGAGAGAGGTGTAGAAGGATTGACGGTATATTCACTGGGACGTCCAGAATGCGATTTTGCATTGAACCCCTTTTCTTTCGGAAAAGGAACGCAGTTGTTCTCTCACTTAGATTTCTTAAAGTCAACCTTCAACGCGCTGTTGGGGTCCTATTCTAGCATGCCGTTTATCCTTGAAACGATATTGTGCAAGTGCTATGAAAAAGCGGGATGGGATTTGGAAACAGGCGAAAACAGTGAATTGGAGAGAGAGTTGGGGAAGCTGCTTAATCGTACACCGGAGACAGAGGTCGCCTTGCGGGAGAAGTATATGCCGACAATAGGAGAAATGGCCGGACTTGTGGATGAAGTATTGAACGATTATTTTGGTGCAGACAAATCAGATTATCGGATCAGTTTGCGAGGAGCATTGAAAGCACGGCTTAATTCGTTGACATCATCGCTGAAGGGGAGGTTGCTCAATCGACGGGAGGAAGAATCCTTTGAATTGCTCTTGAATAAGAATGTCGTGTTTGAGTTGGAGGCATTTTCTGATAATGAAGAAAAGGCCTTTATCATGGCTTTGCTCTTAGGGAGAATATACGAAATCAGGCAGGTAGAGGCGCAGCAGGGAAGGATAGAAAAGCAGGGATTACGGCATGTTGTCGTTCTTGAAGAGGCTCACCGGTTGCTGACGAAAACAGAAGGGAAGGGAGAATTACAGGCGAATCCCCGCGCTAAGGCTGTTGAGACATTCAGTGATATGCTTGCGGAGGTGCGGTCGTATGGGCAGGGGCTTGTAATCGTGGATCAAATTCCCTCTAAGCTGACACCCGAAGTCATGAAGAATACAGAAGTTAAAATCGTGCATCGCCTTCTCTCCAAAGATGACAGGGAGGCTGTAGGCGCTACGATGAACCTAACGAAGGAACAGATAGAGGATTTAGCAAGGCATAACCCAGGTGAGGCTACTATGTACTTTGGTGAATTGACCAATGCTCTTCATGTCAAAATACAGCCATGAAAATAAAATCAGAATTATTCCTTCCCACGGGGATGAAGAAGGATGACCTTCCCCTGAATAATCGATATGTTTCATCGATAGCCACGGCATGGATATTGAACGAGGACTTCATTTCAGGTGATGCCCTGTGGCTAGCTAATGAATGTGCTTATTTCGGCATCAAGAAAGATGAAGTATTGCAGGCTATCGTAGCGGGCTTTGCGTGCCTGTATTACGAGGCAGAGCAGGAGTTTGCTGCCAAACAAGCAGAGACGGATAGAAATATACTGAAAATATTGATGACGTATGAGAGATTGCTTTTGCATAGGATAGGCGTAGAGTCTGCCATGAGTGAGTCTAGCAGCCTTAAGGGTGCTCGCATACTGGGAATCCTCAGAACGCAGGCGGAGAGATTTTATGCTCAAATGGATGAGAAGGATGTAATTGCCTCCCTATATATTAAGCGCTGTATGCAAGGCGACACGTGGCTGACTTCAATGGCGGAGGCGCAAAGACACATGTTTGAAGAGAGGAGCGAGGAGTCTGGGATTGAGGTAGAGCGCTTGTACACGAATCTCTTTCACAGTCTCATGCCGGTGGAAATGCAATCTGTCCCATTTGTAACGCGGATGATATCAGCTGTTGCTAGGATATTGGAGGTTAAGCAGCCTGAAGATGGCGAGATATGGGAAGCGATTGCAGAATCTTTTCTTGAAACAATGAATGAGGAGATATAAACCATGGAACCAATAACGACAACCGCAGCGGTGGTAGGGGTTGGAAAGCTTGTTGAAAATGTCGTCGTGAATGACGGCGACCCTGGGAAGGTTTTACCTTACGCCTTATTGTATGCAGCGTCAATGGGCATGGGGATGCCGTCTCTTGATTCCGCTGCCGCGGGGGTGGCGGATACTATGGATGAGGCACTGAAAAGGAAAGTAGCGGATACCCTTAAAGAGCGGGGGCAAGAAATACTCGATGTGGCCTCCGAACATCCTGTTACACCCCAGGTAAATGCAGAGGGTGATACGGAGGTCGTACACACCATCACTACAGTAGATGAGAGGTACAAAGACTTCGGACATGTTTTGGATGTAGGTACTTGCCTGAAAAATGGGGAGATCCCATCTGCTAAGCAACTCTATCTTGCCTTGTTAGATATCATTGACGCAATTGATTGTGGATTAACGGGATCGACGATAACCTTAGCTCGCCTCAAGGATCATTTACATGAACAGAAGGTGGTTGTGACCACTCACGCCGATGAAAAAACAACGGTATGCGACCCCACAACGACTGAGTCAGAGAATCCACAAGTGATTTCGCAGACGACTAAGGCCAAAAAAGTTACTGAAGTCACCAAAACAGATACTACTGTTTTAGAAACAGATACCAATGAAAATGTTCTCATAGATAAAAAGCAGGTAGGTATTATAGATGCACAAATGAGAGAGGTTGAAGTACAAAATCTTTCTCCAGTAGAAAGCGAGGGAAATCAGGTTGATATAACCGAGGGTCGGAACATGTACTCCGAGAGGAATGTGCACGAAATTTCCATGTACGTGGCAGAGAATGATGGTAGACCGCAGTTGATTGCTTCTCGTCGCGAGACAATGTTGGGAGATACGACAGAGGATTTTCGGGAAGAGAAAGAGCATACTGATCTCATCGGCAGATTATTTGGTAATGCAACCCCCGTAACAACGACGTCGACGGTAAATGGCACCGTCACGCAGATGGTGGAAGAGCTGGATACCAGCACTGGTCAAATGGTAGTTGTACAGAAAAACAAGGATATAATGCCGACTGAGGTTCACTCTGGTACAGAAAAGGTCTGGGATCCGGGGTGGGTGACCTATGTGCCTTTGGGTTCCCTAGTAGATATAGGTTGTAAAGCTCGCGCCGGATTCGCAATATCTAGGGCAGATTTTGCTAAGGCTGCATTTGACGTGGGCGCTACTTTGATAACGGCAGGTGTGGGGGCTGCAGTAATAAAGGGGGGCAGTATGGCAGCCGCTCGAGTGGCTGTTAATAAGTTGGGAGGGAAGGCGGTTGCCTCCCTCGCTAATCGTGCAACGATTTCCGGGATAAAAGCTGTTCGGAAGTTGGGCATGAAGTATGACCATTTGGGCAAAGTTTTTTCAGAGGAGCGGGTTCTTGCAGGGAGTGCGGCAAAGGTCCACAACCCCTTGAAAAAAAGCTTTTGCACGGCTATGGAAAGGCTTGCGAGGATTGATGTGAAACACGGGACGAGAGGTGTAAAAGACTATCTCCAAAAGGAGTTTGCGGCACAGGGCGAAATGGGGACTTTAAGGGCAAGACAATTGGAAGCACAATTCAGAGGTCTTAAACAGAATGGATTATTAACTTTACAGAATCGTAAATTATTAGCCCAGGGAAAGTCTCCTTTGAATTTAGACGGGGAGCGCTTAGATCTCGACCATATTATCCCCCAAAGCCTTGAAAAGTCCCTCAAAGCTGACCCGTCAAATCTGTCTTTCCTAGGGCATATGAAGAATGTGAGCAAGAGCAACCATTTGACTTATAGGTCAATGCAGAAAGCACATCAGATAAGTAGCGCCAATCCTGCATGGCGTCCATCGGCCCCCTTGCAGGATGCCATGCGGAATTATATACGAGATAACCCTAGCTATGATGCTAATTGGACACATGGGCTTATGTAAAATTGTTGTCTAATTACCTATACAAATTATTCTGCATTACGTGGTAACGTTCTTTAGACCACGCACATTGCTCGCTAGGTAGGGTTGTGGGGGTAAAGGCGGAACCGTTTTAATGTGTGGCCGGGCTGTAATACTTCGCGTAAACTGAATCGTTCGTTGTCTGTTCGCCACCAAAGTTTGGCAGCACCCCCATTTGAGTACGTGCAATAGTATATCTTTTCCAAGTGTAAGGTAGCAGAGTGCCGGAGTGAGCAACTGCGTAGGATTTTCTCAAACTTGATTAGAGAGTGACAAATTACGCTTGATGTCTCGTGGATAAGTATGTCCATGATTGTGGTTAGTAATCTTTTCGACCGCGAATCGATTTAGTACGTGGCGATTCCGCCCATGGAGACATCGAGTCGACAAGTGGAGAAAGATGCCTAGGCTGGGTTTTATTTTAAACAGGGAAGGTATGCCCCTTTTATGCAAAAGCACGTATGGATCAACTCCAGTCAAGGGAAATCACTTCCTGTGGTTCTCCTGTAGGAGGGCCTACTCCATCGTGGCGAGTTTGTTCTCGATGAGTTTAGCGGCGCGGGAATTGCGTTCTTGCCGGGCGATGTCGAGGGATTCGCGGAGGATGTTGGCAGCAGCGGGGGAATTGGGAAGGGCGTTGACGAGGTGTCGGACGCAGGTATGGGAGTTGCTGCGCACAGCTTCGTCCAGGGCAGAGACACCGC
>CANQBZ010000034.1 GCA_947589295.1 uncultured Akkermansia sp.
GTCCCGCGAAAGTAGATCACTGCCAGGACCAACGCAGCCCGCAGGCTTTACCGCCCTGCGGGCTGCTCCTTTTTTCCCCCCCCCCCCCCACACACATAAAGCGTTAGCAACGTCCCGACGCTTTGGAGAGCGAGAGCAGCCAAGCGCTCTGCGGGAGATCCGCAGCCTGGACGGCCGTAAAGGGAAGGCGGTGGCGCCAGTTGGTGCCGCCTCTAGTACCGGGGAGATTAAGCCGGACGGGGATGTCGAAGAGCTCAGTCCACATGAGGGCGGCGTAGTTAGCGCGGCTCATGAGAAGGGCGCGGTATAAGGCTGTTTTTATCGTTGGATTCCAAGCAACAAGGCTCTCTTTTTTCGAGAGACCAGCATAGTCGCCGAGGCGGCAGAGGGTGGTTCCGCAATCGCGGGCAATGCGTAGTGTATTACGCAGAGAATCATCCAAGGGGCGTGCAGAGTCCTGCGCGGCAGAGCGTCCTTGTTCCACGCGAGAGAACCATTCTTCCCAGTCGCAGCATAGCGGCGGGAAGTCATGGGTGGCGAAAGTGGTAAACGCGCAGGGATTGTAAGTATCGCCCTTGATAATTTTGCCGAGGGGATCACACTCCCAATGGGGGATTTTAAAGCCGGCAATACGCAAGCGGGAGAGATCAGGACGTACATAGTCCGGCACGCAACCAAGATCTTCGCCGATGACAATGGGGCCGGGAGTGGCGCGCAGGATGGTACGCAGCAGCGTATCGCCCTGCATGAGGTTGGCGCGGCGTTGTTCTGGGGTGTCATCGGGGCGTGGACGGAATCCAGGGCGTCTGCCTCCGCAGCGGGCAGCTGCTTCATCTGGAGAAAGGGGAAGGAACTCTGCATTGCGGGCAGGCATCCATGGGAAAGCGTAAATTCGATAAAAGCCTAGGATGTGGTCGATGCGGTACATGCGGAAGATTTCGGTGAGTTTGCGGATGCGTTGTACCCACCAGGCCATACCATCGTTCTGCATGACATCCCAGCGGTAGAGGGGGATGCCCCAATTTTGTCCCCATTTGGCGGTGAAGGGGTCTTGCGCAAAGTTACCTTCCGCAGGGGCTCCTCCGCTCCAATCCATATCAAAGAGGTAGCGGCGGAAAAAGACATCCGCACTAGCTACAGAGATGCCAATGGGAACATCTCCCATGAGCAGGATACCTTTGTCATCCGCATGTTTGCGCACGATAGCCCACTCGCGGGCACAGAGCCATTGCAGCCAACAGCGGTAATTTTTTTGGCTCATGGCTTGCTCATCGTGTGCCACAAAGGTGCGTGCCATATCAGCATCTTGCACAGGCCAGGACCACCATGCAGTGGTGTCGAAGGCAATGCTGAGCATGCGGAAGTTTGCGTAATCTTCCAGCCAATAGCTTTCTTGTTCTGTCCAGGCAGCAAATTCGGCCCGCAGGGTGGCATACTGCTCATCCCGGCAGAAGTTTTCCCACGCTTCGTGCAGGAGGGCATGTTTGTAAGTGCGTACGCGCGGATAATCGACTAAATCACGTCCGCCTGGAAGCTGCAGGGGGGGCAATGAGTGCGGGTAGGGGGGCAGGGGTGAGGGAACGCCAGGTACGCGCTCAAGACTCAGGTAAAGCGGCTCGAGGGCGATAGAGCTGATGGCAGAATAAGGGGAGGGGCAGTCCTCGTCGTTGAGTTCATTGACGGGGAGAAGTTGGAAAAAGCCTATCCCGTGGTCGGCAGCCCAGTCGATCCATTCTTCCAAGGCCATCAGGTCGCCGATACCCGCATCTGCATCCCGTCGCAAAGAAAAAAGCGGGAGGAGGACGCCTGTCATGCGCTTCTTTTGCATCGTGTTTGACATTGTAACAGATTTTAACGTGGCTGAGCAAAGCGTTCCGCCGCACATATGCGATGGAATTCAAGCACAGACAGATTGGAAGAAGAAAAGCAGCAGCTCCAGCTGATCCTCCCGTGTCACTAAATAGCCGTCTTTCGGGTCGAGCCACTGGAAGGAGTGGATGGAGGTGCGGTTGGAGCCCGAGGGCTGATCCGGGGAATAGTTAGGAAGGCGATCCTCAAGACCGGGACGCAGAGCTTGCACAATCTCCTGCGTGGTCAGAGGGGGCATGGCCGGGATGATCGAGGGGATGCCCAGCGGAATGCAGCGCTCCACATCGCCCAAGATACGACGTGAGAAGTAGAGTTGGTGCTTTTCGAAAGGCGCAAACGGAAGCTTAGCTTTACCCTTGGGCGGAGAAATAAGGGTGTCCATCAGATCGTTGAAACCGCTGCTTTCGTGTGAAACAATTTCAGGCAGGTGCACATTGAGTACACGGCCATACTGGCGGTTTACCTCACGGTGCAGGGTGATGCGACGTTGAACAAAAGGGTCATCACTCTTTTCAATTGTCGGTGTATTTTCGTCTGCCTCTTCAGGAAACATATCGCAGGTGGTCACAAACACGGTGAATTCCGGTTTAATATCCGCCAAGTGCGAGAGAAGTTGGTAAGTTTGCAGTTCATCCATGTCGGGCGTTTTGCGCATGCGTGGCGGGCCATCGGCGACGGCAGGGTCAAGGCATACGAGCATACGAAAACTGTGCCCAAATGTTCGGTGAAAATTTTCCTTATCAATTAAGTAGTCAAAATGACGCCTCTCCGTCCAATACTTTCCTAACAGGGTACTGGCGCCAAGGAAGGCTGTGGCAGGTGATGACATACAGGGGCAAAGAGCTTACGCAGACACTCTACCATAGCTGCGCTGGTTTGGCAAATCCAAAAAAAGACGCAAAAATCAAAGACCGAGGAAGGCAATAGCGAGGCCACAGAGCATGATGGTAGCTCCAGCCACTTCACCGCTGTGAGATTCGAGCCACGCGAAACGCAGCAGGGAAAGACCCTTGAGGCCGAGCGCAACGGCAAGCATCATCGTTGCGATGGTGCAAACGCTAAAAACGATGGTGACGAGAGCTACCGCGTATGTTCCGAGAGCAGCGGCCGGAGCCAACAGGGGCAGCAGAGCTTCACAGGGTCCAAGCACAAAAATGATGAAGATGATCCATGGGGTGATGTTGGTGGCGTGGTTGTGGATGAGTTCATGTCCGTGGGCGTGGCGATGGTGATGATGCAGCCAGTTGCGGCGCATGGCATAAATCATGTAGGCCGCTCCGAAGCCGATGAGGGCCCAGGCGGCCAAGTCTCCGCGGTTCTCGTTCAGCCATTCCATGTCCGACTCCGTCAGCAGATGCGAAGCATACATAAACACCAGCGCGATCAGCAGCGCACTGCCCACGTGCCCGATACCGCAAACGAAGGTCCAGACAAGTGCGCGTAAGATGCTGTAACCGCGGCTTTTGGCAATCATGACAAAAGGCAGGTAATGATCCGGTCCGGCTAAAGTGTGCAATATGGCGTCGGCCACAGCGAGTCCGAGAAGGACGGAGAGGGTAATTTCATTCATGGTTTTAATGAGAAGATGGAGGAGAGGGCAGGGAGGCGTCCATACTGCCGCTGCGTATGCCTTCCAAATCGAGGGTAATATAGGTGAAGCCCAATGCGTGCAAAGCGGAGGAGATAGAGTGAGCGAGGTCGGCAGCACGACTCAGCTCGGACGTTGGCAGCTCGATGCGCGCCAGATTGCCGTGAACACGCAAACGTAAGGCTGCGCCGGGGAAAAGTCGTCTCAGTTCGTCCTCTCCACGTTCCACGCAGCGCAGGCCTTCATCGGTGAGTTTCGAGCCGTATTCAAACCGCGTGGCCAGGCAAGGAGAGGACGGTTTAGTGGCGCAGCTCAGCCCCCATTCGGCTGCCAACAGACGCACATCCGCTTTACTCATGCCCGCCTCAGCCAGCGGCGACACCACGCCCAGTTCACGCAATGCCTGCAGACCCGGGCGGTACATTTTCAGATCGTCCGCATTGGTGCCATCCATGATGCAGTACAACCCGCGAGCACGAGCTCGTTCGGTCAGCCTAGAAAAAAGAAGGCGCTTGCAATGGTAGCAGCGGTCAACGGGATTGGAGCGCAAGTTGGGCAAATCCGTCAGCGGGTCAATGGAAATCACCTCCAGAGGGGCCTCCATTGCTGAGGCGATTTGCGTCACTTCTGCAGCATCTGCGGTGGGCTGCAGCTTGCTCTGGAAATAGTAGGCTAAAAGAGCCGGGACGAGTCCCTCTGCACGCAGTCGCAGCAAAGCATGCAGCAATAGAGTACTGTCCACACCACCGGAGAACGCAAGGGCAACTCCGCCGACGGCGTGGCGAATCAGGAACTCGCGGAGACGCTGCTTCATAGCGTTTGAGAACGGAGTGCGGCGGCGATGTCCTCGCGGATGCTGCGCAGAGGGCGACCTGTGGCAAGGGCAAGCGAACGCAGGCTTTCGTACTCCGGGTAGCAGCGAGAGATATCGCCGTGAGTGACGCATTTGACGCGCACTGTGCCGTAGGGGAGGGTGATTTCACGCATTTCACGCAACATGGTTGTGCGTTGTACAGGGTGGCGTCGCAGTCCGATGGTGCTGCTGTGAAGCAGGATGGTATCTTCCACCGTATTCAACAGGGCGGAATCGACCAGCACACTGAGCACGGTCGCGGGTCGATTCTTTTTCATCACGCAGGAAGTGAACCACACGTCGCGAGCGCCCCTGCGGAAGAGTTCTTCCATGAGGAAGCCGAGTTCCTCCGGTGTGGAATCATCAATATTGGCGGCAACTTCAAAAATTTGCTCGGGATCGGCATCGGGCTCCAGCAACATGGCACGCAAAAAATTGGCGCGACCAAAATCACGCTTGCCCAGGCCGATGCCGGTTTGTAGCACGCGGTATTGCTCCGGAAGGGCGGACAGCGTGCGCAACGCGGCGGCAATCGCGATACCGGTGGGCGTCACCATCTCCCCGCGCACGGCACGCCGACGCAGCGGTATGGCGTGAGTCTGTGCAATGAGGAGCACCGCAGGTACCGGTACCGGCAGCTCGCCATGTTGGCATTGAACCGTTCCTTCGCCCTCTGTCAGAGCTGTGACAACGCAATCGTTAATTCCCAAATCGTCAACAAGCACCGCCGCGCCGATGATGTCTGCCAGCGAATCCCACGCTCCTATCTCGTGAAAATGCACCTCGTTTACGGCGCAACCGTGGGCGTGAGCTTCAGCCTTCGCCACGATGGTGAAGATGCGCAGCGCAAGTGTTCGGGCGCGATCCGGCATTTCGACGCGAGCGATGATCTGTTCGATGTCGGCGAGGTGGCGGTGGTGATGATGGTGGTTGTAGCTTTCTTCGTGCGGCTGCTCATGATGGTGCAGGCGCACATCGAAATCGGAGCCGGCGATGCTGTAGGAGTTTTTCCGTGAAACGGACCAAGAGAAGCCGTCGCCTTGGGCAGCGAGACTTCGCAGAGCCGTATCTAATTTAGTGCGGGAGGCGCCCAAATCCAGCAGAGCTGCCACTGTCATGTCGCCGCTGATGCCGCAGCTGCCCTCCAAATACAGAATTTTACTCATGGTGATGGTTAAGCAGGTTGAGAATGCGGCAAGCTTGAACAGCCGCTCCGAAACCATTGTCGATATTGACAACGGAAAGTCCCTCCGCACAGGAATTGAGCATGGAGAGCAGAGGAGCCAGGCCATGGAAAGATGCACCGTAGCCCACAGAGGTCGGTACAGCAATGACGGGCGACTTCACCAACCCGGCAATCACGCTGCCCAGAGCACCTTCCATGCCGGCCACAGCGATAATGACCTGAGCTCGGCGGATGGAGTCGATGCTGCTCAGAAGGCGGTGCAGCCCAGCTACTCCTACGTCATAGAAGCGTTCCACATGTGCGCCAAAATACGCCGCAGTGTGGGCAGCTTCCTCTGCAACCGGCAGATCCGCCGTTCCGCCAGTGCATACAGCTATCGCGCCCGGCAGGGGGTGAGGACACTCGCCGTCCAGCAGCAGTGTGCGGGCGGTGGCATCGTACTCTACCGGCAGTTTCGAGGCGCATGCGGCATTGGCCTGAGCTTGGGAACAGCGCGTGCCAAGTACGGCCAATCCTTTTTCGCGAAATGCGCGCAGGATGCTGAGGAGCTGTCCCTCGGTCTTGCCGGGGCAGTAGATAGTTTCCGGCAACCCGGTGCGTTCCCCACGCGAAATATCAAGCCGTGCGAAGCCGAGATCTTTCATTTTGTCCGCCATCATTGTACTCCGCTACTATAGTACAAACCGGCTGATTTGCCCAGCTTGTTTTTCACGCAGGGCACGATAGGGAGAGGCTACTTGACTTCGATAAGCTCGTACTTTCGTGAGCCAAGACCCATTTGCTCGCCGTATTCCAACTGATGTTCACCCTCTCGGGAGCTGATGCGTTCTTGCAAGTCGCGTTTCTCATCGGCTGGCAGCTTATCCAACAAGTCCAGACAAGCCTGATCGATGGCCACAATATCTGTCGACGCCAGAATGCCGATGTCACGGGCTGTAGGACGCTCAGCGCTGGTGCCGGCGCAGTCGCAATCCACGCTCATATTGCGCATCACGTTGAGGAATGTGATATGTTTGCCGAAACGTCCCACAGTAGCCATAGCGGACTCCACCATGTGTTCCATGAGGTGAGCTTTCATGGCCGGGTAAGGGTTGCCTTCCACCTTTTTTCCATGCAAGCCGTGGACCCAGTCTTTGCCGATCTTGCCATCCGCGCAGCCGATGGCGATGTTCTTGATGGAACCGCCGAAGCCGCCGTGGGCGTGTCCTTTGAAATGCGTGAGCACCACCATGGAATCGTAGTTCAAGATGTTCTTGCCCATGCTCATCTCCTTGAAATGCTTGCCGCCCTTGATCGGGAGCAGAGTCGTGCCGTTTTCGTCCATAATATCCACTGGGCAAAACGTCCAGCCATTCACCTTGAGTGTGGCGCGGTGCTTTTCAGTGGTGTCACGTTCACCGGGGTAGAGAGTATTGGTTTCCACGAGCGTACTGTTGGGGATACTGCTCTGGAGGGCCTTCACCATGGGAATGGGAAGAATGTTCGGCCCCTTCGGTTCACCCGAATGCCATTTGATGGCGACTTTGCCGGTGATGTCTGCGTTGACCTTGTTGTATACCTTCAGCAAGCCCTCCGGACTCAGGTCACGCGTAAAATACACCTTGGCGATGGGTTGTGGGCTCTGCGCGGCAGAGACTGCGGCTTCATCTGCCGCACCGACATAGGAGCAGCACACCAGGGCGAGCGCTGCGATCATATAATGGATTTTAGTCATAGCAGGACGATATGTGTGTCTTCTCCACATTGTACGGCTTCAGGTGACTTGAAGTCGAGCCTTAAAGTCCAAAAAATTGATCTCCGGCATTTTCCTAGAAGGGGGAAAAGACACCATGACCTGCTAGGTGAGAGAAAAAAAGTCCCGGCGCGCAAGCGGGGGCAAGCGCGCCGGGAAGAAGCGATCAGTAGGATGAAGGCTTACATCATGCCGCCCATGCCGCCCATACCTCCCATGTCGGCTCCTGCTCCACCGTGATTGCAGGAGCATTTCTTCTCCGGCAACTCCGTGATAAGGCATTCTGTGGTGAGCATGAGACCCGCAATGGAAGCTGCATTCTGCAGAGCCGTGCGAGCCACCTTCGTGGGATCGACCACGCCGCTGGTGAGCAGATCCTCGTAGGCATCCGTCACTACGTTGTAGCCCTGGTTGGCGGCCTTGAGCCCCTTCACCTTCTCCACGATGAGGGCCGCTTCGCGTCCAGCGTTCTCCACGAGTTGACGCAGCGGGGCCTCCACCGCGCGGTATACGATATCGGCGCCGGTCTTCTCGTCGCCGGTGAGCTTGAGCTTGGCAATGGCCTTCTGAGCACGGATGAGAGCCACGCCGCCGCCCGGCACGATGCCTTCCTCCACCGCAGCTCGGGTGGCGTGCAGAGCGTCGTCCACGCGGTCCTTCTTCTCCTTCATTTCGGTTTCCGTAGCGGCGCCCACCTTGATGACGGCTACACCACCAGCGAGCTTGGCGAGGCGCTCTTGGAGCTTCTCGCGATCGTAGTCGCTGGTCGTATCCTCAATCTGCTTGCGGATCTGACCGACGCGGGCGGAGATGTCGGCGGATTTGCCGGCGCCTTCGATGATGACGGTCGTATCCTTGGTGACCACGACACGCTTGGCGATACCGAGGTCGGCGATATCGACATTTTCGAGTTTCATGCCGAGGTCTTCGGAGATGCACTTGCCCCCGGTGAGGATAGCGATATCCTGCAACATCGCCTTACGGCGATCGCCGAAGCCCGGAGCCTTCACCGCGCAGACGTTGAGTGTGCCGCGCAGACGGTTGACCACTAAGGCGGCGAGAGCCTCGCCTTCAATGTCCTCCGCAATGATCAGGAACGGCTTGCCGGTCTTGGCCACCTTCTCGAGAATGGGCAGGAAGTCCTTAAGGTTGCTGATCTTCTTCTCAAAAATGAGGATGTAGGGATTTTCCAGCGCTGCTTCCATCGCATCCGCATTGGTCACGAAGTAGGGAGACAGATAGCCCTTGTCGAACTGCATGCCCTCCACCACGTCCAGACTAGTGTCGATGCCCTTGGCCTCTTCCACGGTGATGGTGCCGTCCTTGCCCACCTTGTCCATGGCCTCGGCGATAATCTTGCCGATTTCCGCATCCCAGTTAGCCGAAACAGTGGCGACCTGCTCAATTTCTTTGGAGGAGTCAACAGGCTTGGAGATATTCTTGAGTTCTTCGACCATGGCGGCAGCGGCCCGGTTGATGCCGCGCTGCAGAGAGATGGGGTTGGCGCCGGCAGTGACGTTGCGCAGCCCTGCGCTGTAGATGCTTTCAGCGAGCACGGTGGCGGTGGTAGTGCCATCGCCGGCGATGTCGTTGGTCTTGCTGGCGACTTCGCGCACGAGCTGGGCGCCCATATTCTCATAGGGGTCTTCCAGTTCCACTTCCTTGGCCACAGTCACGCCGTCCTTGGTGATGTTCGGAGAGCCGAATTTTTTGTCAATCACCACATTGCGACCGGCAGGCCCCAAGGTGCTTTTCACTGCTTTGGCGATTTTGCCGACACCCGTCAGCAGGCTTTGCCGAGCCGATTCTTCAAATACGAGTTGTTTAGCCATAGTATAGTTAAGAAGTTAAGGGTTATTTAATAACTGCGAGTATGTCGCTTTCGTTGATGATCGTGAGAGTCTCGCCATCCACCACGATTTCGGTGCCACCGTACTTGGTGATAAGCACCTTGTCGTTTACCGCCACATTAAAGGGAATCTCCTTGCCATCCTTGTCGCGGCCACCAGTGCCGATAGCCATGACAATGGCTTGCTGGGGTTTCTCCTTAGCGGTATCCGGCAGGAAAAGGCCGCCGGCGGTTTTGCTTTCTGCTTCCTCGCGCTTCACGAGCACGCGTTGTCCTAGTGGTTTAATGTTCATGGTATTTTGGTTTTTGGGTTAAGTTGGTTGGTTAGGAACTCCTGCCGGTTGGGAGTTGTATCTCCCGCACCGGACAGAAGAAAGGGGTATTTATTGATCATCATCGACGACTTCAGCATCCACAACCTTGCCCTTGGCCTTGCGAGGACCATCGGCAGAATCATCCGGCTGGGAGGCTCCTGAGGCGGAACTCGAGTTGGCGGCCTGAGCAGCTTGGGCGAGCTCGCCGAGCATCTTTTCAAGCTCTGCAGTGAGGGAGCGCGCTTTTTCTACGTCTTTAGCCTCGGCGGCGGCTTTGAGCGCGTTCACTTTCTCGGTGACAGGCTGTTTGAGTTGCTCCGGAGCCTTATCGCCCAGTTCGGAAAGTTGTCGCTCCACATTGTGGGCCAAAGAGTCCGCCTTGTTGAGCACTTCGATATCTTCAGCGCGCTTGCGGTCTTCTTCGGCGTGCGCCTCTGCATCTTTTTTGGCTCGTTCAATTTCTTCCTTGGAAAGGCCTGAAGAGCCCTGAATAGAGATGTTTTGCTCCTTGCCCGTGTTCTTATCCTTGGCTGTCACCTTCAGGATGCCGTTGGCATCGATGTCAAAGGTTACCTCAATTTGAGGCACGCCGCGGGGGGCGGGTTGGATGCCATCCAGCTTGAAGTTCCCGAGTAGTTTATTGTCGTTAAACATCTTGCGCTCGCCTTGGCAGATGCGGATGTCCACCGCAGGCTGGTTGTCTGCCGCCGTGGAAAACACCTGACTCTTGTTCACAGGGATCGTCGTGTTGCGGTCGATCATCGGCGTGGCAATACCGCCCATGGTCTCGATGGAGAGCGTCAGCGGAGTCACATCTAGCAAGAGTACGTCGTTCACATCGCCAGTGAGCACACCGCCTTGGATGGCTGCGCCCACAGCCACGACTTCATCCGGATTCACGCCCTTGTGCGGCTCTTTGCCGGCCAGACGCTTGGCCATTTCCTGAACGGCGGGCATGCGGGTCATTCCGCCGACAAGCACTAGCTCATTAATCTCGTTGGCGCTCAGTCCGGCAGCAGAAATGCAGTTGCGGACAGGATTCACCGTACGCTCCAGCAGGTCTTCGGTAAGCTGTTCCAGCTTGCTGCGAGTGAGCGTCATTTGGATGTGCTTGGGGCCAGTGGCATCCATGGTAATGAAGGGCAAAGAAATATCGTAACTTTGCGTGGAACTCAGGGCGATTTTTGCTTTTTCCGCCTCTTCTTTGATACGCTGCAGCGCATCTGTCTGGCGTGATATGTCCATGCCCTCCTTGGTCTTAAACTCAGCGAGAATCCAGTTGATGACGGCGTTGTCCCAGTCATCACCGCCCAAATGGGTGTCGCCATCGCTCGCCTTAACTTCAAAGACGCCATCGCCGATTTCGAGCACGGAGATATCAAAAGTGCCGCCGCCCAAGTCATATACGGCAATCTTTTCCTCCTCTGTCTTCTTGTCCAATCCATAGGCCAGGGCCGCCGCAGTCGGTTCGTTAATGATGCGGCGCACTTTCAGACCGGCGATCTCGCCGGCTGCCTTGGTGGCATTGCGTTGCGCGTCGTTGAAATACGCCGGCACAGTAATCACCGCCTCCGTAATTTTTTCTCCCAAGCGAGCCTCAGCGTCCGCTTTCAGCTTACCGAGAACCATGGCGCTGATTTCTTGCGGGGAGTACACCTTGGTTTCCCCATTTACCTCGACCTGGATATGCGCATCGCCGTTGGCTGCCTGCACAATCGTGTATGGCACCTTCTTGTCTTCCTCGGTCAATTCAGAGTACTTGCGCCCGATGAGGCGTTTGGCCGAGAAAATGGTATTGCGCGGGTTAGTGACCGCTTGGCGTTTGGCCGCTTGACCGACAATGCGTTCCCCGCTTTTCGTGAACGCCACGATAGAGGGAGTCGTGCGCGCGCCCTCGCTGTTTTCCAGCACCGTTGCCTGACCGCCTTCCATCACGGCCATGCACGAGTTCGTGGTGCCTAAGTCTATTCCTAGAATCTTGCTCATAATTGTGGTTCTTTCTAATTTGTCTGATGGTTGCTTGACTTTCCCCGGCTTGGACCGAGTTCGGATTCTTCACCTATCTCTATGCAAAATCCATGCCAACTCCACAACTTTTTTATCACGCATATTATCAATGATATATGCTTTTGAGTAAGAAAAATACATCTGCGACATTTTATCGCAGATGAGACAAAATGTCACCAACA
Source organism: uncultured Akkermansia sp. (assembly GCA_947589295.1). GTDB lineage: Bacteria > Verrucomicrobiota > Verrucomicrobiia > Verrucomicrobiales > Akkermansiaceae > Akkermansia. The sequence continues at coordinate 11,581 of CANQBZ010000034.1, forward strand.
AGACAAATTGCCGCACTTACACAGCGGGGGCATCAATTTCGTCCCAAGAGAGGACGCGGGCGGAGCCGGCAGGGATGCGCAGTGGCAGCCCGGAGGAGAGCAAGGTGGCGCGTGAAGCGAGAAGGGGTGACTCCATCGGGGGGAGGAGATCGGTGAAGCAAAGGGAATCGGCAGATCGGCGTGCCCAGCGGCAGGCGTCTTCTGAAAAGTGAACGCGTACATCGGCCTCCGCTGTGGGCGAGAAGTTGCAGACGGCCAGGATAGCGGAGCGCGAGTCGGCATCAAAGCGCAGGAACGCGTACACGCGATGCCCTGAGACGGACTCGCCGGACTCGCGGCCGAAATGCAAAGTTTGCTGATTGGCCCAGTTGAGACCGTAAAAATTGCCGTTTGCGATGGCGGGCAGCTGCAGCAGGCGCAGCACATGGGAGCAGAAATGGCGCAGGTCGCTCAGTTCGACAGGGAGCTTGGCGCCATCGCAACGGCCGTGATTATACCATAGCTGCAGACGCGGGAGTGAGGTGTAGTCAAAAATAGAGGTGCGTCCATTTGTGCCGCCGAAGCCGGAGGGGCCGTCGGCGCGTTCGGCGACTTCTTGTCCATTGTAGAAAAGCACAGGTCCGCAGGAAGAGAGGAACTGGGCCACTATGGCAGCACGCATGACATGCTCGCCCACGCCTCCCCAGAAGAGCGGGGAGGCCATACGTGGTTCGTCATGATTTTCCAGATATCGCACGCCGCGGGAGAAAAGCGGGCTTTCCGGGCGGTGGAAGCGATCTAAATCATTGGCCCAGCCGCCGCTTTCATAGAGGCCGCGCATGGCGTGGTAGGACTCGGCATCATACACCGCATTAAAACCGGCGGCAAGGAGGTCAGACAAGGCATCTCCCGGCGTTAGTTTCATGCCATCATTGTATGCTTCGGCCATGAAAAAGACGTCCCCCCGCATGCGGGCATGAGCAATGGCCCAGCGCCAAAAGGGCAAAGGTATCATATGCGCCATATCGCAGCGGAAGCCACCCACCCCCATGCCTTGCCACCAGGCCAGCACTTCATCGAGCAGCAACCAAGTGCGCGGCAGCGTCTCACGCCGTGCCATCAGCCCGGGCAACGCCTCCGCTTCTGCCGCGCCGTGGCGGTAATCGCAGCCGTAATTGAGTTTCACTGCTTCGTACCAATCGGTGTCGAGCGGATTCCAAGTGGCGGCATTGTTCCCGGTCACACGGCCGCAGCCCCGCTCCGGCAGGAACTCGCCGCCGGGCAGCATCATACGGTTCTCGCCGGATCCGCGTTCCAAATAGTAATAGGAATTGTTGCGTTCGAAAAACACGTCCGTGCGGTCCTGTTGTCCGAACTCCCATTGAGGGGCTACGGTGGAAGCGTAACAGCGAGACACGTGATTCGGCACAAAGTCAATGATGGGGACCATTCCCCACTTCCGCACGCGTGCCAGCAGGGCGCGGAACTCAGAGAGACGCTCCTCCGGGACCTCCGCCAAATCGGGATCTACATCAAAATAATCCACCACGGCGTACGGGCTGCCGGCGAGACCCTTCACCACACTTGCCGGGTGCGCCGGCAAGCCAGGGTATGGCGTTTGTGTGGCGTGGCGCAGGACGCCGGTGAGCCACAAATGGGTGACGCCCATGGCTGCAAGCTCGCAAAGAGCCTTGTCATTGACTCCGGCAAAGGTGCCGCAACCATTCTGAGCCTTATCCCCCCCTTCTTGCCCCTTCTCGTTCGTGTTGGAGAAGTGCCTTACAAAGAGCTGATAAATAACAGGTCTCATATGCGATTGCTCTCAGGGCGTCGCCTGCACTCTTGGGGTTTGTTCGGTGTGCCGATACCTCCCGTTCATTTACTTGAGAGCCTCGAAAGCCCCTTTGAAGAAGTAATAGCCCCAGCCCCAATCCGGGTCGCCATTCCAATCCGGATCGTAGTGGTGGCGTGGACGCAGGAAACGCTCCGGGTGCGGCATCAGGCCCATGGCCCGCCCGGTGGTATCTTGCAAGCCGGCAATCCGCAGTTCCGATCCGTTGTGGTTGTCAGCGTATTGCAAGGCGACGCAACCGTTGTCCAGGTATTTTTGGGCGTCTCCGGGGTCGCAGACAAGCCGTCCCTCCGCGTGGGCTGAGGGCAATTCAAACTCATCCGGCAGCAGTTGGGTGTACGGGCAAGTGCGCGATACTTTCACCAGGCGATCCCACATGCATTCAAAACGCTCAGACTTGTTAAGGATGAGCGAAGCGCGGGGCAAAATGCCAAGTTTGGTGAGGATTTGGAAGCCATTGCAAATGCCGAAGAGGAACCCACCATTGGCGTGATGCTTCTGCAGGGCATCGCCCAAAAAACGCTCAGTCTCCAGCTGAGCAAGTCGACCGCTCATCACGTAATCCCCGTAAGAAAAACCGCCGGAAAAGACGATGAGCTGGGCCTTGGCTACGTGCGCCGGGGTGGCAGTAGCAATGGGCTGAACTTGAGTGGAAAAACCGGCTGCGCTCAGTGCGCGTTCAGTTTCCACATCGCAGTTGGTGCCGGGATATTTCAGAAGAAGAGCGTGGGGCATGGCGTACAAATTAATAGTAAGGTGTAAGTCCGTGTTTCCAAATGTGCTTGAGCTCGGCTACATCCGCTTGCAACACTGGCTTGCCGCCGCTGGCGAGCGTCATTTTGCCATCCGCTGTGGTGCGACCTACCTGGGCGCAGGGACTGCCAGTCATCGCTTCGGCAAAGTCGGCCGCCATGTCCTCATCCACTTCCACCAGAAAACGACCGGTACTCTCCGCGAAGCAGGGGATCACATTATTTTTCCAACTGTGCTGCGTGGGAAGGGCGTCTAAATTGATGCTGACGCCTGCGCTGCCACAGAAAGCCATCTCGGCCGCTGCTACGGCCAGCCCACCCTCTGACAAATCATGTGCGGAGAGCACCAGCCCCTTGGTGAGCGCGCGTTCGTAGTACTGCTTGTAGGTGGCAAAACGTGCGGCACAATCAGTCTGCGGCACTTTGGCATCGGTGATGCCACGACGGCGAGCATAGACAGAACCGCCGATTTCATCCTCGGTATGTCCAATGAGGAAGAGCACGCTATTGGGGCGGCGGAAAGATGCTCCGCACACGTGCTCGATATTGTCTACCACGCCGAAGCCGGAGCACAGGAACGTGACAGGTATGTTCACGGGACCTTTTTCAGTCTCAAAGTAGTTGTAGAAAGAGTCTTTGCCGGACACGTAAGGGGCGCCGTACGCCAATGCGGCATCGCGGATGCCTTTGGCGCATTCCACCAGCCGTCCCAGCTCCTCCGGGCTCTCCGGATTGCCCATGCAGAAGTTGTCCAGCAGGGCTATCTTGTCCGGATTGGTGCCGGAGATGATGAGCTGGCGCACCGTTTCATCCACCGTGCCAACACCCATGGCGTATGGATCTGATTTGCCCCACTCCGGCAGGATTGCCAGCGCCAGGCTCATGAGTTTGTCCGAGCCGTCAATATCAATCACCGAGGCGTCTTGGGGCGCATCGGCAGATGCCCCGGCCAGCGGTTTAAGCACGGTGTTGCCCTGCACCTCGTGGTCGTATTCGCGAATGATCGGCTCGCGGGAGACTACAGCAAAGTCGCTGAAGACCTCGCGCAGGTCATTTGCCAGGTGAGTATCATCCAGCTCTAACCCAATGTGAGCTGGCGAAGGGGTGAAGACAGAGGTAAGGTGTTTAGTGGGGGCTTCGTGCAGCTTGGAGTTGTCCAGTTCGCACACCAATTCTCCGCTGTGCCACACGCGCAGCACGCCGGAATCGTTCGACTCGCCCAGCACCGTCATTTCCGTTTGGAATGTATCCGCCAAACGTTGCAGCTCGGGCACATTCTCCGGCCTCACGGCCATCACCATGCGCTCCTGTGACTCAGAGAGGAAAATCTGCCACGATTGCAACCCCTCTTCCTTGAGTGGCGCACGCTCCAAATAAACGTTGCCGCCGGTTTCCGAGAGCATTTCGCCCGCTGCGGAGGAGAAGCCGCCCGCGCCGCAGTCCGTTACAAATTCAATGAGCCCGCGTTCGCGCGCTTCCAATATCACATCCAGCGTCTTTTTCTCTTCAATGGGGTTGCCGATCTGAACAGCCTGTTGGTCCTCCTCGGCGGAGGCTTCACCCATGGCGGCGGAGGAGAATGTGGCGCCGTGCAGGCCATCTTTGCCGGTGCGTCCTCCAATGACCACCACGGCCAGGCCGGGCTTCATCTCCTTGGCAATGGCGCTCTGGGGGATCACACCTGCCGTGCCGCAAAAGACGAGCGGGTTATAGATGTAGGCCGGATCAAACTGGATAGCGCCGGAGGTGGTAGGTATGCCCATGCGGTTGCCGTAGTCGCGCACGCCGTGTACGACGCCTCGCATAATGCCCAGCGGGTGAATAATGTGGTGGCCTTCGACAAGCTGCTGGGGCGTATCTGGCGCGCCGAAGCAAAACACATCCAAGTTGGCGATAGGTTTGGCTCCTTTGCCCGCACCCAAAATGTCGCGGATGACTCCCCCCAATCCCGTGTTCGCTCCGGCGTAAGGTTCTATCGCACTCGGGTGGTTATGCGTTTCCGCTTTCAGACACACAGAAAAATAATCATCCAGCCGGATAAACCCCGCATTGTCCACAAAACAGCTCAATACAAAACCCGGCTTGCGCTCCATGATCTCCTTGCTGGGTCGCTGAATGAATGTTTTGTACATGCTGCGAATCTCCTCCGTTTTCCCATTGACCGTGTGCTGCACCGTGGCGGCGAAGATGCGGTGCTTGCAGTGTTCGGACCAAGTTTGGGCAATGACCTCAAGCTCCACATCGGTGGGTTCGCGGTCTATTTCACGGAAAATTTGCTGCACGACGAGCATGTCCTCCGTGGAGAGAGACAGTTTCATATCGCGGCTCAATGCTGCAAGGGCCTCCTCGCTGAGCTCGCGAACGGGAATGGTGCGATAGGTTGCCGGCATAAGTTATCGGACGCTCCAAGTGTGAATGGCAGGGTTGCACACATCCTTGCAGAAGCGCTCGGCAAGCTTCGCCTTGTCGCCCTCGCCAAAGATGTAGATGTTTTGAGTAATCGTCAGCGCTCGCAATGTGAAGGACAGCCCCCGGCGTCCGGAATAATTGGTCATGATGGCCTCTTTTTCCAGGTCCAGCGCACCTTTTTTAATGCCGTAGGAGATGCAAAAGAGCTCCCCAGTGAGTGCCGGTTTTCCCCCTTCCTCTACCTTCTGCGAGATGGGATCCACCAGCACCCCGCGCAGGTAGGCGCGCGCCGCCGCTTCGTCTCCATCGCACTCCGCCGTGTAGAGACGAGTGTGATTGTAAGTCAATTGATCTGCAATCGGGGTGTAAAGCAGCTTGTTGGCGTCTGCAGCTGTCTGGAAGCGGCTGAATACTTCAAAAGTGAGAGTGACCATGGGGCACGCGAAAGTGTGGATCAAACCCGACTCTTACTTTTGCAGGCGGCTGAGAACCTCTGCGTATGATTCCATGAACTCACCGAGCCCTTGGCGGAAGCGGTCTTTATCCATCTTCTTGCCTGTGGCTACATCCCACAAGCGGCAGGTATCCGGGGAGATTTCATCCGCTAGCACAATCTGCGAGGGATCCGTTGCCAGACGCCCAAACTCAACCTTAAAGTCGATCAGGCGCAGGTTGGCTTTCAGGAAAAACTCCTTGAGGGTGTCGTTGATGAGCAGGGCCATCTTCTTGATGGAAGCGCATTCCTCCTCGGTGGCTGCCCCCATCTCGCGTGCATAGTCATCGTTGATGAACGGATCGTTCAGAGCATCGTCCTTATAGGAAAACTCAACAATGGGCTTGGTAAAGGCCGTGCCCTCCTTCACGCCCATTCGTTTGGAGAACGAGCCCGCCGCCACATTGCGTACGATCACTTCCAACGGCATGATGCTCACCTTCTTGACAAGCAGGTTGATGTCATCAACATCCCCCACCAGGTGCGTCTTTACCCCTTTTTGCTCCAGCATGTTGTAAATGATGAGGGTGATGGCCTTATTCATGCGCCCCTTATTTTCAAAGTCCTCTTTTTTCACCCCGTTAAACGCAGTGGCGGAGTCTTTGTACTCCATGCGCAGCACATTGGGGTCATCGGTCGTGTAAAGTCGTTTGGCTTTGCCTTCGTATATGGGTTCCATGGCTTGTCGGGGCTGCTCCTTTTTGCCCTGCGCCCACTATACCCCCTGTTTCTCATTTGTCAAGCCGTATTTAGTGCGCTCGTCTGTGCAGCACGGATGGGCAAAAATCGCTTGCGGCGGCGTTGGTCAGGTGGTAGAATGGTGGACAGGATGGGGGAGAACACGCAGCCAGACCGCGGTCATTTTGTCGCAGAGTACACTACGGTGCAATCGGTCTTTGTACGACATAGGAATTGCCTGCTTTTGAGAGCAGACTTTTCACCGCTCTTTGTCGGGTACTACCTACATCTCATGCAGCATGCGCTGTGTCATCCCCATAGAGAAGTTGAGACCTTTAAGCAGCTGCTTGCTTTCTTTGCGCTCTATGTGGTGTCACGACCGTGGAAGGAGCACCATGCGTGGACAATCAACGCAAAGGGCCCGCAGAAAGCCAACTACTTCGTAACGGGATCATCGCAGACTCAGGATATAGTTGGTCGCATTTTTACGGACAATGTGCGCGATACGGATGTCACCATGCTTTACGCTCAGAATATTTGCCCGGAGCGCGAGACGCATACCTCCGTTGTCCCTCTCAGCGCCGATTCTCCCGCTGCTTGGATTGAGGAGTTTTTCCGTGCGAGCGAGCAGCGCCAAGCCCGCGCCTTTATGGGGCAGGGAGATATCTTTTACCTCGTCACTGCTGAGCCCGATGCCGACTACGACTGGCTGAACGAGCTGACGGTTGACCGAGTGGCCCAGATTGAAGAGCAAGAGCAGGCCAAACTGCTTGAGACGCGTGATTTTACGTACCGGTGCGGCTGTAGCGCAGAGCGCATCATTCCCGTCGTGCGTGCCATGATGAAAGATTTTGCGGACGTACTCTCTGAGCAGGGAAAGCTGGAGGTGTCGTGCCCGCGCTGCGGGGCGGGCTATACCATCACCCGCGAGATGGTGGGTGGACTGGGCAGCGCCCAAGATTCCTGCTGAGGCACATCAAGGCGTTCGTCGACATGATTATGGAGCCGTCTTTTGGGGCTGGTCAGTGGCATTCTGGGGCTTAGTTGTCGAGGAATCGGCCTCCTTTTCCAACGGCTCTACCCACAGTTCCAGAGCGCCCTCTGCGTAGATGCCATAAGTGGAAGTTGGGTCAATGTTGCGCATCTCGGTGTAGAGCGCGCGTAGCATAGGTACGGGCCCTTTGGAACGACGAACATGCCCCGCAAAGGCTGCCATGACCATTTGGCGCTCTACTGGTGAGAAAGTTCCTCCCGCCAGAAGCGTGCGAATATAAGTATTAGCCTCCGGTATTTCCATGAGTTGGAGCTTCTGCACCAGCCCGTTTTGAGAGGGGTCGTAAAGTGCATGCCCCGGTATCTTCAAATCAGTGTAGGAAAGGGCTTCTCGTTGCAGCTCCTCTTTGCGCGGACCACTGGCGCGGGCTGATTTTTCAAGTAGTTTTTGCTGCTCGTCAAAATCCGAGAGTAGTTTGGCAAGAGCCTTTGCAGCCTTCTCCGGATCATCCAATTCTTCACGACTTTGCACTGCACCACGCACATTACCACCGCCGTCCAGCACAGCAAAACATGGGATACTGCGCACGCCGCCCGGCAATCCTCGTTTGCCCATCACACGTTCATACTCGCGTTTTTCTTTTTCGTCCGGTTGCTGGTACACCGGCACGACAACATAGTTTGTTTTGCTGAGCACTCGGTGCATGTTTTTTTCGTGCTTTGCTATGTACGTCTCATAAATTTTGATGCTGGCGTTATCGTAGTTGGCGCCGTAGCAAAACATGACAAAGGGCTTATCCTTGCCAGCTTTCTTGAGAGCATCCTCAAAGGTGCGTGACTGAGAGGCCTGAGCCGAACCTCCTGCCAAGGCCATGAGCATGAGGCAAGCACATGATAGTAGCTTGATGTGATTCATGATTTTCTGATAGGTTTGCCGTATACGTAGAAACCAACAATGTTGCCAGTATCCCACTTGTCGCCCTCGCGCAGAAGACGCACATACCGCGCGCTCGCTTGGGCGTTGCGCAAGTCAATGCGCATAATTGAGCCGTTAATTTCGACTTTGCCCCCGGTATCTTCCCAATTTTGACCGTCTTCGGAAGCCTCAATGCGGAATGGGCGGTCGTTTTTGATGGGACAGTCAAAGAGAGCGACTACTCCGTTGAGATTGCTGCTGCTTTCCAGCTTCACAGTGATACCCGTATTACCCTCGAACTTGATGGGAATGACTCCACCGTTTTTCTGCAGCACAGCCCAGTGCAGGCAGGATTGCTTGAGCGCATTATCGGCCAGCGTAACCCCCGTGCGAATTGACCCTTTGGCGGAAACAATGCGTCCGGTAAATCCGCGGAACTTAAAGCGGTTTTTCGGAAAATGCTTCTTGCATTTTTGCATGGCCAGTTTACCAATGGCTTGGAAAGTGAAGTTATCCCCATTGGTTGCGGCGGTGTGAATCGCCTCTCCCAGACCAGCCCACGTACTGTCGGCATCTTTTTTACCTCCGCGCATACGCCTCATAGCAGAGGTGATGAGCTTGCTGAACTCAGCCTGGAAACGGTCGCCTGTTCCACCGTCCGCATCGCTCAATTTGCTCGATGTTTCCAAGCCCCACGTGAGCACGGGGCCGGAATAGTCCGGCTTTGCCATAAGGATGGAGAGGACTGTCTTCATGTAGTCGAGTTTCTCGGCCTCGGTGTTGCAACCGGCAAACTGCGCGTTGAGCAAAGGGGTGATGTCCCAGCGGTTCACTCCAAAGTCATCGCACTTCTTAAAGAAAGCGCCAAAAAGCTTATTGCGCTCCCTCTTATCGGGCATCAGTGGAAGCATATTCGGGTAGATATAGCGCGCCTGAAATGTGGCCGCCACATTGTGGTATTTTTCGGCAAGAGTGTCCACCACGCGCAAACAAAGGTCCGTCCAACGCTCCTTATTTTGAGGCGCTTTTTGCTTCAAAAAACCGGCGTATGCGAGCCACACAGGCCAATTGAGCGGTTGCGCTTGGATAGCGGCGTCAAAGCAATGAAAGGCCGCCTTTGTCATGCGCTTGGCGGCAAACAGAGTTGCCATAGCTGCCAGCTGGTCGGACATTAGAGTAGGGATAGCATCTGAGTACAAATCCTGCGTCAGGATAAGAAACTCCCAGTCATGCAGCCCCCAGAATGTTTTGTGCATGCCGTGCTGCCAATAAATCGAGTAGCCTTTTTCCCACTTGTTGCCCACGCGCACCGTATAAGCGCAATGGCCGGGCTCACCCATAGTCATGGCAGGTATGCCGGATGCAAGCGCGCCGTACGCTCCGTAGTGCGAGCAAGCTCCACACACGCCGCCAATCTCGCGATGTGCCAGCGCGGTGATATTGTTAAATCCTTTCATGACTGGGGCGAGATATTCCCCGGAAAAGACGGAATCTCCGGCGGCGTTGCGCAAGCGGTACACGAGCTGCCCCGATGCGCCCAAGTAGCCTTCCACCGGCAGACGCACGTTATCGCGTTGCCATGCCATAGAGGCCGGACTGCCCCATGAATGGCATTCGCGATTGCCTGTTACGAGGCGAGTTTCCCAATAGGCGAGAGAATCAAAAATTTTGTTGAGACGCCCCTCTTTATAGCTGCTGTAGTAGTAGGTAAAGCGCTCCAGCATGTCCTTCTGACTCCAGCCTTCGCGCGCGAACTCGGTGGCTGTTGTGGTGGCAATGCGGCGCGTTGTTTCATCATTTATATCCTCCGTGAAACGTGAAAAGATAAGACCCATATTCTGCAGCCCCTTGCCAAGTTTGTCAGTGGGTCCTGAGTACAAGGTGTTTGTCAGCCATTTAAGGTCTGAAGAAAGTGCATTCAGCACAGTGACACCGCCGCGTTGGGCAGCCAGCTCTTCCAAATCATGTATGCCGGCCCGACGAATAAGCGTGACGAGAGCTAAATCACGCCTGTTTTCCGGGGCGCTTAAATACTCTACAACGCTTTGTACCGTCGGTTTTTCACCGAGCTTGGTCAAGACGCGCTGCTCTAAAGCTTTGTATAGCTCTTGGGGGGATTTCCAGGACCCCCCTTTAAGCTCAGGGTTGACATAAGGCGCGCCCTTGGCAGCCTTCCCCAACACACCAGCGAACTTCCGCAGCGCAGCAGAATTGGCGCTGCGCGCTTTGGAATCCATCGCCTTGGGTACTACATCGGTTTGCCCCGGTATTTCGCGCGCATCCTTATCTTCAGTGATACCGACCAAATCCGGATCGCAATCGGCGAGCATGTACGATGAAAAGTCAAGCTCGGCGCCATTTTCAGATGATCCCTCGTCATCCAGTGCATCGTCTGTCGGCATCTCCTCCACGGCCTTGGCGGTATCTTCTTCTTCAAAGCCTTTCTGCCAATCATCGTTGGCAGTGGAATCCGATATGACAATGCCACGTCGACGTTTGGGCTTGCTTGCATCGACTAGCTTGCGGTTTTCTTCCATTTTGCTCAAACGCTCTTGGCGCTCTTTGTCCAATTTCCCTTGAGCGCTGCCCGCCAGAGCATCGCGCAGGTTCAAGACGATGAGCAGCTTTTCTCCCAGGGGGTAGCAACAAAAACCAGTCACTATGGACAGGATCACGGCTACTAGCAATTTATATAAGTTAGAAGACATCGTCTGCGTGTGCTATGCGTTCTGACAGTCATTCTACACTACCCTTCCCCCGCAAGGCAAGCCAATTCGTGCTCTGTACATGGCAATTTTCTGAGCCAAACTCCATGCCGACGGAGTTCCAAGGCTGATACAGGATGTCCAGGCAGGCAAACTTTCCACCATATCTCAG
>CANQBZ010000035.1 GCA_947589295.1 uncultured Akkermansia sp.
TTCAATTTCCTTTTCAATTTCCTTTTCAATTTCCTTTTCAATTTCCTTTTCAATTTCCTTTTCAATTTCCTTTTCAATTTCCTTTTCAAATTCGTAATAAGATCACTCCTCTTCTATGCGATGAGACCGTAGGGGAAAGAGATTCGTCGAGCGGAGGGTGCGGGAAAATAAGGACGATACGAAAAGGAAAGTTGAGAAAAAGTGGAGAAAAATAGAATCTGAACTTGACGCGCGCGCGTCAGAGGCGTAGGATGAGGGTAAGATGGTTAGGTGCAAGATCAGGTACGAGGGGGCATTGCGCTGCGAATTGGAGCATGAGAAGTCCGGAGTGCGCGTGAATACGGATGCACCCGTGGATAACCATGGCAAGGGAGAGTCATTTTCGCCAACGGATCTAATGAGCGTTGCCACGGCAGCCTGCATGACGACAATCATGGGGATATACGCTCAGGAGCATCATCTGGATATCCATGGGCTTTGGGCAGAGACAACTAAAGAAATGAGCGCGAATCCTCGACGCATAGCTCGTATTACAGTTGAAATGCACGTACCATTGCCCGCAAATTCGCCACATGTACCGGCACTTCAGGAATGTGCCAGAAGTAGTCCCGCCATGCGTAGTTTGAATCCTGACATCGAGGTGCCCCTCATTTGGCATTGGGAAGGATAATACGAGAATCGTCATGAATCGTCGACTCTACATTTACTTGGCTGTGCCGATTTTTGTGCTGCTGGGATGTGGTTCATTCTTAGAGTCCGTGTTCGGCGATGCGGTGCTGGTTGTATCAAGCGTGCTTATTGTTGTGGCGTGGGGGCTGGTGTGGCTTCGCCTTTACCGCCGCAATGCCCACCCAGAGCTTGCAGTACTCACAATTCTGCCCTTTGCCGCATATTACATCGTGCATGCAACGGGCTCGCCCGTATTTTCAACCTATCCATCGTGTGCAAATCTCTATGCACTTTCGTGGTTTGGCTTTGCAGCCGTGGCAACTTGGTCTGTTCTGCCCGATACAGGCAACAAGGGGGAACCATGTTCTTGGCGTCGCGACCCAGTCTTTCTTCTTCTCCTGCCGCTCATCATTCTTTTTTCCTTGTCCTCTTTCGTCAATTACTACTCAGCTCTCACCTAAGAACCACACCTCCAACCAAACCAATCCTGTACCTATGCATCGGATTACCATCGTGTTACTCGTATCCACCATGTGCAGCTTGCCGCTTCATGCTCAAATGATAACAAGAGCCGGCGTGCGTGTACACCGAATAAATCATAATCCAATTCCTTCTGTGCAGCCTCAGCAGTCGACTCCAACTCACCAGGCGTCGCTCAGCTCTCCGCGTAAAACGCTTCCACTTGCGCCCCCAGTAGCACTTCCCCCCTCGCCTGCGGCACAACCGGCGATTCCTGCGGCACAGCCCGTGGCTCAACCAGGGCCTGCCGCTGTGCCTTTAGCTCGGCCAGTTGCAAACCGTCCCCACATGCGCTACGGGGCTGCTCCTGCAGCTCCGATGATGGTTCCCATTGCTCCTTCTGCCAGGGCGAGGGTGGCTCCCACCACACCGGCAGCTGCGATTCCCCCCGCCCCAAGACCAGAGACTATAATCCGCTCTGCTCCTACGCCCGCCCCTGTTCCCCCTGTCGCGGTTCCCCCTGCACCGAAACCAACGCCTGCTATTAGAACTGCGCCGACACCTGTCCCTCCCGCTCCTCCGGCTGCTGCTCCTGTCTCAAAAACGGTGTCTGCAACTCGCGTAACTCCAGCTCCAACCGCTGTCCCCGCGACCAGACGCCGCCGCTTGCCGATTGCGCCACTCCCTGATGGTAGCACCGTCCTGCCTCCTGTTCCTGAACATTTGATTGCTGAGCCACCTGCCCAACGTTAGCTCCTCGAAACCAGCGTTCGTGCTGCTGTGATGCCTGCCAAGGAACGATTGGATGTTCTTATGCATCGCGCCGGGCTTGTTTCTTCTAGGGAACAGGCCCAACGTCTTATTTTGGCAGGTGAAGTTTCGGTGGGAGATCGGATGATCACTAAACCTGGGACCAAGGTAGATACAAGCCTGCCACTCTCCGTCAAAAACCCGCCAAAATACGTGAGCCGCGGCGGATTTAAGCTGGAGGGAGCTCTAAGCGCTTTCCCAGTATCTTCACAGGGTAAAGTGTGTCTGGATATCGGTTCATCCACTGGCGGGTTTACAGATTGTCTGCTGCAAAACGGCGCCTTACGTGTGCACGCGGTGGATGTCGGGACCAATCAACTCGTCTGGAAATTACGCACTGACCCACGCGTCATCGTACGAGAGCAATTCAATGCTCGCTATCTGACGCCAGATGACCTCGGTGAAAAGGTGCAGCTTATCGTGAGTGATGTCTCCTTCATCTCCCTCACCAAAATCCTGCCGGCGGCGTATGCTTGTCTTGAACCGGATGGGGATATACTCGTGCTCGTGAAGCCTCAGTTTGAACTTCAACCACATGACATCGGTCCAGGTGGCATTGTGCGTGACCCTGTTTTGCACGAACGCGCCGTCCAAAAAATCCGCGACTTCGTCACCGAACAGCTCCACCGCTCATGGATGGGGGTAGCCCCTTCTCCCATCACCGGCATGGAGGGCAACAAAGAGTTTCTCGCATGGCTGCGCTAGCATAAAATCTTCCTCTAAGTTCGGCTTGCCCCCGAGTGCAGGCCGTGATAGAATCTGCGCGATATGTTCTATATTACCACAGCCATCGACTACACAAACGGCGCTCCCCACATTGGGCATGCTTACGAAAAAGTGCTCGCAGACGTGTTGGCTCGCTGGCACCGCATGTGCGGGGAGGAAACCTATTTTTTAACTGGCGTGGACCAACACGGGCAGAAGGTGCAGCAAAAAGCGGAGGAGGCGGGTATTGAACCGCTCGAATACGCGCAGCAGGTTACGCAAAAATTCACTGCGTTGTGGAAACGCCTGGATATTTCGTACGATGGTTGGGCTGCCACTTCTGACCTACGCCATGAAAAGTGTGTGCAGCGTATTCTTACGGAATTGCGCGACAAAGGGTGCCTTTATAAAAAATCCTACAAGGGATTTTATTCCGTCCGCCAAGAGCAGTTCCTCACCGACAAGGAACGCGGAGAGGACGGACAGTTCGGTTCCGAGTGGGGTGAAGTCATCGAACTGGAAGAAGAAAATTGGTACTTCAACCTCACTGCGCATATCCCATGGCTGCGCGAGTATGTGACCAAACACCCGGAAGTCGTCACCCCGGAATTCCGGAGGCAGGATCTCCTCATGGCCATCGACCGCTCGACGAATGACCTGTGCATTTCGCGCCCCAAGAACCGACTTTCGTGGGGTATTCCCCTGCCCTTTGACCCGGATTTTGTAACTTACGTATGGTTTGATGCGCTCATCAACTACATCTCATTTGCGGGGTATGCAAGTGACGGAGATGCGAGTCTGCCCTCCTTCGGGAAACTTTGGCCGGCTGCATGCGAAGTCATCGGGAAGGACATCCTCATCCCGGCACACGGCATCTATTGGCTCTGCATGTTGCATGCCATGGGGTTCCCCAATGAGCAGATGCCTCGTTTGCTCGTGCATGGCTGGCTCAACATCAAGGGCGAAAAAATGAGCAAGTCACTCGGCAACATCGTGGATCCTAACGACTTGTGCGACCTCTTTGGCGCCGAGGCCTTGCGCTATTACTTGGCACGCGATACGAAAACCGGCTACGACAGCGATTACGACCCTGAGCGTCTGCGTATGATTTATAATTCTGAACTGGCGAACGACCTAGGCAACCTCGCCAACCGTTCGCTCAACATGTGCGTGCGATACTGCGGGGGTACCCTGCACACGCCTGCCAGCGATGACGAAGCTTCTGCTGCCCTGCGTAAGAGTCTGGATGAAGCGGAAAAAACGTTCGCCCGGCAGATGGACGCCTGCAATACGGCCGATGCCCTCGGCGCGCTCAATGCCCACGTTTCCCTCTGTAACGGATACATTGAGCAAAAACAGCCTTGGTCGCTCGCAAAAGACCCGCAAAAGGCGGAGGAACTCCAACGCGCACTCTACCATTTGTTGGAGAGCGTTGCCCACGTGGGCTTCTTGTTGGGCTGCGTGCTGCCGGAAGCCTCAACGCGTTTGCTCGACCAACTGCAAGTGGATGCCAACGGTCTTACCCCCCAGTCGCTCGTATGGGGCATTCTGAAAGAAGGTCATCAAGTTCAAGCGCCAAGTCCCGTGTTCCCGCGTATTCTCACCCCTGAGGAGAAGGAGAAATTGGCCGCCAAGGCTGCTGCCAAAGCGGCAAAAAACAAGGCATAATCTTCACAAACAACTCACCTACTACAACCATGAAAGTACTCATCACAGGCGGCGCCGGCTTTATCGGCTCCCACATTGCTGAACATTACCAGAACAAGGCGGATGAGATTCGCATCCTCGACAACCTCCGCACTGGCTACAAAAAGAACCTCGACGGTTTGCGCGTTACCTTCATTGAGGGCAGCATTACCGACCGTATACTCGTGCGCAAAGCGGTGCAAGGCGTGGACTACATTTTCCACATGGCTGCGCTCGTTTCCGTGCCGGAAAGCATGAGCAAAATTCGCGAGACGATTGACCTGAACGTAAACGGTCTGCTTACTGTCCTGGAAGAAGCTGCTGAAGCAGGCGTGAAAAAGGTCGTGCTCGCTTCCTCTGCTGCCATCTACGGTGACAATCCCATCGTACCAAAGGTAGAAACGATGTATCCGGAGCCAAAAAGTCCGTACGGCATTACAAAACTGGATGGCGAATACTACATGGAGATGTTCCGCACCACGGGCAAGATCAACACGGGCTGCTGTCGTTTCTTCAACGTGTTCGGTCCGCGTCAGGATCCAAAGGGAGCCTACGCCGCCGCCGTCCCCATTTTTATGGAAAAGGCGCTCAAGGGTGAGGATATTACCATCTACGGCGATGGCGAACAAACGCGCGACTTCATTTACGTGAAAGATATCGTGGGTGCGCTCACATACGTGGCAGAGCATCCGGAAGTCACTGGCGTGAACAACGTTGGCTATGGCGGTCAGATTACCATCAATAAACTCGCCGAGATCATCGTCGCGGCCGCCGACTCGAAGAGCAAAATCGTCCATTTGCCGGAGCGCGCCGGTGATGTGAAGCACTCCCGCGCCTGCGCGGACAAGTTGCTTGCCGCCGGCTGGAAACCACAGCACACTCTGGAGGAGGGGCTCAAGACGACGTTGGAGTATTTCCGCTCTGTGACTCATTAATTTTACCCCTTGCCATGTGCAGCTACGCGGGCGAGGATTCAGCACCCCTTCGGGCGGCCGACCTCGCCCGCCTTGCTTCCCAGCGGGCCGCAGAGCTGACGGCTGACGGCGCACATCTGCACCCCGTGGTTGCTTCCTCACGCAGGTTGGCAGAACACTTTTGGGGCAGTGCGTGGATGCGCCACCTCGCTCTCTGCGAAGCGGGCGGTCTTTGTCTCTCTCCTGGGCGCACCCTGTTGCGCCACGGCTGTGTCTTGGATTTGAAGATAGCCCCCTGCTCCATCCGTGCTCTCGTTTCCGCGCAGGAACTCTATGAGGTTAACCTCTCGCTTAAACCTTTGGATGATGAAAAGCGCCTCGCCCTGCGCACCGTCTGCGCCGGAAATGTAGGTTCATTGGTTGCCCTGCTGGAAGGCAAGGCGAACGATGATCTTCTACATACCCTCTGTGACCCGGAGAACGGCCTGCTCCCTGCCCCAGAGGATTGGCACATGGGTTGCACCTGCCCGGATTGGACTGAACCCTGCCCTCATGCTGCTGCTGCGATCTACGCCGCCGGGGTACTCATCGACCACGATCCTTCCCTGCTCTTCACCCTCCGCTTCCTCGACCCCGCCGCTCTCATTGCCCCACCTGCAGCGGATACCTCCGTCTCTCTCGACTCTTCTGCCCTCGGCAAGACCTTTGGCATTGACATCGACCTCTGATTCGTCGGAATTGTTGTTTGAAAGCCTTTGGCGTATTTCCGGGAAAGAAAAGCTCCGCGGGACCATGGAACACCAATTCATCTTGCTCCCATTGCCACGTAGCGAGTGCGGAGGAGTTGGCTGCTGCGATGCCCCATCTCCACCTGCAGCTCAGCATAGCTACGGTGCTTACGCAGATGTTCTGTCGCAAACGTATGTCTCAGCACATCCGGCTGCCAAGGCTTCCCTTGCCTCCTGTCCCACCCCGCCATTCGATGCAGTGCCCCCCAATGCCTCTGCCAATTCCTCGGGCAGATTTTTTGCGTCTTTCCTCTGTTCCTCTCACGCCTCAGCACCCGCGCGAGCGATGCCCGGATGCTGACATGCCGCGCACCTCCGGTTTTACTGTGCTCCGGTTCAATGCTGATCACTCGCTCGCTCATGTGCACCTGCTCCCATGTGAGGCGGGCCATTTCGTGCGGACGCACTCCGGCATAAAGCATTGTGGCCACAGCAGGCATGCATATCCCTCCGGCATACGTTTCCGCGGCTTGCAGCAGACGCCTCTGCTCCTCCTGTGTCAGAATATTGATGCGTTTTTCTCTCACCACCGGCACCGGCACATGCCGCACGGGGTTTTCTGAGCACCAGCCGCGTCGAACCGCGCTCGAAAAGATTCCGGAAAGACCCGCACGCGCTTTCTTTCGCTGGCTGGGTGTTTCAAATGCCTGCTCTATCCACTCCCTGCACTCATCGCTGCGGATGCCACGCACGCGCCGTTTGGACAACCCTCGACACCGGCGCATGAGTCGTCGTGCTATATAACGCAAATCGCTCAGTGTGCGCGCGCGTCTCCCCTTGCGCTCCTCCAATGCTGCTTCCACAGCTCTCTTAAACGTCACCGTCTTTTCTCTCCTCCTCAGTTCCTCTTCCCCAGCCATCAGGCACTGTTCCGCGCGCTTCAATCTTCCTCTTCCTATCCTCCGTGCCAGCGATATGAATTGGACGGCCTCGCTCATCTCCACTCCCATCTCCCTCACGAGCGTCACCATAGCTCCCTCCGCTTCCGTCTTGTCTGTGTCCTTCATCTCATCTTTTCCTTTCTATTTCTTGCTCACCGTATTTGAAATACGTATGTCAAGCCTATATTTTAAATTATTTTGATTCATTTCTCAACGATCGTCTTGTTTATGCGGTCCGACTTCCTACGTAGCACCATTCTTCTTTTATCATGATTGACCTATGATAATCAATTAAAAAGCTATAAAATCCTACGTATTTCAAATACGCTATACTGAGTCTGTCCGAGCGGACAAACGAACTATGAAGAAAACACTAACTACGTTATTGGCGTGCGCCACATTAGGCTTGGCGTACGGACAGGAGACGGCAAGCAATGCTACTCAGGAGAAGTTTGGCATGGAGATCAATGCCGCCTACAACTTCGGGCTCAAGGATCTCTACAAATATGATAGTGAGGATCATATGTCTAACCCGGAGGTAAACACCTACGGATTTGATGTCACAACCTTTTATGCTCTTGATGAGAACAATGTTCTGAACCTGCGCATCGGTTGGGCAACGGGGGATGACTCAGTCAGCTGGACGGAGAGCTTTCCTCTGGGCCCAGGCGATGAAGCTACGGTAACAACAACCCATAAGTGGGAGGTACAGAATATTTATTTCATGCCTGGTTACCGCTACACAGGAGAGGTTGCAGATGGACTCAAGCTCTTTGCTGGTGCTAACATTGGTCTCGCTCAAACCAATGTGACGAGAAAGGAGACCCTGACAGATTTTTTGGGAGCTAATCCATGCGACAAGGAGACAAAGAGCAAATGGGGATTTGCCTGGAGTGCAGAAATTGGCCTGCAACAGGCTGTCTGCGAATCGGGTAGCATCAGCTTTGCCGTACAACTGCAGGGCCTGATGGGACGACCTAACTTCGGTGAACCATACGATGGCACCGACAAAGTACAGCATCAGCTTAATTTGGGGCTGCGCTTAGGCTACATCTGCCAATTCTGATGACTAACCAGTAAGTAATGGTTGTACCGCAGGCGGGGTTCCGATGAGCCCCGCCTGCTTTCTGGGTTGCAAATGCAAATTCGAAACTCGAATAAACCAAGGCTGTGGATGGAATTGCCAACCCGTAAAAGACGGGATGAGAAGAGTGGTCGCGATGGTGGGCTCATCCGTCGCCCCTGAGCATGCAGAAAGATACAATAACACACGATTGATTGAATCCAATGTGATGTCAGTCTCTCTTGCCTGTCGCATCTACCGTGGGCATAATGAACTCGAAAGAGTTTGTCTGTGAATTTTTTGGACGAAATCGGCATTTCAATTTACGGAAAGTACTTAGCAGGTTATGTGCTTCATACTTCTAGGTCCTTTTAATGAGTCTCAGTTGCATTTCATTTTGCCATTCAAATTTTCATTTTTTTCAAGATTAAAGGCTTGACCAACATCTAACAGATGGGATATACTCGCTCGTGGTGTTTGTGTGACACGCTAACTGGACTATGGAAAAGAGAGATATGTTTGTGCGGAAGGGCTACAGGGGAGGAAAATAAAACAATGTAAGGCGGCGCGCGATTGCAGTTCTACGACTGCAGGTCAGTTTTAAATCCATACTATAAAATGTTTTCGTGGCAATCATGGTATCGCACAAACACATGAACCTTCAATAGAAATAGCACCCTAATTATGAATTATTACTACAATAAGGACGGGAAAAACATCGGTCCCGTCAACATGGAAGAACTGAAGGCTCTGGCAGAGAAAGGCAAGATAGGGCCAAAGACTCCGGTGATAGAAAGCGGGAAAAAGATATGGATGAGGTGGGAAGCGCTCTCCGGTACGGAAGAAAAAATGGGTGGCACCGCTCCGACAATGCCGCACCTTAAAACTGGGAGAGCAACCGGTCTGCGTCCGACTTCACTCTCGAGACAATCTCAAACGAACCATGAGAGGGGCTCCTCAGACGGCATCATGTGCTTCTTTGACGAGATCACTAAGATTTATGAAAAAATTGATGCCTTTCTGATGAAAATTTGCTACCTGCCGGAAGGAATGGCAGACACCCCCGAGATATGCGAAAAGCATTTGCGCTTTTTGAGCGCCCCGGTTGGAGTGAGTGTTCTGCTATGCATCATTTCCTTTTGCTTAGCAAACGAGGTATATGAGAGCGTCAAATTGACAGCTCTTATTCTGGGAGCAGGGTGCGTTCTTCAGTACCTGTGCTACCAGCTGTACAATGCTATGATACCCCTGCTTCTGGGGAAAAAAATCAGGCTTTCGTCCATGAGAATGCCGAAAGTTGTGGCAATGATATGTGCCGTGCTGATATTGGCAACAGTGTGGTGGGCGACAAAGGTGCCGGAACTGAAAGTGAAGGATTTGCTCCTGATGATAATATGCGTCATTTATCTAGCAGGAGTGGGCTACGTCTGTCTGAACTCGCAGAAGTTGTTTGTTGCGATTACGCCAAAGGACGTGGTACCAGGGAGAGAAATGGTGAACCTTATACGTTTTACCCTGCGCGCGATTTTTACAGCACTGCACGTACTTACCCCAGTGTTGATGATTT
This sequence comes from uncultured Akkermansia sp., assembly GCA_947589295.1. Taxonomy (GTDB): domain Bacteria; phylum Verrucomicrobiota; class Verrucomicrobiia; order Verrucomicrobiales; family Akkermansiaceae; genus Akkermansia. Next base: position 9,543 of record CANQBZ010000035.1, read on the forward strand.
TGACCGCCTTAATGATTCTGACAAGCGGAACAGATACTATCTACAGTTTCTCGCCGGAGGTGGTCGCTAGGATAGGACTGCTCGCCTACGGTGCTTTTCTCCCTATCGTCACATTCTTTACCTTCTGTCTGTCCTCCATGATCCCTGATTTTATGGAAACAATTTTCGCAGCGAGCGACCGCAACAACAATAACTCGGAAGAGCAAATATGAGCGACGAAGAAAACACCCCCGCCTCTGATCTCCCGCCCCTTCCCGAGGAGTTCAATGATGCTCCTCCCCTTCCTGAGGGAGAACAAGCTGCTGACATTCCTCCCCTCCCGGAGGAGTTTGGGAATGAGCCCGCACCCGCTGCAACGACTCCTCATGCGACACAAACTCCTGCGAATAGTGGCAATGGGGGGATGATTTTCCTCACTGTACTGCTGGTAGTCTGGACAATCTACGGTGTCTTCCGTACGTGGGAGAACATGCAGAAAGCGGATGAAGCCACTCTGAATACAAGCATCAATGCTAAAACGGAAGTGTTGGAGAGGAAAAAAGAGGCGGAATGCCGCGAGCACTATGAACGTATCGCGGCCCTTGTCGAACCTGTTCGTTCTTTAAAGACAGAAATAGAAGAAAAGGAGACAGAGCTCCGTCAGTTGAGAGAAAGCGCAGAGGAAGACGCTGCAACGAAGAGTCGTAATATTGATGAGTTGGAGAACAGGCTCAAGGAAGTAGATGCCCGCGTTGCAGAATTGGAGGAAAAACTAAAATAACTCGCACAGGGAGTCATGAATTACAAAATTACTGCAATGATTGCTGCCGCCGCTGGCATAACGGCATCAATATTTTCCCAGGATTTCCACAAAAAGGCGACTTTAGCGACTGACACTCTCACAGCTTCCGCGGAAAAAGTCAAACAAGCAGAAAATGACCGCCGAGAAGCCGAAGAAAGTCTTCGTGGTCTCATTCGGTCGGAGGGAGACCTGTCAGAAAAGGACATTCAGCGGCTGAAGGATGCGCTGGAAAATCGTTCCGAGGAGTTGTCTGCGGCAAGAAGGGATGCAAATGATTCTGAGAAACGCCTCGATGAGAAGATACAATCTCTCGAGGATACCATTAAAAGGAGACAGGAAGAAATCCAAACGCTGGAGCAAAAGCTGGGAGCGAAAAACCAATGGACTCCCCAAGAGATTGCACAACTGGATGACTTTATCGATGGACTCACGATGGTGAGCAATCTCTCTTCCTCACAATTCAAGCGTAACCAGATGCTCCTCATGGGGCTGTTGGAAGAGATAAAAGGGGGAGCTCCCATTGATACAACAACTGCGGAGTCGGAGGGACAAACAGCTCTGCACGTTGCATGCGCCATGGGACGGCTTGAGGAAGTGACGTGGCTTTTGAATCACGGCGCCAACATCAATAGCTTATCAAATAGTGGTGCAACTCCATTGGATTGTTTACCACGTGGAAGCTATAATGAAAGGCCTATACGCGCCATCATGAACGCGCGTGGGGCTCAGACCGCAGCAACGCTCCGTCTTTCCCCGTCTGCACCTGACTCCATGGTGGAGGATAGGTCTGACTTGCAACCCATGATTGATCGCATGGCCGCCCTGCGCTGCCGTGAAGCTACGTCCGCCCTCTACCAAAAGCGCCTGCTTACTCTGTTGCCGCTGATACGTGATGGCGCAGATGTAGATATCACCCTGCCGGAGACTAAGGGCAACACAGCCCTGCACTATTCGTGCGCCATTGGCAGCTTGAGTATCACGCGCTGGCTTGTAGAGCATGGTGCCAATGTAAATGCTCTCACCAACAAAGGGGTAACTCCTCTTGATTGCGTGGGAGCGGACAATGCTCGCCAGATACGTGCGCTACTCCAAGCCCGCGGAGCACAGACATCTGCAACGCTTCGTTTCTCTTCGTCCGCGCCGGTCCCCATAATGAGGGAGGATCGATCTGACCTGCAGCCCATGATTAACCGCATGGCCGCCCTGCGCTGCCGTGAGGCTACGTCCGCCCTCTACCAAAAGCGTCTGCTTACTCTGTTGCCGCTGATACGTGATGGCGCAGATGTGAATATCACCCTGCCGGAGACCAAGGGCAACACAGCCCTACACTATTCGTGCGGCATTGGAAGCTTGAGTATCACGCGTTGGCTTGTAGAGCACGGCGCAAATGTGAATGCTGTCACCAACAAAGGAGTAACCCCGCTTGATTGTGTGGGAGCGGACAACGCTCAGCAGATCCGTGCGCTGCTTATTTCTCGCGGCGCTGTCAGAAGCAGGTAACGATGAAACGAATTCTCCACATACTGCTCTTGTGTTCGCTGTTACTTCATCCGGCCTCTTCGGCTGCCGCGGATCTTGTCATCCTAGATATCGGGCACTCCATGCAGAGTCGCGGCGCTACATCGCCGGATGGGAAACTGAGTGAGTGCGCATTTTGGTACAAACACGCGGGAGAAGTGAAGCAGATGATTGAAGCCGCAGGTTACCGTTGCATTGTCTGCAATCGCAGCGCTGCCCCAACCCGTGAACCTTATGCCTCCTACGCCAAAAAAGCGGGTGTCGTTCAGTTGAATAAATCGGACACCGGTCTACGCTACCCTTCCAAATATTTTCCTTCCCGCATCGGCGCCGGCATGGTAAGCGCAGACTTTGCTATCTCACAGAAAGCCACCTGCGTGGTATTTTTGCATCTCAACAGCACAGAAGGATGGCTTAGATACCCAGTGGCAGGCCTCATCATCCACAGCCGCGTCCACGGCAAGGCCCTTGGCGAATCTCTCCGGCGCGCATTCAGTGAGGAACTGCTGGATCGTCCCGGAGGGGTGCCCAACGGAGGGAAAGGCTGCCGCACCATCATCCGCTACCGAAAAGAAGAAACTGCCTCCGGCTGGCTTAACGCACTGGATGACGCTGGTATTCCTTCTGCGGTGACAGAGGCTCTCTACGTCAACAATCGTGCCCACGCAGCCTTCCTTCTTACCGATGCAGGGGGTAAAAAAGTTGCTCAAACCGTGGCTCACGGCATCATCAACTGGCTGAAAAACAGAGAAAAACAATAAAAACAAATGAGTTTTCGCTTTTACAGACGCATCAGAATCCTGCCAGGCATTACCCTCAATTTTAGCAAACGAGGGGTGTCGCTTTCTTGCGGTATTCGTGGTGCACGTATCACGTTTGGAAAATCTGGGATCCGCAAGACGGTGGGGTTGCCGGGTACAGGAATGAGCCATACATCTCTTTCCTCATGGGATTCACCGAAATCATCATACCACAGGGAAGAAACCGATCGTGAACCACCGATGTAGACCTGACTTCCCTCTACCACATCAACCCACATCCTCCCAAGAAAAATATTGAGGAAGCTGATAGTAGGCGATCTGTCTGCTTATCCGAGTTACTAAAATCTCAGAGAATTCTTCTTCCCCGTTTTCAACTGCTGTTCTTCGGTAACTTTATGTTTGAAGCAATGCGTGAAGCAAGCAAAATTAAAAAAGACTTGCATGCCGGTTTGCTGTCGTGTAGAATGGCGCCCGACCGCCGGTTTAGCTCAGTGGTAGAGCACCCGATTTGTAATCGGACGGTCGTCAGTTCGAATCTGACAACCGGCTGAGACAAGAGCCATCTGCATGATTTGGCCGAGTTATCAAGGGACTCCGCGTCCAAATTTACTATGCTAATACCAGCCATCGGAGGACGTTTCTTCCAGCACCAATAGCGCAGAATGTTACATCTTAAATCGTGCAAATATGTCTTCACGTCCAACGAATGAACCAAAGTTGTACGCATCGATGAGTACCCGAACAAACAGGAGGCGAGTCGTCATCTTGGGCTCAACCGGGAGTATAGGCACGAGTGCACTGAAGGTGGCGAGGCAGCTTCCGGAGCATATGCAGATAGTTGGACTCGCTGCACATAGCCGAATAAAAGAGCTCGCAGCGCAAGCACACGAATTTGGGGTGCAACATGTGGCCCTTTACGATGAACAGCAGGCCATTCAGCTACGTAGCATGCTCCCTGGGGGATGTGCATTGTACACCGGCGAACAGGGGCTCTGTGAGCTGGTGACTTTGGCGCAGGCCGATATGGTACTCGTAGCGATTGCGGGCACAGCAGGTCTGCAGCCTACCTTGAGTGCCATTGAGAGCGGGAAGGATTTGGCGATAGCAAGTAAGGAAGTACTGGTGATGGCTGGGGAGCTGGTGATGCGTTGTGCAGCACAGGCTGGAGTTGCAGTACTGCCGATTGATAGCGAACACAACGCAATTTTTCAATGTCTGAAAGCGAACACGGCGGGTACCGAGAATGTGCGACGACTGATATTGACGGCGAGTGGCGGCCCCTTCCGCTGCACACCCCCTGACCAGTTGGAGTCGGTTACCCTGCAGCAAGCTCTGCAACACCCGACATGGAACATGGGACGCAAGATTACGATTGATTCTGCGACGCTCTTTAACAAGGGACTTGAGATGATAGAAGCGCGCTGGCTTTTTGGTGTGCCGATTGAGCAAGTAGATGTTCTAGTACACCCCCAGAGTATTGTGCACTCACTGGTAGAGTTTACAGATGGTTCTTTGCTGGCGCAGCTGAGCTGTAGTGATATGTGTTTCCCAATTCAATATGCTGTCACTTACCCGGAGCGGGTGGATGGCAAGCTGCGCACGCTGCGACTGGAGAAATTGTGCGACCTGCATTTTGAGTTGCCTCGGAGAGACGTTTTCCCTGCGCTGGACCTGGCACGGCAAGCGGCCACTATTGGTGGTACGATGCCAGCCGTGTACAATGCGGCAAATGAGGAAGCAGTGCGAGCCTTCGTGAATGGGCAGTTGAGCTTTCCCGGCATCTGGCGTACGGTGGAACGCGTGCTGGAACAAGCGCCGGTGCACACTCAATCTCCCCCCTTGACAACAATACTTGATGACGATGCTTCTGCGCGCGAATGTGCTCGCAGTATCATTTGCTCACTGACGGGTAGAGCTTCTTCATCGGTCTCTTCGGCAGAAAAATTGAGATGAGTGCACACGTGCCCAATAGGGCCGGATAGGTGAGCTCCGGCAAGAGCTGCGCCGCGCTCAACCCGCTAAGCCGCGAAGCCATGAGCAACTGTGCTCCATAGGGCAGCATCCCCTGTACCAGGCAAGAAAACGTATCCAACAGACTTGCAGCACGTGCCGGTGAAATGCGAAATCGCTCAGCTATGGTGCGCGCAATGTCACCCACCGTGAGAATTGCCACGGTATTGTTCGCCGTGCAAAGATTAGAAAGCGAAACCATGAGCGCGATGCCCAGCTGAGCCGTACGCCCGCCCCGTATACCACGAAGCATGAGCTGCACGAGGTAAGCCATGCCGCCGTAGTGGCGAATGAGCCCCAGCAACCCACCCGCCAAAAGAGTGACACAGATGAGCTCGCCCATGCTGAGCATCCCATGTCCCAGAGAACTCGCCCACGAGATGAGGTCGCCGCCTCGCACCCAACTCAACACCCCGGAGGATATGATGCCGATGAAGAGGGCTAACAGCACTTGTACCCCTGCCACAGCCAAAAGCAACACAGCAAGATACGGCAAAGCAGCGCTGTATACGTACTCCCCACACTGCTGCACAGGAGCTGAGCTGCCTTGCCCCCGCACGACATAGAGGAAAACAGCAATGAATGCGGCTGGCAGCGCTATTTGCAGATTGGCCCAAAATTTATCGCGCATGGCACAATGTTGGGTACGAGTGGCGGCGATAGTGGTATCGGATATGAAGCTCAAATTATCCCCAAAAAATGCGCCGCCTATTATGATACCGACTATCATGGAAGTACTGTTACCTGACTGCTCTGCAATCCCGACAGCCACGGGCATGAGCGCAGCAATGGCCCCGACTGATGTGCCAATGGAGAGGGAAATAAGGCATGTTGCCACAAAGAGACCGGCTGGCAGCATGTCCGCCGGCATATATTGCAGGGTGAAAGAGACTGTGGCATCAACGGCGCCTTGACTACGCGCAGACTCAGCAAAAGCCCCGGCCATCATAAATATCCAGAGCATCATCATGATATCTCGGTGCGCAGCGCCGCGCGTAAAAGCTTGCAATTTCCGGCTGAATGGCACCTGCGGGAAGAGCAACAGTCCCCATGCTGCAGCTGCCATAAAGGCCACCGATACCGGCAGTGCATTAAAATCTCCACTCGCCAGCGCGCTGCCCGTATAAAGCAGGAAGAAGAGCAGCGGTGCAGTGAGTATCCAACGTGCTCGATTTGTGTATGTTGTATTCTGGAAGAGATGACTCATGATGGTGTTTCGGTGATGCCAGGGCGATCCAATGCATTGAGGCGGCTGAGCAGAGGAAGCAGGCTGAGAGAACCCCGCATGTATTGGCGATATGTATGGACAAGCGCGCGGGTGCCTTCGGCATCCTCATCCAGACACTCAATGCGAGCCATGCGCAGTCCATGACGCACTGCTGGTTCTAAACAGCGCGCAGCAGTCTGTGCCCGGGCGTTGAAGAGAGTGTTACGACACCCCTCATCGCTGAGTAGGTAATGCTCAGCGCCAGCACGATCTATGACACGCACACAATGCCGCTGACAAGGCTGTTCGCAGTCCTTAAAGCTATGTCCGTGAGAGAGAAAAGTGCAAAAGACGCAATGTTCACTATGGAACAAGGGCATGTGCTGATGGAGTACGATCTCCAGATACGGCCCCGCACCATCGCTCAACAGGCGGAGGAGCTCTCGCGCATTCAAATCGTACGAAATGGTGCATGCGTGCATGCCCCAATCCAGCCAAAGACGCAAACTGTGGGCATTGGTTACATTGAGAGAGAAATCTCCGATCATTGGCAGCCCCCGTCCGCGCCAGTACATGGCCGCGCCAAGATTGCGCACCAGTACACCCTCTGGCCGTATAGCCTGGATGTATTTAAAATACCCGCTCTCATGAGGCTTCATGATACGCATGGTGGCCACCCATAGTTCAACACTTGGGTGAAGAGCACGTAGCTGGGCTGCCAGCGGTTCCAAATCTTGCGGGCGTCTCAAGTCCAAATATAGTCGGCGCACTCCGGTTTCTGCAGCAGCCAAAGCCTGCTCTGTTGTGCGCGCCAGCAGGCTCAGTTCACACGCCCCCGATCTTGTCGCCGCTTCAAAATGAGGCTCCGCGAGTTGGAAATGGGAGCGCGCGGACTTTAGAGGCAAAGCCTGCAGATGCTCCACAAGAACGCGGCGCATACGGTTGAGCTCCGAAAGCGGGAGCATGCAATCTGGAGCCACCTGGAATTGTAAACTACCCAGCGCATAGCCACTGCCGCCCAATCTCCCAAGTTGAGCACGCAAAGTGGCAGGAGTCAGGGGATGATTTTTCGCAGCTGCCAGAGGAATGCTACTCTGTACGCGCACCCCATTACATGCGAGCGCCAGCGATTCACCAACCTTACCTGTTGCGCAGACATGCAATAGCTCCTGTGCCGGTTGGGGTGGGAGGCGAAGAGCAGTCCATGTGGCGCGCAATTCCCTGTCCAGTTTTGGGTCAGAAGTCTTCCACACCAACTGCCCGGGCTGCACACTCTCCCATGCGATGTGGGACGACTTTTCGTGGAAATAAAGAGTGCGACCCTTGGCAGCAACAATGCGGCCGCCCTGCTCGGCATTACGATCCGCGCCGTTATCCACAACAAAGCCATCCCCCGATTTGACAGGTACAGGTGGTGATTGCGCTAAAACGATGCATCCGCGTGAACAGCTTTCTACACGTCCCGCTAAAACCCCGCGCTTCTTGCCAAACCTGCCATGGGTAAGCAACGGATGATTGGTGCCCGTGAGCCAGCCAGTGGAAAAACCGCGCGAAAACGTCATCTGCATAGCATATATCTCATGTGTCTTGGGCTGGTAGCTATGCTGGTGTAAAGCAGCATCCAGCGCCCGACGGTACGCACGAACCACCGCTGCCACATACTGAGGACTCTTCTGCCGCCCTTCAATTTTAAAACATTTGACCCCCGCCGCAAGCAGTTGCGGCAGCAGCTCCAAAGCAAAGAGATCCTGGGGTGAGAAAAGATAGCGTTTTTCGCCCAAATCAAGCACATGTCCATCCACTCGCAGGCGATAAGGCATACGACACGCCTGTGCGCACTCGCCACGGTTTGCGCTGCGCTGCCCAAGGCTCTCACTGGTAAAACATTGACCCGAATAAGCCACGCAGAGAGCCCCGTGGCAAAAGACTTCGATACGGGCGGATGTAACGGCAGCACATGCTGATATATCGCTGAGTGATAGCTCGCGAGCCAACACAATTTGCTCCGGTGAATACAGCTCATCCACCAGGCGAACAGCCTCCGGGCAACTCACGGTCATTTGAGTGGAGATGTGCAACTGCATGCGCCAGCGTCCTGTCCGTTTTTGCCCTGCTATTAGTGCGGCCAGCCCCATATCCTGCACAATGACGCCGTCCGCTCCGGCCGCATCCACGGCATCCAAACACTCTGCAGCCATCGACATCTCCCCCGGCAGAATCAATACGTTGAACGCCACATACCCACGCAGTCCATGCTCATGCAGGTAGTTCATCGCCCCCGCCAATTCCTCCAGCGCGAAGTTTCCGGCACGCATGCGCGCGTTCAGTTGCTGCACACCAAGGTAAACCGCATCTGCCCCATTGGCAACTGCAGCGCGCAAACTCTCCCACGTACCTGCAGGCGCTAATAATTCCACTTCGTTTGGCATCATTGCGCGGCTATCCTACCATCTCACACCCCTCCGTGTCAATTCCATGCAAACCACACTTTCTTTCGGCATAGGGAAAATTCAGTTTTCTGGGATACCGCCAAATCCACGAATAGGAAACCACGAGGAACTAGTCACAATTTACGACATCCTATATAAGTCCGACCATGAGACGAACCGCTAGAACATCAATAATATGTCGATATCCCGGACATGTTTGAATCGCGCCAGTCTATCTCTGGTTCAAGGCTCAAGTATAACTCATAAGAGAAAAGCGGACGACAGGTACCAAGGATCGTGTGGGGAATCCCTCAAGGGGACTGCAGAAGATACCGTATAGTTGTGATTCATTTTCGTTGAAAGAAGATGTGTCCGTCCTCTTGTTTTCTCTTGCCTTTTCGGCTAACTTCGTATACTAATGGGGCATATGACGATAAAGCCACAGAGTGGTGATGCCTTACGCTGGCCGGCAGAGTGGGAACCCCATGAGGCCGTATGGCTTACATGGCCGCACCGCAAAGAGCTATGGAATGGTAATCTTACTGAAATTGAGCTGCACTTCTCTCGCCTAGTAGCGCTCATCGCGAAACATGCTTGTGTGCGTATTAATGCATCGACTTGCTTGCACTCACACATTCGCGACATCCTTCCACAGACATGTCACGCAGAACTCTTTGATCACGCGAGCGATGATGTGTGGTGCCGAGATCACGGTGCCATTTTTGTAGAGCGACAGGATGGCACACTGCAGGCAGCCAACTGGCGTTTCAATGCTTGGGGAGGCAAGTTTGCACCATGGAACAAAGATGATGCGATTGCTGCTCTCATGGCATCCTCTCAGGAACTCCCCTGCCTGAGCAGCGATCTCATCTTGGAAGGTGGTTCCATCGAGGGCAACGGAACAGGATTGGTACTAACCACGGAGTCGGTGCTGCTCAACCCGAACCGCAACCCCTCAGTCAGCAAAGTAGATGTGGAAAGGGAGCTCCACCGCATGCTGGGCACAAAATGTGTGTTCTGGTTGAGATCGGGTATTGAAGGAGATGACACAGATGGGCACATTGATGACATGGTACGTTTTGTACGTGAAGATATTGTCGTGTCTGCCAGCGAATCCAAACCCTCTGCATCCAACTACCGCACCCTTGCGGAAAACAATGAGCGGCTTCAGGACCTGCGCACTCTTTCTGGCTCCCACGTTGAAGTGATACCCCTGCCCATGCCCTGTCCGCTTATCCGCCACGGGTGGCGCCTGAACCACTTACCCGCTAGTTACGCAAACTTTCTCATCTGCAACGGCACTTTAATTGTCCCAACTTTCAACCAGGCGAAGAACGATGACACAGCGCTCGGTATCCTGCGCGAGCTCCTGCCGAACATGCAGATTATTGGCTTCGATGCCTGTTCTTTTGTGCTTGAGGGTGGGGCCATCCATTGCCTCACCCAGCAGCAACCGCTGTCGGCCAAACACTTTGTCCTCACTCAGGGAAAAAAGAAGAGCGCAACCGATTAGCGGTTGCGCTCCCGAAATAGGACTTCTACCCGATCAGCCCTTGCTCTTGGCGGCAGTCTCCTTCAAAGTCTTTCCCACCTTGAACTTGACAACCTTGCGTGCGGGAATGGGCACATCCTTGGCAGGATCTTTAGGGTTACGGCCAACTTTAGCCTTTACCTCCTTCACTGCGAAGGTGCCGAAGTTACGCAGTACAACGCGATTGCCCTCGCCCAGCGAAGCTGTAATAAGCTCCACCGCTTTCTGGATCACCTCCAGTACATCCGTCTGGGTCAGGTTGCCGTTCAGCTCGGTGCAGATCTTGTTGACCAACTCTCTTTTGGTAATTGTTTTTGACATGGTGTTTGTTGCGTGTTTGCTTTATGGTGAATAAGGCTGTGCGTAAGATAGCGCATTTTCAGACATTTGTCACACCAAAAAAGCGACTTCCCTCTAATTTTTTTGTCAACACACCTATTTTTTTGTTATCCTGAGCCATTTTGGAATTGACTAAGACTCGCATTGGGTAGATTCTAGCGGAGATGGAAAACCTATTCAGCACCGAGTTATCATCAGCAATTGCCGAACGGCTGCAAGCGCGCCTCTGTGCCGATCCTACGTTTTGTCCCATAGAACGAGAACACGCGCTGTTTGCTTTTCGTGGGATGAATGTGAGTGTAGCCTACTTTGCTAAGCGGTGCCGTTTGCTTGTACAGGGAGGTGGTACCCATGATTTCCTGAGACTCGTACTCCAGGAGGTAAATGGAAGCGAACAAAGCCCCCCCGTATCCCCTCACTTTGGAGTAGATGAGAGCGGCAAGGGCGACTATTTTGGCCCTCTGGTCGTAGTGGGAGTGTATGCCAATGCCGAGCTAGCCAATGCCCTTGTGCGCATTGGTTGCAGAGATAGTAAGCTTATCAGCAATGACGCTCAAATTGCACGCATGGCCGAGCAAATTCAGGAGCTGCCCGGCATTGCTTTCGAACTGCTCTGCATCGGGCCTGCCCGCTACAATGAGCTCTACGCGAAAATTGGCAATCTGAACCGCCTGCTCGCATGGGGACATGCACGCGTGATAGCCGCGTTGCATGCCAAGGTCCCTTCCTGCCCGCGGGCTCTAAGCGATCAATTTGCCAGTGAGTGGGTTCTGCGTCACGCACTCGACGAATACCACTTGCCTGTGCAGCTTGACCAGCGCCCGCGCGCTGAGCAGGATATTGCGGTGGCAGCCGCCTCTATTCTAGCGCGTGCTCGGTTTGTGGAGTGGATTCACCAGATGTCTCGTTCCTCTGGCTGCGAGTTGCCCCTCGGCTGCGCACCGCATGTGCTCGATGCTGCGCGCCGCTTTGTTTCTGTCCACGGCACTGCACGTCTGCGCGAGGTTGCTAAGCTTCATTTCAAGCTCACTCAACAACTGATTTGAGCCGCTCACTATCCCTTCCGAGGAACACTCCGGCCGCGATTCGAACGCGGGACCCCAAGCTTAGAAGGCTCGTGCTCTATCCAACTGAGCTACCGGAGCGTGAGACGCGTCAAGTGTACCAGTCTGATCCCTCTTTGGCAAGTGAAATTAACCCACGTTGCGAGCTTTAGCGAGTCCAAGCCCTTCATTCGGAGCATGCCATTGACGTTGTCCTTGGTGTGTGTGTCCTTGTTCACCTCCCCTTCCTCTGCGCACCGGCACGCACGAGCCATGGATTTTTGCATATCATGAATTGTCAATCCCTTGTGTTGTTGAGGCCTATCTTTTTATGGAACACTTGTGACTTGACAATGGCGCCTGCCGGGGGTAGTCTTCTGCGCATGGCACGCTGGCTCATCCTATGCTTCATGGCATGGTGCTGTAGTTTCTCCCCAGCCACTGGGGTAGAAGTCATCTTGACTGGCGGCGTGGCGCTCAAATCGTGGGAGTATCTACGGGGACCGGCTAAACACGATAATTGGTGGGCTAATTTTGTGCGCGCTTCCACCGTACACATGCAGCTGCAGCGGGCTCACGATCCTCAGCTGCGGTTTGTGTGGATTGTCTACCGCCCAGCTTATGTAACTCGCGGCCGCGAGGAAGGCGTGGACTATGTAAGTCGCATTCGCGATACAGCTCGTAGAATTGGAGCAGAGCTTGTACTCGTTGATACGGCCTATGCTGCCTGTCGTGCTATCAACCGTGCTGGACAAGGGAGGGGGCTTATCACATCCTTCGTCTATTTCGGACATTCGAACGCCCATGCTTTCATGCTCGACTACAGTAACAGCATCATTGGCTCTTCCAAACAATGGATACACGAGAAAGACCTTGCAACGCGTATCTCATGCGCAGCCTTTGCCCCGGGAGCTAAATGCGTGAGCTACGGTTGCTACACTGGGTTGAGTATGAGCTCCTATTGGCGCAATGCTCTTGGTATTCCTTTGATTGGCAACACGGCCTCCACCCGCTACCAACCAGTCGGTGAGGGCCGTCTGCCGGTTGGTGCAGGCTCTTGGAAGCAGTAAATACTGTCATCCACGCTCGATAAAAAGCCACCGTAGCTCGATTTATCAAAATAGACGCTCACCCAACAGCTTAGCATAATTCCAAAATCGAAATGAAGTCTTCTTTTCTGTTTTCATCTGTTCCTCGGTAACTTGATTTTTGAGGCAATCGGGCGTAATGCCTCAAAAGAAAAAGTCACCGAAGCCCGATGCCTCAAAATAAACGGTCACCCAACAGCATAGCATTTTA
>CANQBZ010000036.1 GCA_947589295.1 uncultured Akkermansia sp.
GATTCGCCCAAAAATCGCCAACTCCTGCCCTCATCATGCTTCCCGCCCATGAATTACATTTTCTTGGGACGGGTGTGGGTTTAGCTGGGAGGAGGCGCAGGCGAATAAGAGGGTGACGCGGAGGGATGTGGTGCGGCGTTCTAATGTCTGGAGCGACCATCGTCCCAGCCAGATTGACTGCGGCGTTTTTTTGTGGCTTCTTCGCGTTTGGCGCGTTCATGCTCCTCATGCGCGGCTCGCTGAGCGGCGGCTTCCTCGTCCGGATCTTCAGCCACATCCTCAGCAAAAGCTTCCTGACCATCAGCCATAACGGGATGGGGGACTTCATTTTTGATGGCGGCTTCAATACTAGGACGCACAGAATTGAAGAAGCTGCGCACAATGGCGGCAGCAACATGACCGCCAGATATCTTTTGGTGGGGACGTCCTTCGTAAAGCGCTGCATAGGCAAAGCGGGGATTATCCGCGGGCAGAAAGCCAGCAAACCATGCGAGACGGCAGTCATCGGATGGGCGCCCCCACTGGGCAGTACCTGTCTTGCCGGCATTGGGAATCCAACTCAGAGCAGCGCGGTGACCAGTGCCTCCATCCACTACAGCGCGCATCCCTTTGCGCACAACAGCAAGTGCCGATGACATGTCACCCATGTTGTTCTGTACGGTAGGAGTAAATTGGTACACAACGTTGCCTTCTGGATCGAGCACCTGGCGGATGAGTTGAAGTTTGGGCAGGTAGCGTCCATTAGCAATGGCAGAGATGGCATGAGCGACTTGCAGGGGGGTGGCGAGCAAAGCACCCTGACCGATGGCCATATTTGCCGCATCGCCCGCCATGAAACCGCGTCCGTAGTTACGATACATCCATGCATCATCCGGGACATTACCTGCCTTATCGGCCAACGGCAGACCAGTGACAGAGCCGTAGCCAAAGCGGCGAGCCATTTCGCAAAGGCGAGCAGCGCCGATTCTTGGGTCGCGTGTGGCGGCAACCTGGTACATGAAAGGGTTATTGGATAGAACAATAGCGGTAACGCAGTTTATGCTGCCAGAAAAACCACTGTGATTGCGGAAGCGGTGGTTACCGATCATGATGCTTTGTGGGCAGTCAATGACTGTGTTTTCAGTGATGACGCGATAGCGCAGTGCAGCGGCAATGGTAATGGTTTTGAAAGTGGATGCAGGTGGGTACACACCCGCGAAAGCACGCGATACGAGCGGTGTGCTTTTATCGGAGCGAAGGGCATCATAATCCTTCTGAGAGATGGAAGGAATAAAGGCGTTGGGATCGTAATTGGGCACGGAGGCGAGCACTAGAACCTCACCCGTGTGAACATCCACCAGCACGAAGGCTCCACGACCGATGGTGTTCTCACGCAACACCTTTTCAGCCACGCGTTGCCAGTCCATGTTCAGGGTAGTGACGATGGTGTGGCCGGGGCAAGGTTTAACTTGCAGTTCATCGAGTATTTTGTTGCCCTGTTCGTCAAACATAAGACGCCAGATGCCGGGGCGACCGGTGAGCTGCTTGTTGAACTGTTTTTCCAGACCGAACCGACCCTCACGGCGTTCAAAAATGGGGTCATTATGGTTGATGGGACCTGTGGGAAGTTTGGCAGGAGATCCGGTGTAACCGAGGATGTGACAGGCGCTTTCCTTAGCCGGGTATAGGCGCAGGTAAAGGCTCACCAGCATACCATTTTTTACCTTTTGTGCTTTCTCACGAACCTTTTTAGTCATTTGGCTTTGACGCACAGCGGGGCCTATCGGCAACGGCAGCCAGCGACGATCTTTGTAGTGGCTTAACAGCTGAGCGTCTGTTTTTTCACTTATTTTGAAGCCTGCTTTTTCAAAGTCAGCTATGACTTGACGACCGATTTTTACAATGTCATCTTCGCTTGCCTCCTTCACCGTGCGGTAGTCAATGGCTGGCTGGAAAGCAACCTCAGAACAGGCGTAGATACGTCCCTCTCGGTCGGTAATCATGCCACGCGGAGCAGGAATGGTGAGCGACATAGTCCGTGCGTTTTTTCGCGTGCAGGCATAGGCCACGCGAGAGGGGTCGTGGATGGAGGGATCGTTGGTTATTTCCAGTGGAACTCCTTCGCCAGGCGTGTGAGTAGGGAGTTCCTCAGGTAGAGCGTCCACGCGTAGGGGAGACGTTGGGTCGACGATAGTGTTGTCAGCATCCTGTTGCTGAACTCCTTGTTCTTGGGCAGGAACTCGATCTTCACCACCCAACTTTACCGTCTCTACCACGTTCTCTTCTTCATCCACGGCCACAGCGTCCACATCATCCGGGATTGTAACGACAGAACCTACCGGTTGAGGAGATTGAGCAGGAGCTTTCCACGCACCGAGAAAAGTGGCCACCCAGAGGAGGACGAGCCAACCGCCGAACCACCCCCGGCTGTACATGAGCACACGCATCGATCTACATGGAATGCAGCTGCTGCACAGCTTGCAGAAGCGTGGCAGCATCCTCTATAGAGATGACGGTTGCTTCTTTGCAGATGCGGGCCATCATGCCGGCCAAAGTTCTGCCGGGCCCCATTTCAATAAAGAGGCGCTGGCCTTTGTCAACAAGGACTTGCATAGAGTCCGCCCAGCGTACGGAAGAGCATACCTGAGCGCCGAGCGTTTCGCGGATGTCTTGCTCATTCTGCACTGGGCGCGCCGCGCAATTGCAGTACACCGGTGCCGTTGGCATGGTGATTTGTACCGAGTCTAATTCCGGGATAAGCTTCTGCTGTGCGGTTTTCATGAGTCTGCTGTGGTAGGCGCCGGCCACATTGAGCTTTTTTGCAAGTTTGAATCCTGCAGCCTTGGCATTGGCCACCACTTGGTTTACACCCTCCTCAGTGCCGGAAATGACCACCTGCCCGGGGCAATTGTAATTAGCTACATCCACACCGCACTCGGCAGCGAGGGTCCGAGCAGCCTCATCAGATCCGCCGATAAGAGCAGCCATAGCACCTGGCGATGCGTGGCAGGCTTCTTCCATGAACGCGCCGCGCTTTTGGACAAGGCGTAGGCCTTCCTGCATGCTGAAGGTGCCAACAGCGGCGTGGGCAGTGAACTCGCCGAGGGAGAGTCCGGCAGCGGCAACCGGTTCAATACTGACCTGTTCGCATAGCAGGCGGTAGATAACCAAACCATGCAGGAAGAGCGCCGGCTGGCAGTAACAGGTACGAGTGAGTTCTTCTTCCGGCCCCTCAAACATCACTTTGGTGAGGGAAAAGCCGAGCGCATCATCCGCCTGATCCATCAGCTCACGGGCTGTGGGGTTGGCAGTGTACAAATCGTGTCCCATACCTATTTTTTGGGCACCTTGGCCAGGGAATAAAAGGACTGCTTTCATGGCAGGTAATTAGTTATTGGGTTTTATGACGGCTATTTTGCCAGAGCGCATGAGCATCTGTACATCGTAATCCTGCATCAGGTTCAGGAAGCGTTCCAGTCGGAATTCTCCTCCGGAGATTTCAATGGTTAACGTTTCGCGCGTGGCATCCAGCACCTTTGCGCCAAATATATTGCACAGCTCAAGAATATCCTGCTTTTTGTCGCCGAAAAGCACACGCATGAGTACAATTTCGCGATATACGGTAGGGTGAGAACGGAAGTCGATGACTTCGACCACGTTGACTAACTTGCTGAGTTGCTTGATGACCTGATCGAGCTTTTCGCCATGCTCGTTCACATCAATCGTCATGCGCGAGAAATGAGGGTCCTCACAGGGGGCTACGTTCAGCGAGTGGATATTGTAACCGCGGCCAGAGAACAACCCGGCTACACGCGAAAGGACGCCAAACTTATTTTCTACCAGCACGGATATGGTGTGCGTATGCATAGGTGTGGGTGCGGTGCTTTCCATGACGCGCACCATAATACCACAGATTCGGCTAGATAGCAATCCCATTGTATTGCCGTTTGGGCTGATTCGCACAGGGCGCAGGAAACTGGTGCGCAGATGCGAGGAAGGGCAGCGTGGTTTGGTCTGGTGGAAAGGCAGGGGAGAGAGGTGAACTCTTTGAAAATGAGCAGGACAAAATTCTGACTGGCATGAGGGTATAAAATATGGTAGAATCCGCGCCGAGCAGCGGAATATGCCCGGCTCTTAGCACAGAATTGAGCAGATATGATGAAACTCTCAATACGCCCCCGCCGAAATAGGAAAAATGTGGCCATGCGAGGCATGGTGCGAGAGACAACATTGAGTGCGGACAATTTGATATACCCAATGTTTGTACATGCCGGTCAGGAGGATGAGCCAATAGAGGCGTTGCCGGGTTGTGTGCGCTGGAGCCTGCCAGGACTGGTGGAAGAGTGTCGGCGTTTACATGGGGAATTAGGCATACCTTGCGTAGACCTTTTTGGCGTGGTGCCAACTGCCCTTAAAACTCCAGATGGTGCCGAGGCGCATAACCCGCAGGGCGTCGTGCAGCGAGCAATTCGGGCTCTCAAGGCAGAACTGCCGGGGCTTGTGGTGATGACGGACGTGGCATTAGACCCTTACAGCAGCTATGGACAGGATGGTATAGTGCGTGAGTTGCCAGGGGGGGGGATAGAGATACTTAACGATGAGACGGTAGAGGCGCTTGTGCTACAGGCGCTCAGCCATGCAGAGGCCGGAGCAGATATGATTTCGCCGAGTGATATGATGGATGGGCGGGTAGCAGCGTTGCGCACGGCACTGGATGAGCAAGGGTATACCAGCGTATCCATCATGAGCTATACAGCCAAGTATGCTTCATCGTTCTACGGTCCGTTCCGTGGAGCATTGGGGAGTGCCCCAAAAACGGGTGATAAAAAAACCTATCAGATGGACCCGAGCAACGTTCGAGAGGCTCTCCGGGAAGCCATGCTTGATGAACATGAAGGAGCAGATATTTTGATGGTAAAACCGGCCACATTGTACTTGGACGTGATTGCAGCAATGCGCGAGCACACACAGCTGCCGATTGCTGCATATCATGTTAGTGGGGAGTACTTAATGCTCAAATCTGCGGCGGCATCGGGGTGGCTGGATGAAAAAGATGCCACCATGGAAGCACTCGTGAGCATACGCCGTGCAGGGGCAGATATGATACTTACATATGCTGCACCCCAGGTCGCAGAGTGGTTGGCAGAGGAAAAACGCTCGATTACATAATTAACTCCTCTTCACTCTCCGAAAGGGATAACACAGAGCATTAAATTATGAGCACACGGCTTCAGAAGTTGATGAAACGCAGCGATTTGTTGCTCATTTTCTTGCTTTTTCTTACGAGTTTTTTGCTTTATAGTTATCTCGCTCCGTCGGAGCAAAAAGCTCAGCCAGGGCCCGCACCACAGGCCCTCGTTGCGTCCGAGCCCGTGTTGCCAACGGAGTACACTAAGTTCGCTGTGCCTGAGGCCGGTCCCCCGATTCGCTTTCTCATGCTTAATGTGCAGAATTACTTTTTGCAGGTCGACCAACCACGCTCGCCTCATCAGAAAAAAATCAAGTCAGTGCAGGAAAGGGAGGCCGTGGCTGAAGTCATTGCCTCCGCTCGCCCAGAGTTGGTTGGACTAGTGGAGATGGGAGGGCGTGCAGCTCTGCAGGACCTATCGGCCCGCTTGACGAGTCGCGGACTGCATTATCCATATTCATTGGTGCTGGAACGGTGGGGGGAGGACCGCGCCTTGGCCATACTCTCGCGCTATCCCATTGTCAAAAACTTTTCCATAGCAGATTTTATGTTGGAAGGAGGGACGGCTCGTTGCATGCTGCGAGGCATTTTGGACGTCCTCATCCATCTGCCGGATGGCAGATATTTTCGTATTATGGGGGCGCACCTCAAGTCTAAAAGAGCAGACGATCCAATAGCCGCGGATATACAGCGGAATCGCGAGGCGCGCGCGGTAGCCACTCATGTGATGAATGCGACTCGATCCATGCCACAGATGCCCATTCTCGTGTATGGCGATTGGAATGCCGGCCCGGACGAATCCTCACTTGCTATCCTTACGCAGGGGAAAACGCGTTCCAGCGCGCTACGTCGTCTTGTCCCGCGCGATGATCGTGGGGAAAGTTGGACTATTTATTACGAGAACGGCAATCAGTACAGTGCTTACGATCAAATTTACGTCAACAGCGTACTCTCCCGTCGCATGGGGAGGAAGGCAGCTATGGGCATAGTAAGTGGAGAGGAGGCTCAAAAAGCAAGCGATCACCGCGCTTTGTGGTGCGAGATACGTTGAAGCTTTCTGGGTTCAGTTTGCCTGAGCAGGGGATTGCGCTGAAGGTAGTATATCCGCAGGGAGGAAATGCGCACTACGGATGGCACGAGCCCACTCGCGAAATGCTTTCGCCCTCTCCGGATAACGTGGGGCACTATCAGGTTCCGTAGAGTTTGGCCAAGCAGCAATGTGATCTGCAAGCTGGGCGGCTTCTTCAAAACGGTTCATGCAAGTGAGACGGTACACCGCACCAGCTCCGGCATAATAGTAGTAGAAGACGCAAGAGGGGCTTGGCACATCGGTTGGCAGATCGTGCTCATGCACTACGTGCAAATAATCATCCAACGCGATTGCGTCCAATTTGGCTCGAATGGCTTGGGATGCGTGCTGCAAGCGTGCGCGCATGGACCATGCATGTGGCAGTTTAGGTATTTTGAGGATAGCGCTACTAACCTCCAACGCACGCTGGGCACTTTGTACACCATCGCCCGCAGCATAAGCATCTGCTAGGGCAGAGAGATGCCGTGCGCTCAGCTCTGAACTCAGCTTCTCGCGCGGCAAAGATTCAAGAATATCAAGCGCCTCTGCCCTGCGATTGATACGCGTGAGGATGGTTGCTTGCTCGATAGAGGCGAGTGTCGTTAGCGGTGTATCCATTCTGGCGCACTCAGCATAGAGCTTTGATGCGTGTTGGAGTGAAGGTAGAGTTGCGCATGCAGCACATTCCTTGCCAGCATAGAGCAGGGTGACCGCCTTTTGCTCTCTGGTAGGTTGCTCTGCTGCAAGCGCCAGCAGTATATCGCGTGCTTCCGCATGCTGCCCATTTTGCGAGAGTCGATCTACAAGATGCAGAGAAAGAGCTCTCTTGCGGGCTGGAGTAACCGCCTCTTGACAAAGCTTGCGCAGCAGGTCGAGCGTGTATCGCCCGTTAGTTTGGGTGGCACGATCTGCTGCGGCTTCGAGAATAGCAGCGTAGAGCAAATCATCTTCATCAGTCCATGTGGAGCGGTGTTCACGGGAGTACTCAGGGGCGCTACAGAGGTGACTTAACGGGTCCGTTGGCGGACAGAGACGCAGTGAGCAGAGCATGGCGCGCACCTTTTGGGCAGGTGTGGGTTGCATGCTCAATACCTCTCGCAGTTCGGCAGCCGCCAGCTCGGCCTGATGACTTGGCAGCATTTGTGCGTGCGCGAGCAGCAGCGCGCGGCGTGCTGGCCCATCAATCGTGGTTTGGATAAGTTGGTTGGCAGTTTTAAAATCGTGGGAACGCATGCAACAGAGCATTGCGTTGACTAGCGCAGGTATCCGCAGGTAATCCGGTGCAGTTTTGGCACAATCTGCAAAGATTTTTGCTGCCTTGTCTGGAGAGTTCTGGGAGACCACCATTGCGCGCAGAAAGCGTGTGCCAACGTCTGCAGAGGCATCTGGAGCGGACTCCAGCAATTTGGTGTAAAGCTCTGCCTGGTTGGCATCTCCACGCAGGAGGAGAAGTCGAATATGTTCCTGCAGGATAATGTGTGTAAGGGGCTCGCCTGGCAAATCAGTTGCGGCACGATTGGCAAACGGAGCTGTATCTGCACCATTGGATGCAGCCTCGCTCATGAGCAGAAGGAGCGCACAGGCAGCGCGGTGCGCGTGCGCCGTATCCTCTGACCATTCGTTGAGTTTGCTTTTTGTGTAGGCGCTCTGCTGTCCTTGTTCATGCTGGGAAAGACGGCAGAAAGCTGTCCATAGCAGCGGAGATTCCGGGTTTGCGGTAATGAATTGCAGCAGTGTTTCCTCTCCCATGCCCATGGTAGCAGGCTCATCATCTGTGTCTGCGATTGGAGAATCATCTTGGACAGGAGCATATTTTTCTTGAGCGTAGTAGATTTCAGCGAGCTCCAGGCGGGCCAGCTGTCGGACTACAAGACCCAAAGTGTTATCGTTTTCCAATTCGCGGGCGTAAAGGATAGCCCTATCAAAATTTCTCATCTTGCGGCGTAGCGATAAATCCAGGAGCTTGACTATGGGCTGTAACTTTTGATTTTGTTTTGCCATATCTTGTAGAACAGCAAAGGCAGGTGAACCATCTGAGGTATCCTGCGAAGATAGCTGCTGTTCGGCAAGGGCTGCTGTGGCAAGAGCCCGGATTTGCTCATTCTGCGAGTGCGAGAGTTTTTCGATGACATCGCTACAGCTCAGTTCAGGACTGTGTTTGGCACAGTAGAGAAGACTGCGCGCTGCATAAGGATACAGAGTGTGCTCCGGCTGCACCTGCTGCAGTGCGTCTGCCGCTTCCACAAAGCGCCCAAGAGCAATCAGCGAACGACCCTTCCAATAGGCAGTTTGTTGCGGATCCAGGGTATGCTTGCCATTTTGCAATAACTGGTAAGCTTCTGTTGGCTTGCCGTTGCGCAGCAGCAGCTCTGCCTGATTCACAGCTCGTACAGGCCCCATGATGCCGCTCAGAACCGATAAAATGAAGATTGCTGTAATTTTATTTTTCATGGGCAGCAGGGGTACGAATGCCAGCCGCTGGCGATGGCTGCTGAAAAATATGTTGAATGTAGCGCAGGCCCGATGCAGTGAGGACGGGATCCCGGCTGCTGTTCTTCACGCGATTGGCAGTCACATTCTGCTGAAGGGTTGGCACAGCGGCACAGCCGATTACAACGGGAGCTTGAGCTGGTTGATGTGAGGGATAGAACGCCAGTGGCACCCCTTCCGCACTGAACGCTACATCCAGCGATTTTGTTGCAGGGGTGATCGGGGAACGCAGCAGAAAAGGATGGCGTCGCAGCAGGTCTACTTGCTCTCCGTGGTAGGGCACGCGCACACGGTAGTGTTCGCGCAACGTAGCCCAATGTCGACTTATCGAAAGCGCCTGTCCGCCCGCGCAGGCGCGCAGCACCGGTGCGGGGTCAATGCCCACCATGTTCAGCCCATTGAAGATACCATGTTTGTTGGTGGCCGGAGAGAATTGGTCGTAACGTGAGTGAAGCATAAGTCCGAGCTCGAGATGTACATGGGAGCGTTCGCGGTTAATGCCTGCGCCGCTGTGCCCCATTTGACCGAGTCTGTTACCGGTGCCCACGGTCTGTCCAATCCGGCAGTCCACCCTTGCCATATGGGCGTAGAGGCTGTAGATCGTGCCCTCTGGCACGCGGTGAGCAACCACCACATAGCGGCCATAGTTGCTGAGCGCCGGTTTTTCATTGGCGTAGACGACCACTCCTGGAGCGATTGGGTGGATAAGATCGCGGGGCTCGCCAGCAGCGTCCCGCAACATGGGCTTTATATCCACACCCTCGTGAAAGCGAGAGAACATGACGTTCCCATCTGCTGCACGGAATGGATTGCGTACCATCCCATAGCTACCGGCCTGCCAAGGCTTACTTCTTTCACCTTCAAAGTTGCGATCGCAGTACATGTAAAAGTCCTCTCCTCGCCCATCAACAATGCTGTGGTTTGCGGTGGGAAAGCGGTACACAAGATCCACCCGGCCTGTAGGAGTGTGCTGCGCTTCTGTGTGCACAGCACTTCCCACGAGCAACAGGGTCACTACTCCTTGGAATAGCTTGGTCATCACGCTCCACTCGCAAATATTTCACCAATAGTGCGGCCAGTATAGTCCTTCTTTTCGTTCTTTCTCGTTGGGTCCAACTTGGGGAGGGGCCGCGGGTTCTTTTTCATGAAGCGCTTTTTTTCCATTTCTTCGTTCTCAGGGGTGATATCTCGCGCTATCTCTTTCAAATCATACCCATTTAAGCCATTCCAAATCACCAATTTGCCGTCCGTTATGGGACGGTCAATGCGCAAGGGTTGGAACGCCAGACCATTCACCACCGGCAGTATGAGCATCCCTTCTCGGTTGATTGTGGCGGAGTACAAGCGGTTGATCATCTCTTTTTTTAGGGTGAAAACAACGCCGTAGCTTCCATCCTGCATGCTCATGAAGGAATGGTAGGACTGAATGTCCTTATGCGTCACAATGGGCATGCGCGTGTAAGGGCGGCCCTTGTACATGAGGATGAACTTAGCCGTAGTCCCCTCCGTGCTGCCAGCCTCTGAAAGGAAAAAGATAGGGTACGGCTTTTGCTGACAAGAGCACAAGAACAGCAGTGGCGTGAGTGCTAGGAAAAGTCGGTTTAACGTGTTCATAAGCACGGCAGCATTCTACCATGTTCCTCTCCTTAAGGCGAGCTAAAAAGGTCAACCACACGGGTAAACGTACATTCGTCTGATAAAATTCAGTATTTGTGGCAAGGTCCAAACTCCCGAGCAAAAGTTCCCAAATAGATATTGATGCTACTCCTAGTGAATGACATCTCATCCAAACCAATGTCCGAGGGTGTGACTCACGTCACACGTTCTCTCGTTTCTCATAGCTCAGCTGCCGCTTATCTTAACAGTATACGGTTAACACGCTATTACCGCTCTTCAGCGGCAATATGAATGCACGAGGAAAGAAATTTTTTCTTGAGGGAGAGTTTGAAAAGGAGTATAGTGCCCATATGAAAACCTGTCAGACGATATTGATTGCAGCGTGTGCGGTGTTTGGGACATGCTTTTGTGGAGCAGCTGGTAAGGGGGGAGCATCAAAGAAAGAGCTGCCGGACCTAGGGCGAGTGATGTTTATTGGTGATTCCATCACGCATGGATACGGATCGCCCTCGTACCGTTGGGCTTTGCACAAAATATGGGTGGACAATGGGATTGAGTTTGACACGGTAGGGATTGAGACAGGTAACAACAACAAAGGTGGTACCAGTATTGAACCCGGTACCATGTACATCGGGAAACAATTCAACAACAAACATGCCGCGATGAGCTCGCAGCGCGCCTATGAAACGAGTGGTCGCACACATGGGTCAGGTAGGTTGAACGATACAGATATTCTTGACTGGCTGGGGGTGGATAAGACGTACAATGGACCGCGCAAGGTGGGGGAGCCAGCTCCCGATACGTACTTCATCCTGTTGGGAACGAATGATACTCTGAGTGATTGCTCGGACAAGGGTGGAATTGGGAAGGGCTCGAATATCTCAGAGACGTCAAAAGCTCTTTTGGACAAGAAGAAGGGCGACATGTCCGTGATTGTGGATACGATTCGCAAGGTAAACAAAAAAGCTCGGATTATCGTGCTGACTATTCCAACATGGGGTAACACAAAGAACAACACGAACCCAGCAGACTATGCGGCTATCGTGAACAATTACGACAAGCAGCTAAGCAAGTGGGCCAAGAGCAAGAAATTGATATTGGCAGATGTCAACAAAGGGTTGATTGATGTGGCAAATCAGGAGAAACCCGGCAAGGGTGTGCCCTCTTTTTACGGAGATGGCTTGCATCCCAACCCACAGGGAGATTTGCTGATGGCCGGTCGCGTAGCTCAGGCAATGGGAGTGGCCGGGCGTTCCGCTGGTTTGCCGCGCAAGGCCTCTGCTAAGTTTGATATGACGGCTGCATCTATGTTTGAAGCTGCCTCGGCGAAGGAGGGGGTGGAGCTTAAGGATGATGCTCTCACTTTTCAGGAGAACACAAAATTAGAGATGGCCTGGCCACAAAATACCGATTTGGCAAAGGGTTTTACCGTGAGTTTTGTGGCCAGTGTCGGCAATGGACAGGCAGATGGTTGGACAACAGATAAGGGGTTGGTGGTGCAGTTGGGCAATGGCACAGCCAGCGGAGAGCTTTTAGTCTCGGAAAGCTACATTACTTGGAACGGGGGGAAGATCCTTTACTCAGACGATATGTCGAAAGATAAGGAGGCGATACGAGTGACGTACATGGTAGGCAACCCCGATGCAGATATTCCTGGAGGTTTCTACGTGTGGCTCGGCGAGATGCTCGTTGGTGAAGCGTTGAGTAGTGATGGTAAGAAAACAAATGGAATATCTTTCAGTAATACGGGTTCCGCAAAGGTCAAGGTGTTGCACGCAGCGGCAGACGGAGCTCCCTCTGCGCCGGCGCCCAAGGGTTACGTGAAAGAGGAGGTCGTCATTGAACAGGCTGTACCTAGCGGCAGTGCCAGCAAATGATGGACCGCGCACGGTGAAAGTGGCGATGATTTGTGAGCACGGATGACCGGTTTGCGGCTCTCGTGATCAACAAATAGACTCGCGAGCCTGTTTGGCCTCCTTGAGCCATTGCAGCAGTTCCTCGCGCCGTCCCTCTCTAAGGAGTTGCAGGACGCGCTGCTGGTCCGCTACGCTTTGCTCCAAATAGGGGCAAATCGCTTCGGCATTTTGTGTGAGGATGTCCGTCCAGAGTTCCGGAGAACCACTGCACACCCGCGTCGTGTCGCGAAATCCGGTTGAGGCCAGTGTGCTCAGGGCATCCACGTTCGATCTTTTGTCCGATGCAGCAGTTCGGGCCGCGAGAGCTGCGAAAATATGCGGCACGTGCGAGATAGCCGCCACCAGACTATCATGGGCAACTGCATTCGTGGTGAAGACAGACGCGCCCAACGTACGCCAGAAATGAGCGATGCGTGAGAGGGTGTTGTCATCAGCTCGGCTTTCATTGGTTAACGCAACAACCGCATTCTCGAAAAGATTAGCCTGGGCGTGTTCAATTCCTTGTTTTTCAGAGCCTGCCATGGGGTGGGAGCCGACAAAAACATGCCCCGATTCCTCCAAAAAAGAGCCTACACCGGTATGCACATCTTTCTTTGTTGAACCCACGTCCGTGACAATCGCCCTCTCCCCGAGTCCCTGCTCAAACTCTTTCGCCAGGTCAAGGAACGTACTCGTAGGCGTGCAGAGGACGACCAGCTCGGCTCCTCCCACTGTTTCAAAAAGATTTTGCGAACAGGTATCCGCCAGTTTATGCTCTCGTGCAAACGTCAGCGGCGATTTTCTTCTTGCCCACAACCGAACCTCCACTCCGGGCATGTATTTCCGGACGGCCATGGCCAAGGAACCGCCAATAAGTCCGGGCCCGAGGATGGCAACAGACGAGAATGGAGTAGAAGACGCAGAACTCACGGCACGTAAAATTGGAAATTGGTGCCGCGTACCTTCAGTTTCTTACCGCTGGGGTAGGGCTGATTGGTCTTGGGGTTAATGATGCGAATCTTCTTGCTGGGGTCCAGCGGATTCCAAACACGGGTAGGATCACCCTCTACTCTGGCAGCAGTGGGGATGGGCCCTGTATTGGTGATTTGCTTGAGATCCGTGCTGGGAGTCGGGGCGGGGGTTGGCGCAGGCGCCGGAGCACTGCCGGTTGCCGACGGCGTGTTTATATTGATAACCGTGGGCAATGGCTCTGCTGGTTGAGGTTCAGCGGTCGGGGCAGATGGCTGAGTAGAGACCTCAGTCGGAGCAGGGATCGGGGCTGGAGCCGGAATGGGAGTCGGAGCGGGAGTGGGAGCCGGAGCTGGGGCGGATGTTTTAGCCGGGGCAGGGGGTGGTGGGGCTACGGGAAGCGAGGCCGGCTGCGCAGTTGTCGCCGCGGGCGCCGGAGGGGTAATAAAAGAGGAAGCTGCCGGGGCGCTCTCCCACGTGGTGGTCTGAGGTGCAGGTTCTTCGGCAGGGACGGGCTGGGGAGAAGGCACAGGCCGCGGTCGGTAGGGCATCTCTGGTACTGAACCCGTATCCAGCACACAGCCAGTGAGCCCCGCAGTAACAATCCCAGTAAGGCAGACAACAAATTTGTGCGTCAAACTCGTCATAGTTAGCAACGTCAGATTGCCCACACTATAGGCATTCGCAGCTCTCTTGTCAACCCCAAATAGTGCCATGAGTTTCACGCTCCGAATCGCAGAATGAAAGGCAACAGGTCCTTGGTACAAAAGGGGTGCCGATAAGTTCAATGCGTGCTAGAGCAATTCCGTCTCATAAACAAACAAGACATCGTAAATCGTGTCGTTCAGGATTGTGAGATTATTGCTTGCCTTTGTGATAGTGAAAGAGTATAGTGTGTGCTCAGGTCGCTTGTTAGACAATATTGCCTTGCTCCCTTCCCTCTCTCCCTCTTGGAAGGTGCGCAGGGGCAGTGTCTCGGGCGCTTGATATCATACATCGACCTACCTTCCATGGAACAGAAAAACTTTTTGGAGCATGTAGCGGGCTTGCGAGGTTTAGCCATCTTGTGCGTTGTATTCTACCACATGTATGGGGAGGGAATATGGGCGTATGGTTATCTTGGTGTCGATGTTTTCTTAGTCATTACAGGCTACTTGCTTTTCCGCAAGAGAATCGATCAGACCGGGGGAACGATGACTTGGCATGATAGCGCTGCGTTTCTGGGGCGGCGCATTCAGAGGATTGTGCCATCTATGTTGGTGATCATTCTTGGCACGATCATAACAGGAACGCTGCTGATGTGGTGGGACGATTTGGCCCTGGCCAGCAGGCTGGGCTATGCAGCGTGTCTGGCGCGCGCCAATCTCGTGTTGAAAGGGGTGTTTTCAGATTATTTTGCAGGGAATTCCTCATACATACCCTTGTTGCATTTGTGGTACCTCTCCGTCATTCTGCAAGTTTATCTTTTGTTCGCCCTGGGCAATCAGGCTCTTCAAAGGCTGCCTAGGAGAGCCATATGTTGTATATTGACGATATTAGGAGTCGCATCGCTGATATACTGTTATGTAGACTCCATCGCGGATTGCGCTGCAGCGATTGGATTATCGGCTGCTAAAGATGTAAAAGCAGTTTCCTATTACCAAATGACTCCAAGGATATGGGAGGTGCTGTCCGGCGGCCTCATCTGCATCTTGCCGAGCGGCAAGATGGGAAATCGTCTGCCGCAAGTAGCGGCGATTGTCGGTTTTCTGCTCGTGTGCCTGCCGACATTCGTAGGAGGTCTTCTTCCGATGGAGTTTTCAAAGTATGTACCAGGTGCCCTTTGCGTGGTGGCGGGTGCGGTTCTGACACTGCGTTACGCGCCGGAGTGCCGGTGCGTTCACGCACTTTTGCGCTACAAAGGCCTTTTAGGACTCGGGAAGATATCTTTCTCCCTTTACTTGGTGCACATGCCTGTCATCGTCTACATGCGCTTGTGGTCGCTCGGGCATCCGAACGTGGTACAGGAGATCGCCGCGCTCATCATCTCACTTATCCTGAGCATTGCGTTTTGGAAGTGCGTGGAAAAACGCAGATTTGCGTGGTGGCTCATACTTGCCATGTGGGTGGCGACACTTTTCCTTTGCCGGGCAGGGCGCAGAAGTTCAGGCTTTAGGGAATATCTGCCGAGCAGCAATTGGGAAATCCCCACGTACTCTGACTGGAAAATGAGTACTGACGCAGCGCTGGCGAACGATTTACCCAATGATGACTTCCCTCTCTTTCTGGGAGTTTTTAGGATGATGAACCAAGAAAGACAAACACCAAAAGTTTTTCAAGCGCCTCTCCTGGTCATGGGAGATGCAAGCAAAAAGGCGACGTGCATTTTAATGGGGGATAGCCACGCTGGTGCATTGTTCGCCGGGATGGATGCCGCTTTCAAACAGCAAAATCTATCCGGTGTTTATCTAGCTTCGTACATTTATCCTCTGCATGGATGGGAAGAGGATAAAAAACCGGATTGGGGAAAGTCTTCGGCCAGAGAACGTGCGCTTATGTCATGGCTGAATAAACATCCGGAAATTACTCATGTGATCATTGCTCAGCGTTGGTGGTATAGATTCAAGGATGCTACAGATCGAGTTGAGGACGCATTGAGCATCTTTTTGCAAGAACTACGCGACTGTGGGAAAAAGGTCATCGTTATCGGTCCCACTCCAGAGTTTCCCCAGCAGGCATCTTTCTTACATTTTGATAAGATAATTTCGTTGCAAGGAAAAAGTACTCAGAATTTGGAACAGGAGACTGCCGTATGCGATGCTAAAAGTTACAATGAACTCAATAAAACGTGTCTGCCTATCTTGCGAAAAATGCAAAATAAGGGTTTGTGCACTCTGATTGAACCCCTGCAAACATTAGGACCGGGAGAGGTGTATCATAGCATGCGCGATGGGAAGTTATTGGTGGTAGATAACAATCACATGAATCCGGGAGCATCCTTGCCACTGGTGCGCAAGCTCCTCCCCCAAATTAAGGAGGCCTTGCTTCTTCCCTGAGTTGGACGCGGTTTGGACAGGTGATCCCAAGCGCCTTTTCATCCTCTTCCGTTCGCTCTCGTTCCCCGCTCGATGATTCCAATCGCCTCGGAGCCCGGCATGAAAAAAATTCGCCTTATTTTTGAACGCGTGCGCGTGTTCGTGTTATCAAACAGGCATGATGAACAATAACCTGACCACTAAAATGATGGAAAGCCTGCAGACGGCGCAGCGCGCCGCCCAAGCGGCGGGCAGGGCGGAGATTCTCCCAGCTGAGGTGCTGCTGGCTATGCTGCACCAGGAGGGCGGGGTGCTTGGCGCAGTGTTGCAGAAAGCAGGGGCGGATGCCCATCGGCTGGAGTCGTCTCTCTCTGGTTTGCTGAGCCGCCAGCCGCGACAGCAAGGCGCTGTGGCGGGTAGTCCCGGTGTCGGCGCAGCGTTGGATCGCGTGCTCAACGCAGCCGAGGAGCAGCGCAAGGTGATGAAAGATGACTACCTGAGCGCCGAACACTTCCTGCTTGGTGTGTACAAAGCGGACGAAGCGTTGATCAAACTTTTGGCAGAATGCGGCTTGCCACAGGAGAAATACCTGCAAGCGCTCAAGGATGTGCGCGGCAATCAGCGTATCACGGATCAGGACCCGGAAGAAAAATACCAGACGTTGGAGAAGTATGGCACCGATCTGACCGCCCGCGCCCGCCAGGGCAAAATCGACCCCGTCATTGGCCGTGATGCGGAAATCCGCCGAGTGTTGCAGATTCTTTCGCGCCGCACGAAAAACAACCCGGTGCTTATTGGAGAGCCCGGCGTGGGCAAGACGGCCATTGCAGAAGGTCTTGCCCGCCGCATCGTGAATGGCGATGTGCCCGAGGGCATGAAGAACAAGCGCCTCGTTTCGCTCAATATAGGTTCCATGCTTGCCGGGGCTAAATACCGCGGTGAGTTCGAGGAACGCTTGAAAGCATTTATCAAGGAGGTGAGCGCCTCCGAAGGCCAGATTGTCCTCTTCATTGATGAGCTGCACACGCTGGTCGGCGCAGGAGCAGGGGGTGACAGCTCCATGGACGCAGCCAATTTGCTCAAGCCGGCTCTGGCTCGCGGCGAGTTGCGCACGATTGGCGCTACCACGCTGGATGAGTACCGCAAATACATCGAAAAAGACGCAGCGTTGGAGCGCCGCTTTCAGCCTGTTTTTGTGGCGGAGCCGAGCGTGGAGGATACGATTGCCATCCTGCGTGGCCTCAAGGAGCGCTACGAGGTGCACCACGGCGTGCATATCACCGACAGCGCGCTCGTGGCCGCTGCCACGTTGAGCAATCGCTACATCACCGATCGTTTCCTGCCGGATAAGGCGGTGGATTTGGTGGATGAAGCCGCCGCTCGTCTCAAAATCGAACTGGACAGCATGCCCTCGGAAATTGATGAGTTGAACCGCACAGGCATGCAGCTGGAGATGGAGCGACAGGCCCTCGAGAAGGAAAAGGATGAGGCTTCCCACGAACGCCTGGAAAAAATTACCAAAGAATTGGCCGATAATAAGGAAAAAACTTCTGCCTTGCTCGCTCGTTGGAAGAGTGAGCAGCAGGTCGTCCAGCGCGCCCGGGAGGCTCAGCAAAAAATCGATACCTTGCGCACTCAGGCTGAACAGGCCGAGCGCAAGGGCGAGCTCTCTCGCGCTTCCGAAATCAAATACGGTGAGTTGCCCGCTGCTGAGCTTTCCCTCAACGAGGCGCGCAAAGCATTGGCGGACCTTCAGAGCGGTGGCGAGGGCTTGCTCAAGGAAGAGGTGACCGAGGCGGATATAGCCAAGGTCGTTTCTTCTTGGACGGGTATTCCCGCCGCCAAACTCGCCGAGGGCGAGCGCGAGAAGCTCGTGCACATGGAGGAGCGTCTCGGGCAGCGTCTCATCGGTCAAAAAGATGCCGTCAAGGCGGTGGCGGACGCCGTGAGGCGTTCCCGCGCAGGCTTGCAGGATGAACATCGCCCACTTGGTTCCTTCATCTTCCTGGGCCCCACCGGCGTGGGCAAGACGGAGTTGGCGAAAGCTCTCGCTGAGTTCCTCTTCGATGACGAAGCCGCCATGGTGCGTATCGACATGTCCGAATACATGGAGAAGCACAGTGTGTCGCGTCTCATTGGAGCGCCCCCGGGGTATGTGGGGTATGATGAAGGCGGGCAGCTCACGGAAGCTGTGCGCCGCCGCCCCTACAGTGTGGTTCTTTTCGATGAAATTGAGAAGGCCCATTCCGACGTCTTCAATGTGCTGCTGCAGGTGCTCGATGACGGGCGTATCACCGATGGTCAGGGACGCACGGTGGATTTCACCAACACAGTGCTCATTATGACCAGCAACATCGGCTCCCGCTTCATCCTGGACGAGCAGGACGTAGCCACCCGCAATGAAAAGGCGTTGGATGCCCTGCGTGGACACTTCCGCCCGGAGTTCCTCAACCGCGTGGATGACATCATCATCTTTGACCGCCTCTGCGTGGATGATCTCAAGCTCATTGTGAATATCCAACTCGCGCGTGTGCGTTCGCGTCTGGCTGCTCGCGGTCTCAAACTGGAACTCTCCGATGCGGCGGCGGACTTGGTGGCGGGTCATGGGTACGATCCCGTGTACGGCGCACGCCCGCTCAAGCGCGCCATCCAACGCGACATTCTTGATCCGCTCAGCATGGCTATCCTTGAGGGAAAATTCCCGGACGGCTCGACCATTCATGCTGATGTGAAGGACGGGAAAATCCTCTTTCGCTGAGAGCGGTCAGTTCTAACTCTGTAAGTTATTTAACGATTCGACAACGCGTGGGGTCTGTGCTTTTCAGACCCCACGTGATTGCTTATGAGAAACAGGAATATCACTCGCTACACGTACGAAAACACCGATTTCCAAGGCTGGAGAGTCAGCATTCAGCGCTGCGGGCGCATCATCACCCGTTATTTTTCCGACCTGCAGTACGGCTCAGAAGAAGAATCATACCGCCATGCTGTGGATTACCGCGATGAGGTGTTTGCCGAGATGGCCCGCCACCGCCACGATCTGCCGGAGTACATGGACGCCGAGTTGGCGCACCTCCAGGATTTGCTGCGGCAGAAAGAGACGGCTGCCTCATACGCCCGGCGCCGGAGCTGAGTTTAACATTGGCGCCAACCGGCGTCTCAGCTCCTTATTGGCGTAGAATTTTGCCTGCTCGATACGGTACAGCTGTACCATGGTATCCTCCAGGATCGTGATAAGAGGCTGCTTGACACCCGGCGTGTTGTCGATGTAACGCCACAGCGCCGCTTCGTCTGTTTGCGTGTTGAGTTCGCGCAGGCTCTTCAGCACCTTGTCCAGCGCCGGTATACCGGCTTGCGCGCTTGCCGGGTCCGTCATGCTGCGCAGCACCTGCAGCTGCTCTCGCAGTTTCGTTTCCAGCCGCGCGCACGCTTCTTTCTCCCCCTCTGCCTGCGCCACGTAAGCGGTGCACATACTGCCTGCGAACAGGGTCGGGAGTATCCAGCACGAATTCATAATCGACATCATATCTTTCCGCGGGAGACCTGTCAACCGCCAATTTCGCAACAGCATACGCATTTTAAGCTGGAAATGTGGAGTCGGGTATGCCATAATGAGGTCGTAACAGGGAGAATCATGAGTGAGATTGCCAGCACCGCCGCGTCCTACAAGCGAATTCTGCTCAAGCTGAGTGGGGAGGCTTTGCGTGCTCCGGGCAGCAGGGACAACATATCTCCGGAAATCGTTGCGCGCATCGCCCGGGAAATTGCGGAGGCTCAGCGTCAGGCGGATTTGCAGATAGCAGTAGTGGTTGGCGGTGGCAATATATGGCGCGGTGCGAAAGCTAGTGTGCGCGGGATGGATCGTCCCACGGCGGATTACGTGGGCATGCTTGCCACGGTGATGAATGCATTGTCTATTTGCTCAGCGGTGCAGGAGGTTGGCGTGCCTTGCCATGTGATGAGCGCCATTGAGATGAAGAATGTAGCTGAGCCGTACGTCCGCAACACGGCGCGGGATATGCTTCGCGCTGGGCAGGTAGTTGTTTTTGCTGCAGGCACGGGCAATCCTTTCTTCAGTACAGATACGGCGGCGGCCCTCCGCGCGTGCGAGGTGAACGCACAAATTGTCATGAAAGCCACCTCCGTGGATGGCGTCTACACCGCCGATCCAAAGGTGGACCCCAGCGCTACGCGTTTCGATACGATCGCCTACGAAGAATGTATCGCCCGGGAGCTTAAGGTCATGGATCAGACTGCTTTCACGCTATGCAAGGACAATAAGAAACCCATCATGGTGTTTGATATGCACAAGCCGGGAAACATCACTCGTGCGCTGCTTGGCGAGCGGATAGGCACGATTATCAGCGTTTAATTCTACATCAACAAACACTACTTACAATGGACGAAGAAACATTACTGCTGGAGGTTGAATCTGCCATGGACGAGGCGCTCTCGCACATGCATGATGAGTTCGCAGGCGTTCGCACGGGGAAGGCGTCTCCCTCTCTCGTGGATAACATGGATGTGTACGTGGCCTCTTATGGCTCGAGCATGAAACTCAAAAGTCTTGCCGTGGTGAGCACGCCGGATGCCCGTTCCATCCTCATCCAGCCCTTTGATTCGGGCACGCTCAACGACATTAAGAAAGCCATTGCAGAGAGCCGCCTGAACATCACCCCGATTATCGATGCGCGCTCCGTGCGTTTGCCT
Organism: uncultured Akkermansia sp.; assembly: GCA_947589295.1. Taxonomy (GTDB): domain Bacteria; phylum Verrucomicrobiota; class Verrucomicrobiia; order Verrucomicrobiales; family Akkermansiaceae; genus Akkermansia. The sequence goes on from CANQBZ010000036.1 coordinate 20,932, forward strand.
ATTCCGGAACTTTCCGGAGAGCGCCGCAAGGAGCTTGTCAAGTATGTGAAGAGCCTTGCGGAGGATACCAAGGTGCGCGTACGTGCTGCACGTAAAACCGGCATGGACGGCGTGAAAAAGCTCAAGGCAGACAATGTACTTACCGAGGACGGCGTCCGCTTGGCCGAGGACAAAGTGCAGAAACTCACCGACAAGTACGTGAAGAAGATCGACGAGCAGGTCGAGGTGAAAGAAAAAGAAATCATGACCGTGTAACCCACCCATCCATTCTTATGAGCACACCCCAAACCAATGTATTAGCCGCCGGCATTGAGATTGTCGGCACCATCCGCTTTCAGAACGATATGCACATCGACGGCAAGATCGATGGCAAGATTGAGTCTGAATCCGGTAAAGTCACGATCGGCGACAAAGCTGATATCAAGGGTAATATCAAGGCCGGCGAAGTGTATGTATATGGCCATGTAGATGGCAATGTACAGAGCGACCGTTGCCACTTGCATGGTCAGGCCATTGTGAATGGCGATATCACCACCGCCCGCCTCTCCATGGATGAAGGCGCCCGCCTTTCCGGTCGCGCCGAGATCGGTTAAACGGGTTTCCTAAAGGCAACTTGTACCGCAGGGAGCGACTTGTTGGTCTCTCCTTGCTTTTTTTACACTCACGATGCGGGGGGCTCCTGCTTCGAAGGCAGCGCGCGATTTACCCCTCTACGAGGCGCTTCATTCAGTTGGAAGCGGGACTCAATTATAGCGTCAGGGAGTAGGGCGGTTGTTCCTACTATGCATTGCTCAGATGCGTTTGATAGGCGCTAACTTCCCCATCTTCAAAGCCGCTACAGGGCGATGTGCCGCTCAAGCCGGATTGATGATATATTGATCTTATTATCTATTGAGTGTTAATAAAATGTGTATATTGCAACACTGCTTATCTCTTTTTGAAAGAGATGAGCACCCTGTCCATTTTAGACGCACTGACAATAAAACTATTACAGTTTCAAATTAAGATAAATTGACAGTGTCGCGTGTTCTCTCCCAAGCGATAGGACAAAGTCAAAATCTTATTTCTAAATGTTTTTTAACTTTTAGACTGGACATCTCTTTCAAAATGAGATATACAGGTCGCCAGTCGGCTTGGATGAGCCTGCCAACGAGCAGGACATCCATCCCAAG
>CANQBZ010000037.1 GCA_947589295.1 uncultured Akkermansia sp.
CAGAACCAACCTGGCGTGTACATCTCCCACGGAAAAGACCATCTTTTCGCGCAGTGTCCCCAAGCGTCGCGCGGCAGACCAATTAAGCGCCCGCCGACGGAGGTAATCAATCTTTTGCTCGGGCGTTTCCAGCTCAGGAGCCGACGCGTGGGGAACCCTCGGGGCAGGTCGCGCACTCCAGTCACGCAGGATATCACGAGCTTCGACATCCAAGGCAACGCTCTCTACGCCCTGCTCTTGCAGGCGCTGCAAGCCCGCGCACATGATGTCCCGGAGCGTGGGCATGGGTAGAGGTCACTCAGTCTGTTCATCAGGGAAGATGAGGTTGCGCGGGGCCGGTTTGATGCTGCGTACAGTCATCTTCACCGGATCACCACCAATCTCGAGCGGCAAGCGCACGGAGTCGCCCACCTTATGCCCAATCAGTTTGGCTCCCAACTTCGAACTGTAGGCCACGACCCGTTGCTCCGGCACGGAGTCCCACGCCCCCAGCACGGTGTACACCACCTCCTGGCCATCCTCAGTGACAAAGGTAACGCTGGTACCCATGCTCACGGCATCGCAATTGGCATTGCTGAAATCGGTCGGTTGAGCTTGTGCGAGCAAACGGGAAAGTTCCTCAGAACGCCGCACAAGCACTTGCCGCGTAGCCTTAGCATCCTGGTAGCCGCCATTTTCACGCAGGTCGCCCTCAGCACGAGTAATTTCCAAATCGTGCTTGTTCTTGGGAATCTTCACATTGATGATTTCCTCGTACTCCGCCTTGCGAGCCGCATAGGAGCGCAGAGACACATAGAGGGTTTGCTTGGCCTTTGGCGCGCTGCGAGCAAGCGCAATTTCCTGCAGTCTCGGATGAACCTTCATCATGTTTGCCAGCAGGAAATTCCTATCCAAATCCGGCAACACCGAAGAATCGTAAATGGCCTTGGCGAACGGCCGGGCTTCCGGCTCGGTAAGACCCGTCACTAAGTCGGGCGCCAGATCACGATCCTCCAGCAGCATGTTGCGCAGGCGCAGCGCACGGTTGGGCGCACCGTCTGCAGAATCGCGCTCAATCGCGCTAATAATGGCTGACCCAACCGCCATCTTGGCTTTCTCGACAATTTCTTTGGCAACTCCGTGGCGCTCCTTACATATCCAGATGAGTACGCTGGGCTGCAGCGTTTGGCGGGAGATGCCGGAGAACAGCTCCGCAAAAAGCTTCTCCTTACTGCCATGCTCCAAGATGAAAGAAGCAGCGTGAGGAGTAACGCGCTGACCACCACGTAGGAAAAGGTGCGTCATATAGTCCTGCCACGTATCCGGATAGGCTTCGCGCACGGCTGCATAGACAAACTGCTGGCGAGCGGGGGAAAGCTCGCCGATGTAACCCACCAACTCCTCCGCCGAGATAGAGGCGAGCCGCTCTGCAAGCGAAGTGAGCTTTGTGACGCCGACGGCTTGCAACGCCTCGGAGAGAGCGGTGCGGTCAGCCTCCTTGTTACCGACCTTCGCGGGAATTTCATCGCGGATGACGATTAGGGAGAGCACATGCTGCGGCTCCATGTGGTCGCGTTCAATATCCCTCTCCATAGCGGCCACAAGTTTTGCTGCCGACTCAACCTCGCCGCGCAGGATCTCATCCAAGTGCGCCTGGTCGAGTATGCGCACGCAACTCTCCAGCGAACTGGCGTCGGCATAGTCCGAGAGCAACGCCTCCGCAGCGCTTTCTGCACGGCGCAGACAAATGGGCTCGCCTCGTTTGGTAGGCAAGCGGAACTTGGGAGATTGCCGCATGGCCACCCGGGCTTTTTCCCACCATTGTTTCCATTGGTCAGTCGGTATCACGCGACCGGAAAGGAACCGCTCCATATCCTCCGGCTGCATGGGGAGCACCTCGTTAATACCCTCTCGCAGGGAAAAGTTGTGCTCAAGCACATGAGTGATAAAGGGCAAGATGCCCTCCTTGGTCTCCGCCTGTTTGCGGAGGCTCTCCGGATCATCGTAGCAACCGATGAGGAAATGATGCTCTGGGAGCGGGGTCAGTTGGTTGTAGGCAAGCTTAAGCCCTATCACGCAGGCGGGGCGCTTTTCAAAGTTAATTTTCACCATCTGTTTAGCGAGCGACCAGCTCTCCACCTTGCCAACTCCCCATTCACCGTGCATCACGTACCGTCCAGGCGCTACTTTGTCCAATCTTTTTGCAAAATCAACGGGTATCCGCCCGGCCTTCACCAATTTATCCAAGTCGCTATGCATACCTGCACCCACTATATCACACCTTCTCACAAGGTCAACCCCAATCAGTTTTTTATGCCACTTTTCCCGCTCCTGCAAACACGTAGGAAGACAAGAGCCAAGGAATCAATGCTGCTGCCGTTCTGCCCGATGCAAGATGCGCACCGGGCGCAGCAGTTAGTCATTTTCCCCTTGTAGAAAGTAAAAAAAGATTGCGTCCGTATGCTTGAAGGGGTAAAACATACTCCACTAAGCAAGAAAGGAACCAATAACCATGAAGATACCATACGCAGCATTAGCGCTCCTCACCGGAGCATCGGTCGTTTGCAGTTCCTGCGTTGTTCCCGATTCGGGATATGTCTCCTACGCAGTGCCCGGCAGCGTGAGCGCCGGTGCGGCTTGGACCAATGCCAGCTACGACGCAAACGGCTTCCCGATCTTTGGTTACTCGTACGGTCGTCCGGTATACGGCTACACCTCTGCCGGAGTTGCAATCTTCAGCATTGCGGCGCTCACGGCGCTGTGCTACGTGCCGTACTGGGGACCGGCACGGTGGTACCATGGTCCCTACTATTACCCGCGTGGGGTCCACCGCGTGCCGGCGCCTCCCCGCTTTCCGCACGGGCATAATCCCGGTATGCGTCCTCCAAGAGGCATACAACCTCCGCCCAGACCCAACGCACCGGCTCCAGCCCCCATGCCTGGCGGGGGAAGTTTCGGTTCTCCCAAACCAGCCTCACCTGCTCTGCGTGGTCCCGGCCCGGCGATCTCGACTATGCCCGCTCCGCGCGGCGTGAGGGTGGCTCCGGCTCCTAAGGTAACGAACCCGGGTGTAGGTGGTTTCAGCATTCCCAAGCCGACTGCTCCGGAGGCTGTGGTGCCCAAGCCTGCCATCTCCACCTTGCCCGCTCCGGCCGGAGTGCGAGTGGCTCCCGTACCCTCATCGTCCCCAAACGTGAACACGCCCAACATCTCCACGATGCCGGCATCCAGCGGCTTCAGCATCCCAAAACCAGCCGGCGTCTCCGCCCCAACCACCGTGCGCATTGGTCCGTCGGCTGCCTCATCTGGCGGTAGCGCGCCCAACATCGCCCCCATGCGAGCAAGCATGCCCATGCCACGAGGCGCACGCTAATGAGAGGGCATCGTTCGTGCCTTTCAAGCCGAATCACGATGTGATTCGGCTTTTTTCTCGCATTGACGCACACGGCAGAACATGGTAGAATCCCCGCGTTCTTTTATGACACATACCGATTTTCTTGTGGTAGGCAGTGGGGTGGCTGGTCTGAGCTTTGCGCTGCGAGCAGCATCCCACGGCAGCGTAACGGTGCTCTGCAAGAGTGATCCGCTCGTTTCCAGCTCCGCCAAAGCCCAGGGCGGCATCGCAGCAGTCATTGATAAAAATGACAGCTTTGAAGAACACATTGCCGACACTTTGGATGCAGGGGCTGGTCTCTGCGATGAGAATGCTGTGCGCACCATTGTGACCGAGGCTCCGGAAGCTATCCGCGAGTTGCTGGAATGGGGAGTGGACTTCGACCAAATGAAGGACGGCGCCTTTGAGCTGGGGCGAGAGGGCGGACACGGCAAACGCCGTATTCTGCACGCCAAAGACACCACAGGGCTGGAGATTTCGACCAAGTTGCTGGAGTGCGCCAAACGCCATCCGAACATCACTCTGCTGGATCACCGCATCGCCATTGACCTCATCACCACGGCGAAGTTAGGATGTGTGACAGAAGACCGCGTGCTCGGAGCTTACGTACTCGATCCTGCCACGGGCGAGGTGGAAATTTTCCGCAGCGACCGCGTATTGCTCGCCACCGGGGGGACGGGACGCGTCTATATGTACACGACGAATCCCCCCACCGCCACGGGCGACGGTATTGCCATGGCCTGGCGCGCCGGGGCGCAAATCTCCAACATGGAGTTTGTGCAATTTCACCCCACCACGTTCTACAACCCCAAGAGTCCGGATCGCGAGGGACTCACTTTCCTCATCTCGGAAGCGGTGCGTGGCGAGGGCGGCATTCTCAAAGGCCCGGATGGGCAGGAGTTCATGCAAAAGTATGACCCGCGCAAAAGCTTGGCGCCACGCGACATCGTAGCACGTGCCATCAACAGCGAAATTCTCCGCACCGGTCATCCCTGCATGTACCTGGATATGACCCATAAACCCGCTGGCTTCATGGCGGCGCGCTTCCCCTACATTTACGAAACATGCAAGAGTTACGGCATCGACGCCGAACGCGACATGATTCCAGTGGTTCCCTCTGCCCACTATCAATGCGGCGGTGTCAAAACGGACACAAACGGTCAGACATCCCTGCGCGGCCTCTTCGTGGCAGGCGAAAGTGGCTGCACTGGCCTGCACGGCGCCAACCGGCTTGCCAGCAATTCGCTGCTGGAATGCGTGGTGATCACGAAACGCGCGCTGGCTGCCATGCTCACCCGGCTTCCGCTGGCTCACGCCGAGGAATCCTACCCCATCCCCGAGTGGAAACACGGCGATCGCGTACCGCAGGATGATCTGGCCATTCTCTACCACTGCTGGGATGAAGTGCGACGCACTATGACCGATTATGTGAGCATCGTGCGCACGAATCACCGTTTGCAACGCGCGGCCACGCGTTTGCGCAACATCAACCGCGAAATTCAGGAATACTACTGGGGGTATCGCGTAACCCCGGAGATATTAGACCTGCGCAATCTGGCGCTCACGGCCTCGCTTATTATCGACTGCGCCATCCGCCGCCAGGAATCCCGCGGCTTGCATTACAATCTGGATGCTCCGGACAAGTTGCTGCATCCCCGCCCCACAATCCTGCACAACGGCTGATACCCCTCCCACGGCATCCCCGCTATGAGATACTCCACGCCGTGCATCACATTGGTCGCCACGCTGATATCGGCGCTGGCAACCTTGCCATGTGGGGCTGTTGGCATTACCGGGCAGACGCCAGTGGAACGAAAAGGGGCGAGCACTAAACGGACGCTGCACTACTCGCCCGCTCCCACGCATCCCCGCACGGTGAGCGAGGAAAAGCTGCGCGAGTTAGCCATCAAAAATGGTCCTTTACGCCCACAAATTGACCAAAGCAAGCGCAAGAATTTCCCCGACCCCAAGAAACACCCTACCCCGCAGCGTCGCGGAGCTTTCCCCTGGCACTTCGACATCACAGCCACCTACTTCTTCATCGGCGAGCGTGCTACGGCCCGCAACCCCGTTCCAAACACAGCCAGCAGCTGGGATAGCGCTTGGGACGACAACTACGGCGGCTACGATGACCCCGACCCCAAAAAACGCGATCCTATCACCTTTGCCCCTCTCGGTTTTCGGCCCCGGCTCAACCCCTTCTACGTGGCTCTGCCGTATAATGACATCGAACGCGGCGGCCCCAAGCCGGAAGCAGAGAGGGTCATCCCGTGGTACCGCCGCGACAAAGAAGGCAAATATGAATCCGTATGCCGTGGCACCTGGGTGCAGATTTATTACAAAGGGCGCTATTGCTTCGCCCAGTGGGAGGACTGCGGCCCCTTTGTCACCGATGATTGGGAATACGTTTTCAAAGGGAAACGTCCGCGTAACACACAAAACAACGGCGCTGGCATTGACATTTCCCCCGCAGTGCGCGACTACTTGGGTATTCCCGGGGGCAGCGCCGTCGTACATTGGCGTTTTGTCGATTTTTCTCTTGTTCCCGGTGGTCCATGGGCGCGCTACGGCAAAGACAACCCTTTTGTCAACCCGGCGCTCAAGGAGGCCATCCGAAAATATAGTATCAAGTACAACATTAAAACGGCTCCAACGCCTTCCACAAAAAAATAGTTTTCCGCCTTATGTTTTCCTCATTAATTTTCGACTGGTCCGGCACGTTGTGCGATGATCTGACTCTCACGCTGCAAGCCACCAACTACGTGATTTCACAGTATGGTTTGCCTGCGCTGAACCGCGAACAATTCCGCGCAGAATTTCAACTCCCCTACCCCGCCTACTATTCATGGAAAACGCCGGGAGTTCCCATTGAGGAGCTCGAGAATCACTATCGGCATATTTTGAACTCGCCGGAAGCGGAGCCTGTCACCGTGCTGCCGCATGCGCGTGCATTCCTGGACTACTGCCGGGCACGCGGCATCCGCTGCTTCATCCTCTCCAGCATGGATTCCCTTGCTTTCGACCGCCAGGCAAAAGAACTCGGCATTTTTGACTACTTTGAGGGGCTGCACACCGGCATCCTCAATAAGGAGGCTCACATCCACACCCTTCTTGCCCAGCATGGTCTCGACCCGCACCAGACCGCTTTCATCGGCGATATGCAGCACGACATGGCGGCCGCCCACTGCGCCGGGGTCTTCGCCATCGGTGTGCTGACCGGCTACAACAATGCTGCTCAGCTCTGCGAGGCTGTCCCCGATCTCGTGGTACCGCACCTAGGCGCTTTGCAGGCGCTCATGCAGCGTAACGGTAGCTCTCTCCCTCAGGATCAAGTGCAGCTGCATGGACTCTCCTTCACCTGCTGTCTGGGGGTTCCGGAAAGCGAGCGCGCCACGCCCCAGCCCTTGCAGGCGGAGGTCTCGATCACTCCCCCCCTCCCCTTCGGTGACATGAAGGATGATATCGCAAACACCATCGATTACGACGCCCTCTCCCGACGCCTCATTCAGTTGGCTCAGGCAGCACCCTCTGCCCTGCTGGAAACGCTGGCGCACAAACTCGCCGTCTGTTGCGTGCAGGAGTTCGGAGCGACGGCCGCCACGGTGCAGCTCCGCAAGTTCATCCTTCCTAACACCGACTTTGTCTCCGTCACCGCCCACGCGCAAAGGTGATTCCAAGTCATACATTCGTAAATAGGCGCCGTCAGGTTCCTGCCTTGCTTTCCCCATCCTTGCAACGCGCCAAATTTTCCTCTATTGAAAAAATCGAATTTCGCGTCAATTTAACCCCAAATTCAACGAAAATTTGAAAGGTTATCTTTATTAAAACCTAATATCCAATATTTTGTGATATGCAAAATTTCGTTTTAATTCGTTCATCCCCTTACAGAATCTCCCTATTCCGCACCTTTGTCCTGTGTTTTGCGATATTTTTAATCCGTGTTTTGCGGCAACTATAACTTGATGGCTTGCGATGGTTTTAATGGACATTGCAAAATTAAATGCAACAGGTTTTCGGCACAAAAAAGGGTGCCAAAAAGTTCAAAGCATGCCAGAGTAATTCCGTTAAAAACAAACCAAGACGCTGTGAACCAAGACACCCAGACTCGTTATAGCTCCGTTGCTCGAAAAGGCAAGCACATTATCTTCTCCGGGCGTCAGCATGGGTCTCTGGCAAATCCGCTGAGACCCATTTGTTCTTGCAATTCACACTCAAAGGAAATCTTGCGCATTCGGACAAAAATGAGTGTTCCGAACGGGGAAAAACGGGCATGAAATTATGCGGTTGCCTCGATCATACCGGATTCAACGAGAAAAGCGGTTTCTTGACTTTAGTAGCATGCGTAGTAGTGAACAGCTTGGCAAATTCATCAACCCATTGGTCAATTGTTCGGCGTTGATAGGCAAAAAGTGAAAAATCCTTAAGGTCTACGAGCAGCATGCCGAAAAGCGATGTTCGCCCATATTGGAAATCAGCTACCTCAGCCACTAATTTGCCCCCCGGGGCATAATAGCGAGCCCCCATGGAGATGCTCCCCTTAGAATCGCTGTCAGTCGCTGTGAGTAAACCAGCGCCTCTCACGAAAAATCCAGCTGCATCCCCTGCGATGTTTTCCAGAGGTCTAGCTGCTTTGGCTGATAAAAGCGCTATTTGCACGGTATAAGCATCCGACTGTGGGGCAGCAACAAGATGGAACGTGTTATTTTGAGCATCCAGCTTGCCGAGTACGGCTTTGAGTCTCGCATCGAAATATGCGGCCAGTTTCTCTATTTCGCGCCTCCCTTTTAAGCTGGGCGGCATGCCGTCAAAATACTCCAGAGTGACCGGAGCTACATAGATGGGATTAGACTTATGTTTTTCGCCTAACACGCGCTGATCCCAATCTGTATTATCGGAAATGTCCCAATATGAGTCAAACGGCATGCGGCTATGGTCCGTCTTTTTATAGTGCGTCACAAATCCGGTCCGTGGAATGCGGTCAAAATCTGTAGTTTGACATGAGGTCATAAGACCTATGAACGCACTAACCACGATTCTCCAGCCAATGCATCTTCTACATTCGGCATGCCTTCTTGATGAAGCCGATTTTTGCACCATGCAACCCCTGCTCATATCTCCACATTGGATCGATCTGCCTACTGCACCACACGCAAGAGATTCCACTTGATGTCTAGAAACTCCAGCGCACAGCTGAGCTAAAGGTCCAGCCGTTGTAGCAATCCGCGCCTTCCGAGCGGGCGGTAGTGTACTCCGCGCCAACCATGAATTTCAGCGCATTTTTATCCTTAGCCGAAGCGTAGAAATCCGCGCCGAAATAAAAGGCGTTGATACTGTCAGCCCAAGAGGGGGCCGTGGTCTGGGTGCAGATATAGCGATCCGCACCAAGCTTGCATGCTCCATGGCCTGTCATGCCAGTGTAGCGGAAGATGATATCTATGTGCGGAGTGACAGAGTACATGGGTTGGAGCTGCAGCCCAATATTGTTGGTACCCTTACCGGTCTCCTGTTCAAAGGCAGCGACAAGGTTGGACAGGAAATAGAAACGACCATGCTTGAACTCATAGCCCAGCGAAACGGCATCCTGAAATCCAAGTCCAAAGTAATTGGCCCCAGGATCGTGCTTACTGTGGTAAGCATTATCGAAATCATGCAAGTACTGGGCAGAGAGGGCATGGTAGCCAGAATCCGTAACGCGGTATTTGTGGGAGGCGCCCAGAATAATAAAACATTTGTCCTCCCAGCCAAACTCCCCGGAGAATCCCCGCCCATCAGTGTATTCATCAGTGTGGCCGGGATTTTTAGTGGCGCTGGCACGGTCATTAGCCATGAATTGCAGATAGACCTTGTCTTTCTTGTTGGGCGCATAAGTCACATCAATTCCCCAGTTGGAATCCTGCGCAAATTGATTGGAAATGACAGAGCGCTCAATGCAAGCGAGCGATGAACTGAGAATGGAATAATCTGTTGTGAAAAGCGATTTGATCTTACCCACTTGCACACTGAGTCCCTTGACCGAGTCGATATCTTTTTTAAGCCACAACTCGAAGAGACTCGTGTAGGTAAAGTTGCGTTTGGTACGACCACTTTTGAAAGTCTCACGCTCCGGCAATCCTCCGAGACGCACCCAGGTGCGGAATGTGGTATTTCCCTTGAAATCAGCAGTAAGTCCTACCCACGAGCGGCGGAATTCCTGATTCACCGGTGAGGCTCCTTTCTTGAGGTGCAGACCATTGCTGCCATTCGGTTGCACGGCCGCCAATTGAAACTGTTCCAGCCAGGAAAGTTTGACCTTGCGTACAAAACTCTCCGGTTTTTCATAAAGGATGAACGCTTTTTTTGCTCTTGCTACCTGATCATCCACACGATCAGAAAGGGTAGCGGCAGAGACCACAGTCCCAGCAGTCCATGCAACTGCGGCCATGAGGTATATTTGCTTATTCATAGGGAAACAGGAGAGGATCAGTGCAACTTAGATAGAAGAGTCGGCGCATCAATGATGCTCATGTAGGGCTTATAGTCGATCCCGGCATCCAAGAGATAAAGCGTGAGCAAGCGCTTCACCGTGCTCAGCAGTTTTTCGGGCTCCCACGGCTTTTCCACATAGTTATCTACCTGCCCTTCATTGATGGCATTGATGGTGTCGGCATGCGTGGCTTGCCCTGTGAGAAGGATCTTGCGCGTGTGGCGGAATCGGCGATCTTTTGCCACCTTCCCCAGCAGGTCAGTGCCAGTTTCCCCAGGCATCACCTGATCAGAAATGACCACAGCGATGTGCCCACCCTCGGAGTCGATTTGATCGATCAAGCGCAGGCAATCTGCCGTGCCTGAAGCATCCTCCAAGCGCACATGTTCAGAAAGAGGGCGTAAATCCCTCATGACGGAATCCAGCACTTCGGGCTGGTCATCGACGCAGATGATATGAATTTTATCCATGGATTTGTGTGGTAGGTAAGTTAATGGTGAATGTAGTGGTAGAGTCAGTGCTATGAAGTTCAATCGTGCCGCCGTAGCTGTCCACAAGTCGGCGTACAATGGAGAGGCCAAGCCCGAGGCCGAAGTCCAAACCAAGCTTCTTTGTCGTGAAGCTTGGTTGAAAAATCTTGTCGCGTATTTCCTCCGGGATAGGGGGACCATTATTGGAAATGGCGACGGCCACGTACTCCGTCGGCAGCAACTGCAGACCATCCGCATGGATGTGAGCCGTGGCTATGCAAATTTCCGGCTGCGGCGTGTCAGCCTGTTCCATGGCATCACACGCATTTTTGATGATATTGGTCCAAATCTGCACAAGTTCAGTGACGTCGGCAAAAATAGTCGGCACGTCGCCGAATTGCACGCTCACCTGCATATTCTTGATACGATTAGTTAGAAGACTGAGAGCATCCTTTACGGATTGATTCACGCTCACTCCATCAGCCCGACTGCTACTGCCGCCGCCAAGCAACTTCACCGCACGCACAATGCCTGACGCGTGACGGGCAGCCATTTGCAAGTCACGCAGGTCGTGCCCTAACTCCCAAAAGCGGTAATTCTGCCCCACATGCTTCACAAAAGATGCGCCGCGCTTCGTCAACTCATCTGCGCCGCTCGCCACATGAGCAAGCACCTTTGCTGCCTCTTGGGACAAGCCCCATTCACGCTCGAATTGGCGGGCTCGCGAGCGAATGTCCGCAGCGGCCACGAAGGAGTCGTCCTCGTACCCCAGACGGAAGAGCTCGGCATTCTTTGGGGCATCCGCATTCAAAAATGCAGTGAGATGTTCGGCTACAAAATCGGCACGGCGAGAAATGACGCCGACAGCATTGTTGAGCTCGTGCGCAATGCCCGCCGAAAGCTGTCCGAGCGTCGCAGCCATTTCCGCGCGCTGCAAGAGGCGCACAGCCTCCTCCTTCTCCGACACATGGGTGAAAATACGGAAATTGCGCGCGGCAAGCTCGTGTACAAGCACTGGAATGAACTGTTGCTCCAGAGAGCCGTAAATTTCCGGTTCCACGGCCGGCGTGCGATCATCGATGTATGCCACCTCGGCATCCTCCAACGCAACGATGTGGTAGCTGCTATGGTAAGAGCGCGAGAAGAAGGATTGTACGCACACGTAAGAACGCGGCTCAGCACGGAATACTTCCTGCCCACGCACTTGGGTTTCCGCCGGCAACTCTGAACCCTCGAAAGTGTCAGAGCGCCGGTAGGCCACAAAGTTGCCCCTGAGCACTAGAAAAAGGCGGTGACACTCCTCATTCTGCCGCACGAGTTCCCCACCCGCCGGAATGGCAAGAATGCGGTCCGGGTCTGTAAAATAGACCCGGTTGACCCGCTTGAGCGGGCGCATGATGTGATCCGGCAGGGTAATCATGAAGCGGAGTTACATAGCAAAGAAACCGATGCTCTGCAGGAAATACATGAGCACAAAGGTAAGGAACAAACCGAGCAAGCAGAGAATGGTGCCGGAAATAGCCATACCCTTTTGCTCCACCAGCCCGGTGGCGTAGGCGAGCGCATTGGGCGGCGTGGAAATCGGCAGAGCCATGCCCAACGATGAAGCAAACGCAATGGAACAGAGCAGACCGATAGCTCCGGCTCCATCCATGCTGTGAGATTGCATCATAGCCCCGGCCACCCCGGCCAATATCGGCATGAGCAACGAAGCCGTAGCCGTGTGGCTCATGAACGTGGCCATGAAAAGACAGATGAAGCCCGCACCGACCATAAGCACCGTGGGATTCCACGTACCGAAGGGAATGGCGTCAATCATATCCTTCGCCAGACCGGTCTCCTGCAGCGCAACACCCAGAGCAAAACCGCCGGCCACGAGCCAAAGCACATCCCAGCTCATCGATTTAAGATCATCTTTGGTGATGACTTTGGTCGCCGCGAATACGGCGATGGGAATGATGGCTATCGTGTTGGAATCCAGTCCAAGCTTGAAGTTCTCGCTAAAGCACCACAGGGCGATGGTGACAGCAAAAGTGACATAAACCACGATGGCTTTCGGTGTCTTGAGGAAGCTTCCTCCCACCTCGAGCTTGAGTTCCTTCTGCTGGATGGGGAACATTTTGACCAAGATCAACCACCCTACCAGCAGCATCACGATGACAAACGGCACGCCGAAAAGCATCCACTTACCGAACGTGATGGAGAGTCCCATATCCTGCATGGCTTTCAAAGCAATGGCGTTGGGCGGCGTGCCGATGGGAGTGCCGATGCCTCCAATGTTCGCCGCTACGGGAATGCACAGCGCAAACGCTGCACGCCCGCGGTCATTGGGGCCGAAAAGAGAAAGCACCGGCGTGAGAATGGCAAGCATCATCGCCGCCGTCGCCGTGTTGCTCATGAACATCGAGAAGAGCGCCGTCACGACCATCAGCCCCAGCATGACGTACTTCGGGTTCGTGCCAAACGGCCGCAGCATCACCCGCGCCAGATTGATGTCCAAGCGATACTTCGTCGCTGCCGCCGCCAGGAAGAAACCTCCCAAAAACAGGATGATGATCGGGTCTGCAAAGGTCGCCATCGTCGTTTTCTGCTGCATCAGGTTCACAAACTTGAGACCGTGGATACGTGAGGAAATTTCCGGGGAATAAAGGCGGTGGTGGGCATCCCGGAGCTGCTGAGCCGCCGCCAAGTCGTTGCTTTTCTTAGCCTTTTCGCTGAAATCCATGATCTGGAAGCCGAGAGTCATGCGCACTTCCTGCTCATTGACAGTGGGCTTTTTTGTGAGGCGCGTATTCACGGAGTCCTGGATTTGGCGCACAAATTCGGAACTCACCGCCCCATCAGCACCGATGGCATCCTGCACGATAGAGCTCACCTCGGCCTTGTCGTAGCGATCCGGACGCAGGAAAGTGAGGGACTGGTTGGAGATGCCGAGCAAAGCTATGGCAATGACGAGCGTGGATGTAGTCCAAATCGGAATCGGCTCCAAAATCCACATCAATGCGGCAAAGAGAAAGAGCGCCACCACGCGCGCCTGAACCGGATTGATCGGCGCCCCAAGCGCTTCAAACGGAACAAACAACATCGACAAACTGATGATGAGCACAATGGCTATCTTGAGGAGACTTTTCTGATTTGTGGTCATAGTATCGGTAGCAGTTAAAAGGCGAAGATGAAGCAACCTGTCCACCCGTTTCTTTGCATGACGGGGGCACGAGGCGCTTCGCATCTTGCCCGCGCAAAGGCTACTACATTTCACTCGCTTTTGCAAGTTTTACTTGCATGCGTGTGGACATTTTCCGCACGCGCGCTCGCTAAATTAAATCGCAGAGCAATTTGGCGAGCACGGTCATCAGAATAAGCGCAGCCGGATAAGCCGTTGAATAGGCAATGACAGGTTCTTGGCAATCCGTTTTTGCGGTGATGGCTCCGAGCGCAGGTGTAGAGGTCATACTCCCGCAAATGCCGCCGAGTGTTTCCGCCAAGCTCATGCGCATCAACCGACGTGCCACGACGTAGGAAACAACCATGGGCACAAGCGTGACGGCACTTCCCACTAGGAACATGGAGAGACCGTTGGCACGCAAGGTTTCTACCAGCGAGGCACCACCCTTTACCCCGGCCCCGGCTAGGAAGAGCACCAGACCGAACTCCATGAGCAGCACGCGAGTGGGACGTGGAATATAGCCGACAATAGGACCAAGCTTTCCAAAATGGCCGAGAATCAAAGCCACCACGAGGGGGCCTCCCGCTATACCCAACGAAAAGGAGTCTCCGCCAAAGCTGAACTGCATTTTCCCGAGCAGAACACCCAGCATGAGCCCACCCATCAGAGAGAGGATATCGGCTGTGTTAAGTGCTGTGCTGCGGTGTCCACACTCTCGACGGAAAGACTCGATAGCCTCCGGCGCCCCTACCACGCGCAGTACATCGTTGCGTTGAACTTCGGTGTCGGCCGTGGGGATGAAAGTGAGGCCCAACCGAGTGATGCGCGAAATGACGATACCGTATTGACCAAGAGAGTCAAGCTCGCGGAGCGTTTTATTGCACATGGCGCGAGAAAGCACAATAAGCTCGGCACGCTCATCGGTGTAAATGCGCGGGCGTCCCTTAGCTGAGCGCACATGTCCGAAACAGGGCACCTCCCGCTCTAAATCTTCACGCTCCCCCACGAGCAATATCTCTCCATTCTCCGTAAAAGCATCGTCCTTCTGCAGAGGCATAAGCGCTCCGTCGCGTGCAATGCGGGTGATGCGGCAACGCAGATTTTTCTCCCCGCAAAACGAACCGATGGAGCAGCCAATGAGTTCCGGGTTGGTCACCTGCACCACACGGGAAATGATGGTGTGCTTGTCCTCAGCCTCGGCCCCCTTCCCCGAGTTGTCATCCAAATTCTGACGCAGAATGCGTGGCAAAAGCTGCACAAAAAGCACCACCCCTACAACGCCGAACGGATACGCCACGGCATACCCAATATTCACACCCGATGCTTGGCTCCCCTGCGACTCGATGGCGGCGGCGAGGGCGGGCGTACTTGTACAAGCACCGGCAAAAAGTCCGGCCACGGTGCCGGAATCCATGCCGAGCGCACTCCCCAGCGCCCACGCTGTCAACCATGCCACTCCCACCACTAATATCGCGAGAATCATGAGGTACTTTCCCCGGCTCTTTAACGAAGCAAAGAAACGGTTGCCCACACCTAATCCCACGCAATACACGAAAATCGCTGTACCAACATCCGTTATCCCTTCCGGTACGTGCAATCCGAAATGTCCGGCAACCAATGCCGCGAACAGTACACTAGAACTCCCCAAGCTGACTCCCCTTATGCTCAAATTGCCACATGCGAGGCCAACAAATAGCACGGCGAACAAAACCAATGTAGGCGACCCAAAAACTCCCATGCGCACACGTATAGCAAACTTGCCCTCCCTTTGCAAGCCTTTTTGCGAATGATTCTACGGCGATAGGTCTCAGTCAATTTCGCTGGAGGTGCGGAAAAAGATTTGGCATATTTTAAGAACAGGTAATCAATGTTATGAATGCCGCAGCATTTACTTTGTACACATTTGATATCTGCATGAGAGGATTCTATCTTGGCTGAGTTAAATCGGCACTCCAACCCTTGCCTTCATAAAGAGGCTTGATCATAACACTATTCTGCAACGAGTGTTGCAGGGAATGCAAGGTTGAAGCGCCGATTTTATCTCTTATCCCTTCATTATCTGTCTCAGCGAATTTTCCGGAGGCCCCAAAAGTTCTTTCACAAGCGGATTTGTCTTGCGTTTCATCACCTAATTTGCTAAAGTTCCTCGGCTACACATAACGGGATGAAAGCAATACTTGCGCTAGAAGACGGGACGATATTTGAGGGGATATCTTTCGGAGCCGCCGGTACGGTAACCGGTGAAGCCTGCTTTAATACATCCATGACCGGGTACCAGGAAGTGCTCACGGACCCCTCCTACCGCGGCCAAATCGTCACGATGACCTACCCTCTTATCGGCAACTACGGTGTGTGCGAAGAGGACAATGAATCGGCCCAGCCCCAAGTGCGCGGCTTTGCTGTGGCGGAAGTGGCTCGGTTGCATTCCAACTGGCGCTGCCGTGAATCTCTGCCGGAATGGATGGCACGCCACGGTATCCCCGGCATTGAGGGCATTGATACGCGTAAGCTCACCAAACTGCTGCGCACAAAGGGCGCTCAGCGGGCGTGTCTCACCACCGAACTCAACGCTGAGCAGGCTGTTGCTGCGGCGCAAGCCTCAGCTCCCATGGCCGGCAGTGACTTTGTAACTGAGGTCTCGACTCCCCAAGTCTACCATTGGGAAGAGGAATCCCGCGATTGGAAACTGCCGAACAAGACAACCGGCGATCTCTCGAACTACGCGGAGCTGCCGCCTATTCGCTATCGCGTTGTGGCGTATGATTTCGGTATCAAGCGCAACATTCTGCGTTGCCTGCGGCGGGATGGTTTTGACGTGACCGTCGTGCCTGCCCACACCAAGGCTGAAGAGGTATTGGCATTGCAGCCGGACGGCGTGTTTCTCTCCAATGGGCCGGGCGATCCCTCTGCTCTGCCGGATATTTACGCAGAGATACAAAAGCTCATCGGCAAGCTGCCCATTTTCGGTATCTGCCTGGGTCACCAATTGCTCGGCTTAGCCTTCGGGGGACGCACTTTCAAGCTCAAGTTTGGTCACCGCGGCGGCAACCATCCTGTCAAGGATTTGCGCACGGGCAAAGTAGCCATTACTTCCCAAAACCATGGCTTCGCTGTGGATCCAGAGTCTCTGCCACCAGAAGTCGAAGTCACTCACATGAATCTCAATGACGGCACCGTGGAAGGATTGCGTCATAAAACACTGCCAATTTTTTGCGTGCAGTATCACCCGGAGGCAGCTCCAGGTCCGAAAGACGCCACCTATTTCTTCGGTGAATTCATCGGGCTGATTGAGGACTTCAAGGCTGGCAAATATCAAGCTTAAAACACTATGAACACACTCGTGATTGGCTCCCAATGGGGAGATGAAGGCAAGGGCAAGGTGATCGACTTTCTCACCGAAGATGCAGACATTGTCGTGCGCAGCCAAGGCGGCAGCAACGCGGGACACACTGTCATTGCTCATGGCAAGAAATACGTGCTGCACCTCGTACCTTCCGGCATTCTCTGGCCCGGAAAACTGAATGTCATCGGCAATGGCGTCGTCATTAACCCCACTTCTCTCGTCGAAGAAATCTCCTATCTGCGTGGACTTGGCGTGGAAATCAGTCCGAAAAACTTGCTGCTTTCCGACCGAGCCCACGTCGTACTGCCCATCCATAAAGAAATTGACGCTGCGCAAGAAGAAGCGCTAGGCGACCACAAAATCGGCACGACCAAACAGGGCATCGGCCCCACTTACGCCGACAAAGTGCGCCGCATTGGCATCCGCATGGCCGACCTTGTTAACCCGGAGCACCTGAGGACCGTCCTTACAGCGCGCATCGCCACAGCCAATGATGAGTTGGTGCGCCTCGGCCACCCTGCCGCTGATACGCAAGAAAACCTTTGCGCCGTCATGGAGGCAGCGAATGAGCTGCGAGCGCACATTACCGATACCATCCCCGTGTTGAATCGTGCGGTAAAAACCGGCAAAAGCATCCTTTTTGAGGGCGCGCAAGGAGCTATGTTGGATGTAGACTTTGGCACCTATCCCTTCGTCACCTCCTCCAACACGAGTGCGGGCGGCTGCTGCACCGGTTCCGGCGTGCCTCCCACCGGCATCCACAAAATTATCGGCGTTTGCAAGGCTTATACCACACGTGTAGGCGCCGGGCCTTTCGTTTCCGAGGATGCGCAACTGGCCGACTACTTGCATGGGTTGGGACGCGAGTTCGGCGCCACCACGGGACGTCCACGCCGCTGCGGCTGGGCAGATGGTGTGGTGCTGCGCTTCTCTGCCATGTTCAACGGCTTCAACGAGATGGCCATGACCAACCTCGATGGACTGGACGCCTGCAAGGAAATTAAAATTTGCACCGGCTACAAACTCGGCGACCGAACGCTGGAGTGCCCCCCTGCCCTCATCGATGACTGGGAACAATGCACACCTATTTATGAGATATTGCCAGGCTGGATGCAGGACACGACGAAATGCACCGCGTGGGAACAACTGCCGCCCAACTGCCAAGCCTACGTAAAACGCTTTGGAGAGATCATCGGCTGCCCCGTGGGTTCCGTCGGAGTTGGCCCCGACCGCTCCCAAACCCTCACCGTGCCACATTGAGCCGAACGCCCCATGCGGCGATAAACCGGTGAAAAGTTGGGACTCAGTCAATTTCGCTGGAGACGCAAAAAAAACAGCGCACCATACAACGCAAAGCGTTGATTATTTACAAATGACGATTTGGTTGCAAGTGCGCTGGACGCGGCGGGATTGCCGAGCCGGGGCGCAGCGGAATTGCCGAATCATTCATGGTTTGACATCTTGTCGGGTTTACTTCCTTTGACGCCTCGTCACCACACTAGCTCTGCGCCCTGCGGACAGCGCTTGCGCGCTGTCTTAACTGTTCCACACCGTCGACAGTTTTGTCTGTTGGAAACGCATGGGGAATAAATTAAACGAATCCGGAGAAATTTTATTGGGTCATGCGTGGTCTGGAGCGCATTGCCTCAACAATAAAGTCTCCGAAGGAACGCGCCGAACGGAAAATGCGCAAATACGCAAGAAGGTGTTGCTTTCTGCGGATTGTCACTCGACTGTTGAGCGGCATGAAAACGCTGAGGCGCTACATGAAAGCGAAAGGCTGCCTTTTCCTCACTCCTTCGCACCGCGCTCTTGGAGGAGTTTGATGATGTTGTCCTTTTTCTTCTCTTTGGCGATTTGCAAGGCAGTTTTACCCGCTTTATTCTTGATGTTCGGATCCGCCCCGGCATCCAGAAGGGCTTGAACGCCACTACTATCCCCTGTCACGGCCATCATGAGGGCGGTGTTGCCCTCGTTGTCCTGTGCGTTGATGCGGACGCCTCGTTGAATGAGAAGACGCACTGCGTCAGCGTCTCGGCTAACGTGGCAAGGAAAGAGAGGCGTTCTTCCCTTGACGTCGCGCACGCGCGCACCGGCGCCGGCATGAAAGAGCTGGGCAATCGTTTCCACATACTCTGCGTAGAAAAGCGGGGTTTGCCTATCTTGGTTGATCGGCTTGTTCACGTCAACTCCTGCTTCAATAAAGGCGCGTAGCACGCCGGCAATCATGGACTTTGCAGAGGAAATAAAGTTGGCGAGAAGGGAGTTGCCGTTTTCGTCGACTTCATTCGGATTCTCGCCTGTTTTGAAAAATGCGCGAAGGGCTTCGGTGTTGAGGTAATTGACGTATTTCCAGGCATGACGGTCACTGCTGACTTTTTTTGCCCACGCCATCAGCTCCGGCTTGTACCCGTGGCGTTTGAGAATTTGGATGATGTCAATGTAGTCCTCGCTGAGTTTGTCGGGAACCTCACCACCAGCGTAACGGGGACAGAGAACGCCCATGAGACGATCCGTCATGTCCTTGGGGATGCGGGCGCCGAGTTCGAGCAAGAACTTTGTCGTTTCAGGGCTTACGACCCAGAGTTCTCCGGGGGCGATTCCTTTTTCCTTGAGCAGTTTGACGACCTCCACCGCTCCTTGCTCCATGGCAAGACTCATGGCTGATTCCTCTTCATCTTTCTCCCCACATTTCACGGTCGGGTCCACTCCGGCATCGAGCAGTCGCTTGGCAATCTTGGGACCGTAAATGCCGTTGATCATGAGGGTGGTCCATCCGGCGGTCCAACTATCTTTCTTTCGTGCCAGCGGGTCGGCGCCGGCGTCGAGAAGCATGAGGGCCAGCTTCTCCCGTCCGGCACGGGATATATCCGAGCGCAGCGCATCCCGAGCTAGGATGTCCTTGGGCACGTCAGCCCCCGCCTTGATCAGCAGCTCTACCATGAGCAGGATGTCCGCTTCCGCTTTCTTGCTCGCGCGGGGGAGGGGAGGGGCTCCTGCGTAGAACGCATTGCGAACGGCGTAATAGATGACGCCATTTCCCTCGGAATCTTTGGCATGCACATCGGCCCCGGCATCCAGTAGGCGTCTCACAATCTCGGTGCGATGTGTAGCATTTTTCCGCGTTAAGGAACTTACGACCAAGCCCACGGAGCCCGAGGTGTACATTGTATTTTTTTCCTCCACATCCAAGGAATTGGCGGCTGCCATCAACGGAGTCATGCCGTAGGGTTCTTCTTGCCCATCTCTTACTTTTTTGCCCGGCGTATTGGGGTCCGCTCCGTGAGCAAGGAGCAGTTGCACATCGCTTAGATTAGACTTATCTGCTGCTTTGTGAAGAAGCGTTGCATTAACTTGGTATAGCATCCTTGTGTCTTTGGGTGGCTCCATGAACACGGACAATGTGTTCACATCGGCTTTGGCTCCGGCGTCAATGAGAGCGAGGATAAAGTCGGCGCCTTTGCCTTCGTAGTAGAACTTCTTCAGAATTTTGTCCGGGTCCTGGAGCGTTGCTCCCGACTTGAGGAGTGTTCGCAGCATGGCCCCGTCGCCCTTTTCGATGACCGCCTCCATGAGCTTTTCGTCCTTGGCGTCCAGTCCGGCGTCCAGCAGAGCTTGCAGCATTTTTGCATCGGAGATGAAGGAGAATATCTCCGGATTTTGGAGCAGAGTCGGATCCTGTTTCAGGAGCGCAAGCACGGTCTCTTTTTGCTTCAATTGAAGCGCAATCTTTATTTGCAGCACGGAATCGACCTTGTCCGTCTTCACCCCGAGCGCGCGGAGGAGTTGCAGCGATTCTGCTTCCACGCTGGAGAGGTCCTTCGGAAGGACGAACTTACGCGCGCCGATGCGGTAAAGCAGGGCCTGTTCCATGGGGTCCCTCATACGCCGACCCACCTGCCATTCCTCATTTTTCAGCTTGCTGAGGTCCTCTGCCTTTGCCCCACGCAGCTCAAAAACCCCATCCGCTCCCGGAGAAAGCTCGTCCCCAATTTCGCCCGGAGTAATGCCTCGATATGTGTACATGTCGCGCGCTTCCTGGCGGCTCAGCGGCTGCTTTTCTTTCTCGAGCGCTGTCAGGAATTCGCGCATGTCCCCGTGAGCCACGCTGCCCGCTGTCTTTCCTTTCTTGCTTTTGATAGCGGCATCCGCTCCTTTCGCTACGAGCCAGCAAACGGCGAGGCGGTTGTTCTGCGCGGCGGCATGCATGAGGGCAGTCTGACCGAGCTTGTCCACGGCATTGATGTCACCGCCTTTTTCAATGGCTTTGAGTTTTTGAAGCAGGGAAGCGGCACGCTTCTGCTCCTTGCTGAGCTTGGCGCCTTTCGCCCATTTCCCCGTGCCTGCCGGGAAGAGGAGATCCACTCCCTGCTGCGGGACTGCCGCCGTTTCCTTTTCCTGACCACTCGCCATGCCTAGCCCCATCAGCACGATGGTGAGCACAGATGCGATAAAACGCTTACAATAAGCTAATAACAAATACGGGGGGGGGGGTAACG
This sequence comes from uncultured Akkermansia sp., assembly GCA_947589295.1. GTDB lineage: Bacteria > Verrucomicrobiota > Verrucomicrobiia > Verrucomicrobiales > Akkermansiaceae > Akkermansia. The sequence goes on from CANQBZ010000037.1 coordinate 21,315, forward strand.
GAGAAATTCATG
>CANQBZ010000038.1 GCA_947589295.1 uncultured Akkermansia sp.
TTAACGTATGCAGAGATTCCTCTAGAGCCGTCATCATGATGACCGCTGTTGTCACGATTTCTGATACGTATCAACGATGGTATAAGTCAACAAGAGTATCTTCTTGTTGATTAACTCTCTCAAATGCGTTTGCCCTGGCCGGAGAGGCTTATTTAGGCGCGCTGCCCTTGCGGGAGTAAGGAACGGTGACGAGGGTCCAGATCTCCTGCATTTTTTGCGATTGGAAGTAGGGTTCCTTAATGATACGCCACATCTGGGCGCTGAAGCGATTTTGTGCACGAGCCCATAATTCGAGATCTGCTTGGGAACCGCTGGTGGGTGGTGGCAGTGAACGAAAAAGATTGCGTATCTTGACGGACGCCTTCTTCGCGCTCTCTTCGTCACTCACTGCTTCCATCAGCGCAGCAGCCTCCTCCAGTGCCCTTACTTCTTTCTTGAGCACCGGATTTTGCACTTTGTCCACTTGGGACGGTACGGCGGCAGGAGCCTGGGCATTTGCCGGGCTGACAAGACCGACTGCGCTTATAATGAAGGCGATGAAAAGGGAACGCATTACGGAAAAATCGGGTTAAAATTGCTCATCCTTGCGGAAGAAGCGATCAATTTCAATGCGTGCATTCTCCGGAGAATCCGAGGCGTGGCAGATGTTGAGCATGCTATTGGTGCCGAAATCACCGCGAATGGTGCCCTTATCTGCCTTCTGTGAGTTGGTGGGACCGAGAATGGAACGCACCCGGGTGACCACGCCGGGGCCACCGAGAATAAGCGCCACTATCGGGCTGCTCTGCATGAAGGCAGACAGCTTCGGAAAGAGAGGTTCCCCGTCAATCACCAGATCAAGAATGTGCGCATAGTGCTCGCGTAATACTTCGTCATTCAGTTGCATCATCTTGATGCCGTGCAGTGTGAAACCTTCTGCCAACAAGCGCTGCAAAATCGTTCCGGAAAGGTTGCGTTGCACGCAATCCGGCTTAAAGAGAATAAGAGTCCGTTCTTCCATGGGTATGATGTTGACGAAATAATACATACGCCGCAGAGGCGCACCTGTCAAGGAAAAAGCAGGGCAAATCAGGGCAAACGCATTAGAAAATGCAGTTGCTATGTACGACGGACGACGGTGGCAGACGGGGTCTGCCTATGTACGATGTACGATTTTCGATGTACGATTTGAGGAATTCGCGCGCGCTGCGCGGGAAAGCGGTGGCGTCTATGTACGATGTACGATTTATTGATGACGTGCGCGTTGCGCAGTTTTATTTTGATGCGTGTGACAGTGATCTCGGCCAATGAGAGTGTTTTCTCCGTCGCTTAACTTCTCTCAAGTGCGGTTGTCCCGGAAAAGCGCGTTCAGGACGCGTTCAACCGGGGCATGACGCGCATCCACGGAAATGAGCCATGACTCGCGACGCAGCCAGGTACGCTGGCGTTTGGCGTACTGGCGAGTGATGAGGGTCAATCGTTGTTCCAACTCGTCGCGCGTCACTTCGCCGGCGATAAAGGATTGCACTTCATTTAGGCCGAGAGTTTTGGAAGCTGTGGCAGAGAGTTCACCGAGCGCCCGCACTTCGTCCACGACGCCGTCTTCAATCATGCTATGGGCACGCTGCGCAATACGCTCATCAAGTTCTGGCGTCTCACGCGTGAGGATAAACCCAGGACCGGCCGGGGCGTGCTGCCAATTTTTCTTCCAATGCGAGAGAGGCTTGACGCCGGCCATCACGATTTCCAAGTTGCGAGCCACATAGCGGGGGTTTTGCAGGTTGGTGTGTGCAGCTCCTTCCGGATCCGCCTCTTTCAAACGTGCCACGAGCTCCTGCAGCGGAAGAGCGCTGAGTTTGGCTCGCAGGGTGGCATCTGACGGTGGAGCAGGGGAGATGCCGTGTGAGATGAATTTGACGTACAGCCCGGAGCCTCCAGTGACAATAGGACGGTTTCCACGCGCTTGAATCTCGGTTATGACTTGTTCCGCGCGGTGTGCGTGGGCGGCAGCATCATTGTTTTCACAGGTCTCCAGAAAACCGATGAGGTGGTGCGGCACGCGCTCCAACTCACCGGCTCGTGGCGCTGCGGTGAGAATGGGCATATCTCGGTACACTTGGTAGGCATCGGCGCTCACAATTTCAGCGCATCCCATGCGCTCCGCCAATTCCACGGCAAGTTGGCTCTTGCCGCAGCCGGTCGGGCCGAGAATAAAAATGGGAGTGAGTTCCTCCATGGACATCACTTTTCCCTGCCGACGTACGGTCCGTACGCGTTGTCTCGTGGCTCAGATGGCATGACCAGACGCACCAGCACAATGATCCCCATGACCAACATGACCACATATGCTAATAGAGCTGTTGCCAACAGGATCGCCGCAGTCGTTGAATTTTCTGTGACTAAAAGAACAAAATCGGACGTGGAAAATAAAAGCAGATAAAGCGAAGCTGTCAGGAGAATGCTCGCTATGCTCACAATATACGCCAATGTCGCAGAATAACCCGCATCGTGCAGACGTCGTACTGCGGCGGCTAGCAATGAAATGCCCAGAATGAATCCGATGATGGTGCTGACCACCATGTAAACCTTGTAACTTGCAGATTGGGAGAGCCAAATAATTTGCGCGATATTAAAGGATTGACCCGGGGCAAGTCCGGATGCCTTTGGTTCGTTTATGAATAAACTGGCAGGCATGCTGATGGCCGTGTTGATGAGCCACAGACACAGGCAGTACCACCAGAATTGAGGACGCGTGCTGCGCCCCCTGAAGGTGAAGAAATGTGTGAAGCCGTATTTCACATTGGCGACGAAATCGGAAGAGGAATCGGGGCTTGTTTTCATAGGGGAGTTTTCGTACTATGCGAAGATTAAAGCATGCGTGACATAAAGTGTCAAGCTGCACTAAAAGGCAGACAGGGCAAACGCCTTTGGAAAAGCGGTTGCCATTTACGATGATCTACCGAATCGAGAGCTTTCTCTACTTTTCCACTTCATCCAAATGCGTTTGCCCTGTCTGCAAATCATGAGGCGAGCCGGAGATTGGGGCTACGCGAAAGTCACCTGTTGTCTGTCTAGATGTCCCAGCTGTCGAGCCATTTGAACGAGACGACACGCAGCTTACGCCCCATGAGTCGGTTGATCTCCGAGAGGGATTCGACAGGGCGTGCGGCATTGCGCGAGCCTTGGGTAGCCGGGTCGTAGCTCCCTTCCTCGGGCGCGTTGGCAGGGTCCACATACTCAATGGTGCGCTGCACCACCGCCTCGCACCACGCCTGCGCCAGTATGGCCCGCCGCGCACTGCGCACGCACCCGTACGCCCTCACCACGAACGTATCATCCCTCACCGTCAGAATGTTGCCCAGCGAGGCCAGCACATCGCTCTGAATGAGATAGCCGGGCGCCGCCGTGTACATCGATCCCTCCTCCGCTCGCGGAAACTTGTAGAAATCCCCGGAAAGAGGCTCCACACGGTACTCTCCCTTGTTCAAGTTATCGTTGATATGCGTGGCATCTATGGCGGCTTGCAGCGCGCCGGTCAACGCGGCATCCGTGCCCCCGTCCAAGCGCCTATTGATGAAGTCGGCCATATTCAGGAAAGGCCCGCGTTCGCGCACCTTCTTCACAATCTCGCGCGCCAGCTCACGGATGGAGTCCGGGGTGAGCGAGCGCACGTCTCCCCAGGCGGTCGCCATCTGCATGCTCGGACGCAGAAAGGCCGCCCCAAGCAGCACACTGTAGTCGCTGCGCAGGTCCAGGCTGCGGTCGGCAGTGGACACCCCAAACCGCGAGAAAAGCACATTCTCCTTCGGCGTATGCTCTACGGTGTGCAATGTGCCCTGCGTGTTGCTCACCAGCTCTCGCTTGGCCAGCCCCATCAGGGTAGCCGTCCACGCTTCTTCCGATACCGAGTTCACATTGAACCCGCCCTCCACCATCAGGTAGCTCGCAATGCACTTCCAGCCGTCATTGGCCATGATGCGCGCTATCATCTGCTCCTGGCTGGCAGAGCTGCGCACCTTCTTGTAGCGCGAGACGGGCAGGTCCTCCTTTCCGCTCACGAAAGCCTCCAGCGTGTCGCGCGCCGACACTCGCCCGCTCTTGCTCGGCATGTCCGAGACCGAGGAGCAGAACCAGCGATCCCACAGCGCATCGTTGATGATGAATCCGTGGTCAAAAAAGTCGGAAAAGAGCTGACCATTGCTCGCCACAGATGAGTCAATATTCGTCTGATGAAAGGCATACACCCCGTCCGCCGGTATAGTCGGGTCAGCAAACGAATTGCCGATGCCTACGCCAGGTACACCCGCTTGGTATTGCATGCGCCGCATCTGCGAAAGCGCTTTTTTGTCACCGAAATCATCATCTCCGTACCACCCGGGCTTCAATCGCATGCCCGCAAATCCCGCCAGGGAGAACGGCGGATGCACCGGCAGCTCCAGCACCGAAATGAAACTCACAGCCTCGCCGCCGCCTGTGGAATAGTGTTGTATGCCGTATATGCCGTTCTTCCTATTCAACATGTCCATGGCGGTCCTATCCGTTAGCTTGTACGCCGCCAGCTGGAAGGGATGGTATTGACGCATCTGATCATCCGGCTTGTAGAGCGCACCACCGCCCAACGCCGGGTTGGAGTGCAACCAGCTTCTCGTCCGATAATCTTTTCCACGAAACATTGATACCGCATTCAGCAATTCCCTGTTGTATGACTTAGGAGCTATTCCGGCAGCTGCATAATACTCCGGGTCCTCGTCACCATCAGAACCGTACATCTCCCATCTGAATTGAGGCACAGCGTTACCTTTTCCCCCCATAAAAGTCAGGTCATCCACAGAGGCGGTATCGTAATCATACCACCCCAGAGAAAAGACATAAGGAGAAATGCCCTCCGCTCCCGGGTAGGCATCAACGAGCGCAGTGGGACGAGCCTCCTTGAGTATTGTACGCTCTGTGATTGTTTCAGCCTTTGACGTATCTACGCCGTTGTAGCCGTGCGGGACAACGAACATCTCGCGCATTGACGGACCTAAGTCTTCGCCAGCAGTGTCATGCAGGTATTTCTTGTCGCTCAATTTGCCGAGATAAGACTCAAGATACTGAGAGTTGTTTCGCTGAATACTATGATAGCTTCCACTCGTCTCGAAGGCGATTCTGAGATTTTTTTGGTTGATTTGTCCCGCATATTCATGCTCACCAACAGAGGCGAAATAATTGTAAAGATAGCCCACTTGGTCCCCCTGCACAAAAGGAATGTTCTGGGGCAACGACATTGTCCACCTCACGTCATCTCTTCCATCACCGGGGTTAATCCCAGCTTCCACTAACTTACGTTCCGCATTCATGTTGTCAAACCCCTCGGCCATAGAGAAGAGCAGAATCTCGCCGGGTTCAAAAATAATTTCGGAGGTCTGGTCTTCTTTCGAAGATACGAAATAATTTCCCCAGTCATTGCCAAAAAAATGGCGCTGTCCCCTCCACATAGTGTCATCAATTCTATATCCTCCGGTATCAGTGGGCTGCAACATGAAAAGCCGTCTCCAGTTGTTACCCTCCTGCCCCTCAGCATAGGTGATGTTCGTCGTGCGATACGGGAGAGAATGCATCCAGAGTTTCTTGGCTCCTACTCGCATCTGGACGTTATAGGGATTCCACCACAATACCACCGGCGCATAGCAAACCGCCTCCCCTCGCGTGCCCGCATTCATCCAGAGATCATTATCCTTGCCCTCCCCTGGCGACGGCCACTTGTTGCCCCACGTGCATTGGGGTTTTGTCACCGAAAGACCGTATTTCGCGATAAAGGAAAGTAAAATGGGGACGCGAGCATAACCAGCCTTGAGATCGCCTTCCTCAACTCGATCGCTGAAATAGGTGACATTGTACGACTTGCCAGAGAGAGCCTTTTTTTCAGCCCTGACGAGATCACCAACCATGCGGGAGTAGGAATTGGTGACGTTACCCATGAGACGGGAGCTCTCAAAGTCCTCATTCCTACCGGAGCCATCAGGCCACATGTTGTAGTAAGCGTGCATCACCTGCCAGGAACCAATGGGCATGGAAGCTTCGGTACCGGTTGGCAGGCCCTCGCCCTCTGCAATGGGGCAATCCTGATCATGGCGAGCTTGAAATGGAGTGCCGCGCAGGTCACGTTTGTTAAGCAGCGTATTCAGGTCGAGTTTCAGACCGCCATCGCGGACGTTCGTGAGCAGGGAGTAGGAAAAGGTGGTAGCATCGAAGAAATAGGGAGTGCCGGCAGGCACAGAACCACGATCCACCAATGGGAGCGTGCGCAGAGTGAGTATCTTCTCGGGGTTATCAATCTTTTCCGGCATAAAGGAGAAGTTCTGACTGCCTCCGAAATCGGGAGCAGGCGTATCCCAAGTGCGACGCAGAATCTCCACGGGGTCATTCGTGGGCTCGCGATCCTTCACCGCCACATTGGCCTTCTGGTTTTCTCCTCCTACCCACCACGCAAAACAGGTTTCATTGCGACCGGCAGAGGGCATGGAGATGAGATCGGCATAGACGTACTCCCGGTCACTGGCCTTGGCGCCTAACGTGCCCTCGCCCACCATGCAGATGCGCTGCCCGGGCTTGGAGCGACCGAGGTCGGAGATGGCCTGGAACTGGCGCTGGGTCGCCGCATTGTTGCAGGAGATAAGCCAACGGCGGAACATGGAGGCACGCCCCTGAGTGTAGGTGGAGCCAATAGTCGCCCCGCCGCTGCTGCCGTAGAGCGGGGCCTGCCAGCTGTTCCAAACGCCTAAAATGTGCTGAGGGGTTGAGGGATCCTCGGAGAGAATGCCGGAGGAGGCAGTGACGCGCTGGTCGGGGCCAACCTCCATCTGCAAATCAGCGATGGCCGCATCCAGTCCAATGAGAGCGTGCTGGCGCGCCTCGGCCTGCAAGATGGTTTGCGCTGCGATGCGATTCTGCGAGGAAGCCACGGCCAAAATGCCCACGGCAATGAGACCAAGCAGCATCATGAGCGTGAGCGTGGCCACCAGAGCAAACCCGTGCTTGCGCGTTCTCATCGTGCCTTTCGCGCTCGAACCAACGAGGAATTTATCCGTATTCATGTTGCGAACGATAAATTGGGTGTCTCTAAAAACTCGTCATGTCGGGATCAGGGCTTTTTCTGCATTTGTACCGCTTCGCCCCCGGCTGTCCTGGTAAAACGCTGTGGGACTGCGCACCCAACCCCGACACACTGAAATCAGCGTATCTCTTTTCAAATGCGATGTCAAGGTAAAACCTCTGCATCCCTTTTTTTCATTGGGCTTTTTGCATCTTAATACTTTCCAATTTTGGAAAAGTCATCCTTTCAAATGAGAGGGTAAATTATATTCCAGTTTGTTTGTCATCAATATTATGCATGGTATATACGCGCATATCGTTTTTGAAAAGAGATGAACACAGGACAAAGGCTCCTAATATGATGAGAATAAAGAGAAAATCAGCTTAAAGGATCGAATGAAAATGCAATAAAAAAATATGAAATGTCACGATAGAATAATCTATTGAAAGCCAATAGCTTTGACACGCAGGGAGAAGACTTGAACCTATGGATAGTTTTCGGGATGTGACATCCGCAATTCATTCACCTTCTCACCCACATGTTTTGACTTGCCAAAAGCCGCCCCTGCGTGCATAATTCCCGCCGTTATGGCACGAATCAACGATAACTTTCTCAAACTTCGCGCGGGGTACCTCTTCCCCGAAATTGGTCGTCGTGTGGCAGCCTTTGCCCAAGAACACCCGGATGCCGCTTCGCAAATCATCCGCTGCGGCATTGGGGATGTCACCGAACCTCTGCCTCAGGTAGCTATTGATGCCATGCACAAGGCGGTGGAGGATCAGGCTCACCGCGAGACCTTTCACGGCTACGGTCCGGAGCAAGGCTACGAGTGGCTTCGAGAGCCTATCGCCCGTGTTTCTTACCAGGAGCGCGGCATTGAGGTGCAGCCTGATGAAATCTACGTATCCGACGGTGCAAAGTGCGACACCGGCAACATCTTGGACATCTTCGGACACGACAACGTCATTGCCGTGCCGGATCCTGTGTATCCTGTGTATGTAGACACCAACGTGATGCAAGGCAACACAGGAGAAGCTCGAGAGGATGGCTCTTATGAGGGACTCGTGTACCTGCCCTGCACGCCGGAGAACGGCTTTGTACCGGAGGTGCCGCAGGGGCACGTCGACCTCGTTTACCTTTGCTCACCGAATAACCCCACCGGCGCCGCCGCCACCCGCGAACAACTCCAAAAATGGGTGGACTACGCCATGGAGCAGCGCGCCATCATTCTCTACGACAGCGCCTACGAGGCTTTTATCACCGATCCGCAGATGCCCACATCCATCTTTGCCATCCCGGGGGCGCGCAAATGCGCCATTGAGTTCCGCTCTTTCTCCAAGCAGGGCGGATTCACCGGCGTGCGTTGCGGCTACGTTGTCATCCCCCACGAGCTCATGGGGAAAGACGCAGCCGGCAACGACGTGCCTGTCTCCAAACTCTGGAGCCGTCGCCATACCACCAAGTTCAATGGCGCGAGCTACATCGTGCAGCGCGGAGCAGCCGCTCTCTTCACGCCGGAAGGGAAGCAACAAACGTGGGCTCTCATCGACCACTATTTAGGCAATGCAAAACTGCTCAGCGATGCTTGTCGGCAAGTCGGGCTGCAGGTATGGGGTGGGCGGAATGCTCCCTACGTGTGGGTGCAAACGCCGCAGGGCATGGGCAGTTGGGAACTTTTCGACAAATTGCTGCATGAGGCGCATCTCGTCATCACCCCCGGCGCCGGTTTTGGCGCGCATGGCGAGGGTTTCTTCCGCATTTCTGCTTTCAACAGCCGCCAAAATGTGCTGGAGGCCTGCAAACGCATCATCGCTTGTCTCGGCAAGTGAACTGCAGAACTTGGCATGAACGACCGCCCGGCACCTACCCGCGCCGGGCGGTTTTTTCACTCTTCTCGCTCAGCCGGGGGCAGGTGCTGCTGCAGAAACTCCAGCAAATAGCCGGGGGAAAGAAGCTCACGCGTGACCACCGGCTCTTTGTCCGGCACGTAGAGTGCATTGGTGGGAACGGCGCTGCGCCCCAAGCGGCGCATCTCGGCATCTATGGCAGGGTTGTCCTTGGTCTTATCGGCACGCATCAGCACGACACCGCGCTCATTAAGCAGGCGCCTCACCTCTTCCGTGTAAGCAATACTTTTGTTCGCCAGGCATGTGGCGCACCATTTGGCCGTAAAGTCAACGTAGACAGGATCACCTTGCTCCAACGCTGCTTTCATCCCCTCCGGCGTCCATGCTTCCCATGAGATGGAGGAATATGGTTCATGCTCCTCATCTGCTTTGGACACCCGCGGCATGCTGAGCCAAACGGAGCCCGCCGTCAAAGCAAGCGCGGCCATCAGACCGCATATGCGGCTGAGCGTACTGCGGTACATTGGGCACCAGCGACCGTACACCCAGCACGCCGCGCCCATGCCCACCATGCCCAGCAACACCGACAGGCTGCTACCCTCGCTGTGCATGCTCAAATACACATCCAGCAACCAAGCCGCCGCACCTATCATGAGGAAAGAGAGAGCCTGCTTGAGCGACTCCATCCACTGCCCCGGCCGAGGCAACAGCCCCACCAAGCGCGGGAACAAGCTCAGAATGATATAGGGCAGACCCAAACCGAGCCCCATAGCCACTAAGGCAGCCACCAACCACAATCCGGGAAGCGCCATGGCGGCAGGCATGGCAGCCCCCAAGAAAGGAGCGCTGCACGGCGTGGCCACCAAGGTGACGAGCAGCCCTTGCAGGAACGCGCCGAGCACCCCCCTGCTCTGCTGCACCCCCTGCCCGATGGAAGTAGCGCTAACGCCGATTTCAAAAACGCCGTACATTCCCAGGCCCAACACAAGTAAGAGGACGGTGAGACCATACACCACCCATTCATTTTGCATCCAAGCCGCCCAGTTGCGATCCTCGCCGCCGACATCGCTCACCAGTTCACCCAACCAATCCTGCCACGGCGTGTTCGCCAGCGTGCTCATGTTAGATACCACAACGAGCGCGGAACCCAACAGCACAAAGCTCAGCAGAATACCGAGCACAAAGGCCAAAGAATGCGCCACCACACGGGCGCTGCTGCCGCCACTGAGTTGCACAAAGCTCATGACCTTGAGACCAAGCACCGGGAACACGCAAGGCATCAGATTCAGCAGAATGCCTCCCAAAAACAAGCCAAGCACGATCCCCGGGAAATCCGAGGGCATGCCATGGGCGCCACCCCCCTGCACCGGCGCCGCGATGGTCGAGTGCTCGCCGTTCGGCCACACCAACTGCCCGTTCAGCGCGTGCGGGCAGATCGATGGTGCGGGGTATAAGGAGTCCTCGCCTTTGTTGGCTGGAAGCAGCAGGCGCAGCATACCATCCTTGCGCCGCGTGGTTTGAGGCAAAGCGGGGTGCACCGCATTGTCTTCGGATATGAAGATGGGATCCCCTGAAAATCCGGGATCAGCCAAGGCGAGTTCATAACCACCGGCACTGCGTACGACACTCACCTGCTGCACCGGGGCATCTCCTAGCGTCTCCACAAGCTTTTCCTTCTCTCCCCACTCCGGATTCGGCACAGCTTGTCCACACCGCAGAATTAACTGAGCTTCCTCTGCTGTAGGCGGGGAGCATTGGAGGTCATTGCAAAGCTGGACCTCGGCGCTTACGTTAAACTGCGCTTCTCCCGGCGCATCAGCATGAGGAGTAATCTGCCACACCGCCACGGGCTCTTCATAACCGTACACCGTACTTGATTTGCTGACAATACGTTGTGGCGCCCGCCAATACGGGCCCTGCACAACAAACCCTGCGGGCGCATGCAGCCTCACTTCCATCCCCAATCCTGCGCTGCCTGGGTTGCGATAGTAGGCATGCCAACCCTCCGGCAACTTGCCCTTCACAGCGATCAGAAAACTATGTCCTGCTTCATACGCACGCACGCTTGCTTCTGCACTCAGCTGCATCTGCGGGGTTCCCGAATCAGCCCACAACATGCCACCTAGCATCGCCAGCATGCCCGCCAAGCTCTTCAATGCCGTCTCCATGGTGCCATTTTAGCGCACTTTCCCGGCAAAATCAAGGTACTGTTTGTCGGGAACAACTCGCGGAAGTGACCGAGCGGCCTCAAAAGCGCTCATCAGCTTTACAAGTCGCAACAAGCAATCAACACTCACATGATCTCTTTGGCACGCTGCACAACGTGGGGCACATTGATGCCAAGTTCGCTGAGCACCTGACCGCCGGGAGCGGAAAACCCGAAGTCATCGATGCCTATGATACTGCCTTGCGTGCCAATGTAGCGATACCAGAGATCAGATTTGCCCGCCTCCAGCGCCAAACGGCGCTGACAGCTCGCCGGCAACACGCTCTCCCGATACTCGACGCTCTGTTGATTGAAACGCCACATGGAAGGCATAGAAACCACGCGCACGCCATCACCGAGCTCCTCAGCCGCTTGCAGTGCCAGCAACACCTCCGATCCCGATGCGATGATGATGAGTTTGGGTTGCGCCGTGCGCTCACGCCGGACCACGTACGCGCCGTGCAGAGTTCCCTCGCGCCGCATTTGGGAGCTCAATTCCGGCTGAACAGAAGCAAGTGAGGGCACATTCTGGCGAGTAAGGATGAGGGCAGTGGGACCATCCGTACGTTCCATGGCACAGATCCATGCTCCCGCGGCTTCCTCCTCATCCGCGGGGCGCACAACATCTAAGTTCGGTATGATGCGCAGGCCCGTCACCGTTTCCACCGGCTGGTGCGTGGGACCATCTTCCCCCACAGCCACAGAATCATGCGTGAGCACGTAAGTAACAGGCAGATGGGCCAACGCCGCCACTCGTATTGCTGCGCGCATGTAATCTACAAACACACAGAATGTGCCGGCTGATACGCGGAAAAGCCCATCATAAGCGATACCATTGCAGATGGCGGCCATGGCGTGCTCGCGGATGCCAAACCAGAAGTTGCGACCCGCATAATTCTGGGGCGAAAAATCATCGGCGTCCTTCAAATAGTTCTTGTTGGATGAAAAGAGGTCCGCGCTCGCGGAAAGGAACGCCGGGCAATGCTCAGCAATCGCGTTTTCCGCCTGCGCCGCAGACGCACGAGTCGCCAGCACGGTTCCACTCGCAAAGGGTAGAATCATGTCCCCGGTCACCTCGGCTCCCAACCCATGGGATGCCAAATTGATGCCCCCTTCCAATTCCGCCGCCTTGTCCGGGTTGGCTTTCCTCCATGCATCAAACAGATTGTGCCACTCGGCGCAATCGGCGATGCGCTGTGCCTTGAGCTGCGCCATATACTCACGCACCTCGGCGGATACATAGTAGCGCTCACCGGCTGGCAGCCCCCAGTTGGCGTGCGCTGCCTCCCAGGACTTTGCACCACCCTCGCCATGCCCCTTGGTGGTGCCTTCAACTCCCGGTACCCCCTTGGCAATAACTGTGCGGGCAATGATAAGTTTGGGACGACCATTGCACTCCAGCCGCGCCGTGCGCAAGGCATTTTCCACAGCCTGCAAATCATGCCCGTCAATACACACGGCATCCCAGCCCTGCGCGTTGAAACACGCGGCCATATCATCCACCTGCGTCTTCTCCACCGGCGCATCCAAGGTGATGCCGTTGGCATCGTAAATCAACACCAAATTATCCAAATGCAGCGTACCGGCAATAGCCGCTGCCTCGCGCGAGATTCCTTCCTGCATGCAGCCGTCGCCCGCTAAGCAGTATATCGTTTGGTCAAAGATTTCGAAGTCGGGCGTATTGTAGCGCGCGGCAGCGTGTTTGGCGGAGATGGCAAAGCCTACCGCATTGGCTATGCCCTGACCCAGCGGACCGGTGGTGCACTCCACGCCCGGACAGCAACCGAACTCCGGGTGCCCGGGAGTACATGAACCCTTCGTACGGAAAGCTCGCACGTCCTCCAAGGTTACATCGTACCCGCTCAAGTGCAGCCATGCGTACAAAAACATGGAACCATGCCCACCCGAGAGTATAAAGCGGTCGCGATTGAGCCAACGCGGCTCATCCGGATTTACTCGTAGCAGCTCTCCATATAGAACCGCTCCTATTTCGGCACATCCCAGCGGCAACCCCATATGCCCGGATGATTTGTCGAATATGGCATCTATTGCCAATCCTCTGGCCTCATTTGCTGCTCGTTGTAAAATCTCCGCCTTCATGCGCGCCGCCAGTATACCAGATCAGTCTCCTTTGTAAAGAAAAACACGGCTTCTCTTCCCGCCTTTTCGGATATTTTCCTCGCACACGCCTCCAATGCCTCCTTTGCAATTACATCTTGAAGTGCTCTCCGAGGTATATCTTGCGAGTCTTGGGATCATTGGCAATTTCCTGAGCCTGGCCGTGTTTGATCACTCTCCCCTCAAACAGGATATAGGCGCGATCCACTATGCCGAGAGTCTCACGCACATTGTGGTCAGTAATGAGAATGGAGAGGCCATCTGTTTCTCGCAGTGAGGCGACAATATGTTGAATATCCTGAACGGCAATCGGATCCACCCCGGCAAATGGTTCATCAAGCATCAGCAACTTGGGGTTGGAGGCAAGAGCTCGCGCAATGGTAAGGCGACGCTTCTCTCCACCGGAAAGCTGCAGAGCCTGACTCTTTCGGAGACGAGAGATACTGAAGCGCTCCATGAGTTCCTCCGCCTTTTCTTTTTGCTGACGACGTGTGAGATCTGCCCGGGTCTCGAGAATGGCCATGAGATTGTCCTGCACACTGAGTTTGCGGAAGATGGATTCCTCCTGCGGAAGATATCCCATGCCAAGCCGTGCGCGCAGGTGCATGGGCAGGCCGGTTACATCTTGCCCGCAGAAGTTCACATTGCCTTCGTCTGGTCGCACCAGTCCAGCCACCATATAGAAGGATGTTGTCTTACCGGCACCGTTCGGTCCAAGCAGGCCTACGATTTCACCGGTATGTACCTCCATGTTCACGTGATTCACCACGCAGCGGTCTTTGTAGGTTTTGCAAAGCCCATTAGCGATAAGCAATGGGGTCGTTTTCTCTGGAGTGCTCATTGTTTCTTTTGTGAGTCGATTTGCTGGTGAATTCGATTGGCTGTCGTGGTCTGGCGTTCTCCATAAATGCGCACATTGTCTTTTGAGTCAATCGTCACGCAGGCACCAGAGCCAGAAGCCGTGTGGGTGTTATTGGCATCCCTGAGCGTAACCTGGCTGCCACGCAGATAGATATTGCCGCTAGCGTGGTCAAAGTCCAGCCGATCCCCGTCGGCTCTCACGAGTTTGCCGTTCGCATCCTTGCCAGCAAGCCTCACTCGTCCCCGTGCAGTGACCTCCTGAAGCAGTTCGCGCGGGTTATCGCCCGGTTTGCCGGGACGCATGATCAACTGCATGAACCCCTCGCACTGCATACTCGCTTTCGCTGTGCGCAAGCTGCCCCCACGTTGGGTAACGGCGCTGCGCAAACCAGTATAATTGTAATTTAGGTGCGGATATCTCGGTAACTGCGGCTGAATTGAAGGCTCCTCAAGCAATTCGGCCTGCATTGGCGCATTAGCCGTCATAATCCCATCCGGAGAGCTAAGCGTGGACTTCGGTCCAATGATAAGTGTGCGTTCCATACGTCGCAACTGCAACGCACGGGTACAGTCAACGGTAGTAATCCCTTTCTCCCCGGGCAATGTTGCCTGCACCTCATCGCCCGTGGCAAGCAGATCTCCATTTTCCATCACTTGCAACTCTGCTTTGCCATCTTGCGCGCCTTTCGCTCGAAGGATGTAATCACCATAGCGCAAGCGCGCCATCTTCCCTGCAGAGCTGACTAAGTGTGCCGTACCACGTATCAGATCGGCCTGCATGACATCGCAGCTCAAATCAGCCTCCTGCTGGTCTTTGCTGGGCAACGCATGCAGTCGCACCGCTCCCTGAGCGGTAAAATGGGAAACGCCCTGCTGATGAGCGACACTGAGGTTGGGAGTACCAGGCCTACGTTGAGGCATGGGCAGGTCCGCACGCTGCAAATAAAACTTTGCGGCTCCCGAACATTGAAATTGCACAACAGTATCTTTGGCAGTCAATCCCGAAGGGAAAGTGACACTGTTCTCTGCCGCAATGTATCGGATTGTACCTCGCGTGGTATATGTGCCTCTAATCGGTTTACCCTCAGATTCGCGATTTGTATCCGGACGCTCATAGGTACCGAAAATGGGGTCGCCGGTAATAGACGCATCTCCATTGGGCAGCAGCTTTATCTCTCCCGACGTGGTAAGCGATTGGCCCCCGTAGTTGAGCGAACATGGAGCGCCAGAAATCAGGCATGCTCCTGTTGTAGCATCATAACTGAAAGCATTCCCCCTCACGCGCGCCGCCGGGCGTCCTTCCTGGGCAGGCATAGTACACAGGACATCGCCATGCGCTTCGGCATGCTCTACACCGCCCAAGCTCATGTTGACAAATTGAGAGAAGGGCTCGTTACTCGGTTTAAGTCGCGGCTCGCCGGGCGCGAAGGTGATTCGTAACTGCCGACTGCTACGCAAAGTTCTCTGTGCCGAGACCAAGGTGGATGGTCCATAGACAGTCAGCGTGCGCGTAGCGGCTTCGTAAAACAGTGGACCGTGCTGCGCGGTAAGCTGCCAGCACTGCTCCCCCTGCGTAAAAATGCCCACAACACGTGTACCGACAAGTAACACATCCCCCGCACTGTCTGCGTACGCCCACGCTGGCGCGCCATTCTGCTGGGCCTGCAGTGTCAGTGAATCAGCCTGCCGAACCATAGTGATAGATGGCGCGGAGCGGCGCCCCTCCAGCAAGGCTCTGTTCCCGGGTATATCCACTGCGGCGTTGTGAGCAGTTATTTCGACAGCATCCTGCATGGTTTTAACCTCACTCGACTCAACGGGGCGTTTTGCCGTCGAACTCGCGGGAGTTGCTGTGGCGTGGCTTGAATTCGCAGCTTGCTGCGCCGCAGCTTTTTTATCTCTCTCCGGCAGCAAAACGTAGAGTCGGTGCGCCGCGCGCAACTGCGCACGCGAGCTGTTCAGCCGCACATTGCCGATGTAGATGAGGCATGATTTTTCATCATCAAAATACATGCCCGAATCGGAGACGACTGCCGTTTCCCCCGGCTTGACAGCGGGGAGTTCAGCCCGGGGATCAAAGTCAACATCCGGCAAGGTGCCCAATGCAGATAACTCTTTTTCACTCCGCTCAACCTGTGTGTTGAACTCCCGCATTTCCCGCTGACGCATCAACCACTCCTTCCCTTCCGGATCGGCCACACAAACCGCTGCAAAGAACAAGAACCCTATGGTACGGCGGGCGATCATGACTCAGCGGACGCCGACACAGCGGCAGGATATATGAGCGTTTTCACCGGACCAGTGAGCACTCCCCGGCGTGTGGCGCTGTGAAAAAGCAACCCGGCGGCCTGAGCGTTGTAGCGAGGGTTCTGCATAGACACCGGACCCGTTCGTGCACTGAGCATCTGCGTCCGAAAATTATATCGCGCGCCAGGCATTCGCAAGTTGGTGGTTTCTCCTTTTTCGTGGTAAAGCGTAGTGTGAATTTTCTTCATTCGGACCTCGTAACGCGATATGACTTCCAGCAAGTCGGCTCGCAGGAGAGCAGTCACGCGGTGACCCTCATAGCGCGGCAGCGATATACCCCGCACCACGCTGCCAGGTGGCAACAACTGCAGAGCTGGAAACTCACCTCTACCGGCAGTGCGCTCAGCAACCTGTCCATTTGCCACCGACAAACAAACACAAACTAACAGGGCTACGATGAGTCGGCTCACCATGGTGATTCATCATTCTTCCTGCTGCATGGCATCCCACACGCCGCGCACCAGCTGCAGGTGCCGCAGCACGCGCTCTATGTCCGAAAGCCGGATTTGATTTGGTCCATCACTCAGCGCGTTTTCCGGGTCACTGTGGACCTCCATAAATACACCATCTATGCCCACCGCCATCGCCGCATTTGCAAGCACAGGCGCGAGCTCGCGGTCTCCCCCGGTAGTCCCACCTAACCCGCCAGGTCTCTGTACGGAGTGTGTGGCATCAAACACGATAGGACAGCCATATTCACGCATCCATTTCAACCCACGCATATCCACTATCAGATTGTTGTAGCCGAAGCTCGTACCCCGTTCGCAGAGCATAAACTTTTCGCAGCCGAAAGAAACCATTTTCTCACATATATTGCGGCAATCCCACGGAGCCAGAAATTGTCCCTTCTTCACATTGACCGGCCGTCCGCTCTTCGCGCAGGCCTCCAGCAGGTCGCTTTGGCGGCAGAGAAAGGCCGGAACCTGAAGCAAATCAACATATTGGGCCGCGTACTCTGCCTGCTCCTCGGTATGAACATCCGTCACTACAGGTATCTGCAGCTCCTGTCCAATCTGCGAAAGAATGCGACAGCCTTCTTCTAACCCAGGGCCACGGAAGCTTTTTGCACTAGTGCGGTTCGCCTTGTCATAGGACGATTTGAAGATGAACTTTACACCCACTCGCACACATACTTCCTTAAGACTGTGTGCCATCTGCCACGCAAAGTCTTCACTTTCCAACGAACATGGCCCGAGTATGTAGAATGGCCTGTTCCCGCCTATTTCGATATCTTGTATGTGAAATTTCATGGACCGTTCCCCCGCGTATGCCGCCATTATGCCCCATGAGCTCGCTCATGTCAAAACTTTTGAAAGCCGTGTCGCACGACATAGAGAATGCCAACGAATTGCTTTCCTCATTTTTCTATGGGCTGCAAGTCCATTGAGTACACTTTCCCCTCTAAGGATGTAGCGAGAGTTTGCAGTGGCAACACAAAGGTGGAAATTAATCCCTTGGTCCGGTGATGAAAGTTCTCCTCTGCAGAGAGATATGTATTGAGTCGCATTCGTGTAACTGTTTCTCCATCCAGTAGCAATTTAGTGTTCCCGGGAGTACCTATCAGCTCAAGTTTTACACGCTTGCCCACGGGCAACTTTGCTTCGTACGCAAACTCTACTCCATCAGCGCGACGAAAACCGATGCAACCATCTTTCATGACTGCCAGCAGCTCACCTATGGGAGAAGAAAGTAGCACTTGCTCCTTGCCTTTTGGCGCTTCCTGCAATTCCAGTTCCATAGTCAAATGGTACGATGGGCCGATATCCTGCAAATGTAATTGCATGGGCAACTCTTTTGGGTAAATGGAGATAGGTTGCTTATTTTCAGGTTGGTGCATGGGATTGCTCCCCGGCACGGTCCCAATTTGTTGCACGAGTGCGCGATGCTGTTCATACGTGTCCGGTGCATGCGCAAGCCCCCACATCTTCTGGCTCAAGGTATCCATCGAACTGGTAATAATGGGCCATATGTCCACCATTCCATAACCATTGTGCAAAAGGTCCGTTGCATCATTCCACACCGCAAAGGTTGCACCGAGCAGCTGCGGGTGACCCGCCGGCAGCTTCTCGGCGTACATCATATGCGGTTGCCAATGTTCGTACAACCACGCCATATTATGGTCTGCTCGGTAGTAGTTTGCATACGGAACGATATAGAGATAGGCATCACTGGTATTGATGACATCGAAACCAAGTCGCACCGCTTCGTGCGCATTCATCCACTTGGAGTTCCACAGGTTGAGCTGCACTCCCTGTGCCGTCACGGGAGTTTTCCCGGGCTTCAAACTCAAGCTGCCCCAGATGCGCGGGGTGCGATGCCTACTTTTCACATAACGCACTAATCCATCCGTGTATCGGCGATAGTCTTCCGCATCGCCAAAAAACTCATCTGCACCCATGTGGATAACTTGACACCCATCCAGCACTGCCTTCTTCCCCTTTTCGCATGGGAGCAGATACTCATCGAGTACTTCCTGTACAAAGGCGAGAGTTTCCGGATTGGCGGCATCCAACATCTCGCAGCGTCTTTTTTCGTGGCGATTCATCACCCCTTTATAAATGAGGTCCGGACGCAGGCGGGTGAGGGCTAGAGCGTGCCCAGGTGTATCAAACTCCGGCACGATACGCACCCCTCGCTGCCGAGCATAATCCACTAATTGCGCAAATTCATTCTTGCTATATGACACATCCGTCGAAGTAAGAGGCCTGCCATCCGGCCCCCTGCGGGTCGACTCGAGTCGGAATGCGGCATAGCTCTCCTTGAAAGGATCGTGCCCGGCATCCACATATTTTTCGTGCGGTATAAAATTGTTGTTAATAACTAAATGGAGGTCATTCATTTTGTACCACGACATCGTATTGATGACATCTCGCAACTCTGAAATGGTATAGGGTGCACGCGCCGCGTCCAGCATAAACCCGCGTATAGCGTAACGCGGAAAATCAATGATCGTTCCACAGGGCACCGTTCCCGAACGCGTGCGCATGATCTGCTGTATGGTGCGCATAGCCCACACCAACCCAACACGACCGCCAGCCTCAATGCTGACACGCTCCGTTGAGATATCAATGCGATATCCCTCTTCCCCAAGTGTGCTGTCCTTTGCCATCTTCATACTTACATCGCAGACAGCGCCAGGCTCACTGTACTCCTCTACGGTGAGCTCACGAATCGGGTATCCGGATACAGATTGCAAAATCTCACGCAGGAAAGCATCTTGAGGTACTCGGACTCGCAACTCTGGCCCACGAGGCCTCCACTCTCCCTCCCCTCCCTTCCATTGCAATATTGCTGGCACAACTGCCGGCTTCGCATTGCCACCAACTGCCCGCACTGTTTCCTCATTCGCCGGCAGGGTAATCTCATAGTCCGGAGAATCCTCACTCTGACCATCCTTGGTCACTCGCATAAACACGGTCACCGGCGTGTCAACTATAATACCTCGCTTTACCCTCCCCTGCTTATCCATCAACTGCTCGTAATCCACGCCTCCGAACTCTACCTGCACGCCATCCACCGCCGGCAATTCCAGTTTCCTCCCGGTTGCATCCAGCTTTGGAGCAGGCAAACTGCCAGCTACTTCCTGCAAACTCTGCGCGTTCAAGACTGATGCAGCCACCATACTCATAACAACGTATTGCAATTCTTTCATCGATAGACTCCCTCTTCCCTTAGTACGCCGTACCACTCCCGGAACTTTCATCTTTTTCTAAGTCTCGTCTTTTCGTACAGCTTTTTCACCCCATTCTTCTGGGAGCTGATGTCTTTACCCTTGAAAGAATAGCGGCAGAATGGGCCTGAATGTCTCGGTTCGCAACTTCGTCATTTTATTTGACGGAATCAGCATATCATGCAACGAGCCCATCGCCCCCCTTTTTTGTGTCAGTAACCTGTTGCATTTAATTTTGCGATCCCGTGTGGAAGAGTACATCTCATTTTGAAGTTGACTCCACAGAGTCAATATGGTATATTGCCCTCATCCCCATCAAATCGCACTCCTCCATTTTGAAGTTGACTCCACAGAGTCAATATGGTATATGCCTCAAGACCACTCAACTCGACCACTCTCAATTTTGAAGTTGACTCCACAGAGTCAATATGGTATAACGAGCCACACGCTCGCTGCGCACATCGGGCTATTTTGA
>CANQBZ010000039.1 GCA_947589295.1 uncultured Akkermansia sp.
CAAAACACAGGGAGAAGAGCAGCGGGAAGTATAGCCGCAAGTATGACAAGCCTCAGACGCCCTACCAGCGTCTGCTAGCCACACTTAACCCGGAATCAAGGAGATACAAAAAGCTTGTGGCTCAACACGCTGGACTCAATCCTATAGAACTTAGCCGCAAAGTAGAAGAGGCGTTGAGGAAACTCTACGAACACATCAAGCAAGTGAGGCAGCAAAGAGAAGAGACATTTGATGAGCTCACCGCTCAACAAAGTCTTGCAAATGCTGACTAAAATGCTATGCTGTTGGGTGACCGTTTATTTTGAGGCATCGGGCTTCGGTGACTTTTATTTTTGAGGCATTACGAATACTTGTTTGCAAATTAGGTTGCACGAGTGGTTGCTATGGGTGAACATAGGTGAGTATGGGCAAGACTATTTCAGAACGTTTGGTAGAATGGCTTGTTGCGCAAGGGGTGGAGCGTATTTACGGCATAGCGGGCGACAGCCTGAACCCTGTGCTTCAAGCTATTAGTCACGAGCCGCGGCTACGTTGGATGCACGTCCGGCACGAGGAAACAGCAGCCTTTGCCGCCTCGGCGGACGCGCAGGTGAGCGGCCGACTTGCAGCATGTTGCGGAAGCTGTGGACCTGGCAACCTACATCTCATCAATGGGCTCTATGATGCTCGGCGCAGTGCGGCGCCGGTGTTTGCTCTCGCATCCCACATTGCCACTACCAACATCGGCACCGATTATTTTCAGGAGACCCACCCTACACACTTCTTCGCAGAATGCACTGAGTTCTGCGAGTACATTTCATGCGCACAGCATGCGGATCAAATTATGGGCACAGCCTTGCGCAGCGCAATAGATGCCCCGGGTGTGGGCATGGTGGTGTTGCCGGGGGACACCGCTGCAACCGAAGCAGCATGCGCCGACCCCGTGCTACCATTTTCCCGTCATTGCGCCCAACTTACACCGAATGAGGCAGAGGTGGCCCAACTTGCCCGACTGATCAACCAGAGCTCACGCGTGACTTTTCTCTGTGGGGCAGGCTGTCGGGGCGCCCACGATGAGCTCATCGCTCTGGCCCGACGCGTAGGCGCTCCTATAGCTTTCACGTTGCGAGCCAAAGAAATCATGGAGGCAGACAACCCGCTGGCAGTGGGAATGACAGGGCTCATCGGCTGGGGAGACGCCACGCGCGCGCTGCACGAAGCCGAGCTTGTAGTGCTCTGGGGCACGGATTTTCCCTACCGTGCGTTTTTACCGGGACATGGACGCGTGGCGCAGGTTGACCACCGAGCCGAAGCTTTGGGCAGGCGTATTCCCATCTGCCTGGGGGTGCATGCGGATGTGGCGCCAACGGTACGCATGTTGCTGCCTCTAGTGCAGCAAGACCGCGGAGACGAATTCCTGGCCCGTTCGCTCTCGCGCCATGGCAAGCAGCTGCTGCGCATGCAAGCGGCCGTGCGCCACGTGGACGAGCATGCCTCCATCCGCCCGGAATATCTGACGCGTTTGGTGAGCGACTACGCCGAGCCGGATGCCATCTTCACGGTAGACACGGGGACTCCTGTCATTTGGGTGGCACGCTACGTACAAGCTCAACTGCACCGGCGCATCATCGGTTCATTCCGGCACGGATCAATGGCCTGCGCACTTGCCATGGCCATCGGCGCCAAGGCTGCTTTCACATCTCGGCAAGTGATTGCTGTTTGCGGCGATGGAGGGCTGAGCATGCTGCCGGGCGATTTGCTCACTCTGCTTCAGGAACGCTTGAGCGTAAAAATTCTTGTGCTGAACAACTCCGCGCTCGACTTTGTGGCGCTGGAGCAGGAGTTGTCCGACATGCCGAATGTGGGCACTGCCCTGCGCAACACGGATTATGCCGCTTTAGCGCGCGGCATGGGTCTTGTCGCCACTCGCGTAGAATACCCTGCAGAATTGCCCGGCGCCGTTCGTTCCTGGCTATTGGCGCAGGGGCCCGCCTTGTTGGATGTCGTGGTAGATAGTTCTGCACTTGCCCTGCCGCCTGATACCAGCTTTATCCCCTCGCTCGACTTTGCACACTCCCCGCTCCCGCAAGCAGACATGAGGCAGGAGTTAGACCCTGTGCGCAGGTGCGTGATTCGCTGAGCCGGCAACTTCTCCTACTTCATGGAGAGAATGGCCTGCGCCATATCCGCAGCCTTGAATGTGGAGCTGCCGGCCACCAGACAATCCGCACCAGCCTCACGACACAGAGGCGCCTGAGTCTGCCCTATACCCCCATCCATTTGGATAAGAAAACGCAAGCCGCGCCGCGCGCGCTCAGCGTGCAGTTGCTTCACTTTGCCAAGCACTTCGGTCATAAAGCTCTGGCCGCCAAACCCCGGCACCACGCTCATCACCAGCGCCAAATCCAGCTGCTCAAGGTAGGGCCACGCGCGCTCCACGGGCGTGGCAGGATTGATTACCAAGCCCGCCATAGCGCCACCGGCGCGGATAGCACTCAGGGTAGCGTGCAAATCTACTGAGCCTTCGCGCTCTACATGAATGCTGATCAGATTCATCCCCGCTTTCAAAAACCGCGGAAGATAATGATCCGGTGCGTTTATCATGAGGTGCGCGTCCAGAAAGGCATCTTGCGGCACGCTACGCCGAATGGCTGCACAAATATCCGGCCCGAAGGAGATGTTATCCACGAAAGCTCCATCCATCACGTCCAGATGCAGCCAATCCGCCCCAGCAGCCAGTGCCCGCTGAGCCTCTCTCTCTATCTGCCGAAAGTCACAGGCCAGCATAGATGGTGCTATCAACATGAGTTCAGCATAGTGCATGCCGCCTGAGTTGTCAAGCCCGGCAAAACGCTACGTTATGCGACCACGAGCTCTCCCGCCCGATGGAAAGCGGCCTGGAGCCAAATGCTGAATTTGCATAACCTGTGCCCAAATGGCGGACATCGCAATATGAAAATTGTTTTGTCATTATGGAGAAAATTCGATAGACTAGCGGCATGACGTGTGTATAATGTGTGAGGGTCTCTGCTTAGAGTGTCAGGAACAACCGAGTCTGTCGGTAGAGCAACGACACGGACAGCTGTAATCATATGAACCGCATTATCTACAGAATACGCAATCTGAGTCTGGCCGCCATGGCGCTGCTGGTGTCGTGCAGCAGCATGGGACAAGCAACGCCGGACTATAACACGATTGGGAAGCAATTTGCGGAGGTGTTGCAGAACCGCCACTTCTCGCGCGAACGCTTTTCGGCGGCCTTGTACACTAAATTTTTGGACTGCTACCTGCAATCCATCGATCCGCAGCACCTCTACTTTACTCAAGAGGATGTGGACGCGCTGCGCAAGAAGTATGCAGATTCCTTTGGGGATTACTTGCTCAACCGCGAAACATCCTCCCTCGCCCAAGAGCTTTACGGCATGTATGCCGAACGTGCCCTCAAGCACATAACTCAGGCAGAAGCTATTCTGCGCGAATATGAGAAAAACCCGCCAACCTTTGATTCACAGCGCGCAGTACCGCGTACCCGCCGCAAGCTCCCGCGCGCGAAGGACGATGCGGAGCTCGATCAAGTGTGGCGCGACCAGGTGGAAGATATGATGCTTACCGAAGTGTGCCGCCGTGAAAATGTGGCGCGCTTGGCGGCGGAAAAAGGAAAACCGGATCCCAATGCCAAAGAGCCGTCCCCTGCTTCCAAAATCTTAGCGCGACTCAAGCGCGTACGCATGGAAGTGCAGGAGGCGGATGAGGAGGATATGGTGACTTATTTGCTCAATGCCGTGGCGCATGTGTACGACCCGCACAGCGATTATATGGGTGCGAGGGAGGAAAAGCAGTTCAAGGACATGATCAAGGCCTCCTTGGTGGGCATTGGCGCGCAGCTGCGCGAAGATGACGACGGCTCCACAAAAATTGAAGGCATTGTCAAGGGGGGACCGGCGGACAAGAATGGGCAGCTTAAGCTTGGGGATCATGTGGTGGCGGTAGATGCAAATGCAGATGGCAACTGGACGGATATTCTCTTTATGAGCATCGACAAGGTGGTGAACCTTATTCGAGGCAAGAAAGATGTCCCGGTACGCCTGCGTGTGCAAAGCGCTGAAAGTGGAGATGAGCGCATCATCACCATCGTTCGTGATGAAGTCCCGATGTCCGAGTCTCTGGCAAGCGCACGTATCGTGGACCTGCACGAGCGAGGCCCGCAGGGGGAAGTGCGTACTTACCGTCTTGGTATTCTCACCCTGCCTTCCTTTTACGTAGACATAGATGGTGGGGATGTTCACTGCTCTGTTGATGTGCGTCGTATCCTGACTCGCATGGCGCGTGAAAAGGTGCAGGGGCTGGTGATTGATCTGCGCGCCAACGGCGGTGGCTCGCTGGAGGAAGTGCGCAAAATGGTGGGACTTTTCACCGGAGCAGGGCCAGTGGTGCAGGTAAAGGATGCGCGTGGGCAGGTGGAACGCCTCACCGTGAGCGGCAAGCCAATTTTCCCGGGCGAGTTGGTGGTGCTCACCAGCAAGGCAAGCGCCTCGGCATCCGAGATTTTTGCAGGAGCGATGAAAGATTACGGGCGTGCTGTTATCGTTGGTGATGAGACCACTTTTGGGAAGGGCACGGTGCAGGTGCCTTGCAGCTTGGCAGATTATATGCCCTTCTTTTCTTCGCGCGAGGGATGCGGTCTCATCAAGGTGACTGTGCAGAAGTTCTACCGCATCAATGGAGCCTCTACTCAACTGAAAGGCGTGAGCAGCGATATTGAGCTGCCCACCATAACTTCCGGCATGCAGATTGGCGAAGCCGAGATGGATAACGCCATGCCCTATGACGCCATTGCCAGGGCGGGCAGCTATGTACCTAACCCTCATTTGGCCGAGATTCTCCCACAATTGCGTGAACGAAGCGTTGCGCGCGTGGCCCGGGATCGTGATTTGCAGAACAATGTGTGGTACGCTAATTACCGCCGTCGACTTGTCAAGGAGAACTCGTATTCATTGAACAAGGAAAAGCGACAGGCCCAGATAGCCGAACTGCGCGACTTCAAAAAGAAGAGCGATGCAGACCGCAAACAGCGCTATGAAGCTATGAGCAAGGAAGACGCCGAGAAGCTCGCTATCTATCGGCTGAAACTTTCTGACCTTGATCGTAGCGAACTTCCCTTGGCGTCCAAGGAGGATAAGGACAACTTTATGCGCGAGGCGAAAGACCCGGAGGAGGAATTGGAAGATTCCATGGACTACCCCTCCGACCTGGACCCCGTGCTTCGTGAGACGTTGTATGTGCTGCGCGATATGATTGACCTGCGCTGAGGACAATGCCTGCGAGCCAACCAAAAGATAACGCTAATGGCACCAATGCACTGAGCGGCCGTACTCTGCGTGATAGCGTCAGTCCGGTTGAAATGCCGCGGGAAAAACTCATGGCACGCGGGCGAAAGGCTTTGACGGACGAAGAACTGCTCGCCATCTTTTTGCGCACGGGGCTGCGCGGGTGCAATGTGCTGGAACTGGCGCGACAGCTCAAGCAGCATGCGGGATCGCTTACTGCGCTTGGTCGACTGGAAGCGACCGAAATCATGGAATTAGTGAAGGGGATAGGCCCTGCAAAGGCCGCTACGCTGGCGGCTGTATTTGAGCTGGGCAAGCGCGCGCTGCAGGAATCTCCGGAACTGCACCAAATTACCGGCCCCTTGGATGTATATGAGCTAATGGCAAATGAGCTGCGTTATGAGATGCAAGAGCACTTTTGCGTCCTTTCACTGAATCAGCGCAACGAGGTCATCCACCGATCATCTATAGCCATTGGCACTCTCTCACGCGTCACTATACATCCCCGCGATGTGTTCCGGGATCCGATTCGCCACGCCGCCGCACGCATCGTGCTGGTGCATAACCACCCCAGTGGCAATCCTGCTCCCAGCCAGCAGGATATTGAGCTTACGGAGCGACTCCAAAACGCGGGACAAATCATGGCGATTCCGGTAGAAGATCATGTCATTATAGGGACTAAGGGAGTAAACAGGGAGCCCTTCTACAGTTTCAGGTTAGCGGGCAGACTTTCTACTACATGATGGATTATCACGCCCACAAACCCGGTCCGCATGGTGGTTACCTGTGCGCTGTGCGGCGAACGGATTGGGAGCAGGTAGCGGCGGCTACGGGCATGATTCCCTGCTTCGGTGTCCATCCGTGGTATGCCGAACAAGCCTCGGCCGTGCAAATTGCTTATGATTTGGACGAATACCTGAGCCGCTACCCCAAAGCGCAAGTGGGTGAAACCGGGCTGGATGCCACCCCGAGCCACCGCGGCACGCTCGATGCGCAGGAGCTGCTGTTGCAGGTGCATTTAGGGGCTGCTTTCAGGCACGATCGTCTGGCCCATTTGCACGGCGCAGGCGCTTGGTCAAAGCTGCTGGAGATGTTGCAACAGCGCGCGCGCAACAACACACTGCCGCGTGTTTTGCTGCACGCGTGGAACGGCTCGCACGAACTGGCACGAGCTTTTCTCCCCCTGGGAGCCATCTTTTCCGTGGGTGTGCGCGAGCTCGTACATCCAAAGGCTTCTGAACGCTATGCGCGTATCCCCGCCGGTAAATTATTTGCAGAATCAGACGATGACCCGGACTCTTTCCCTCAAGCAGTCAGAATGCTCTCTGCTCTGCGCGGGGATATCAATGTGCATTGATCGGATTTCTTTGCTCACCGCGTGCGAGAACGCATGTAAGCCCCATCGCCCACGGAGAGCACCTTGACGCGCACACGAGCAAGCCCATTGTGATGAAAACGCAGCTTGTGCGCCACAGCTGAACTCACATCAATAAGCCTACCGGCTATATATGGTCCACGATCGGCGACACGCACCACACAGCTCAATCCATTCTGCAGGTTCGTAATCTGCGCCGTGCAGGGAAGAGGCAAGGTGCGGTGTGCGGCATAGTACTGGTCGCGGTAGAGACGTTCGCCGATAGCGCCTTGGGCTCCGTTGGCCTCGTAGTGCGAGGCGATGCCCACTGCATCGTAGCGCAATGCCTGCTCCACATTCATCGGAACAAAGCGAAGTCCTTTGAGCGTGTAGGGAGCCATCTTGTAGCCGCGGTAAGACGGTTGGGCCACGTGATGTTGCTGACAAGCTGCCAGCGCCAGCGCCAGCGATACTCCCAGGACTTTCCGGATCAGTTCTCGCACCTGAGGGGCACGGTAGGGGTTACATGCACATACCGCCATCGCACACGAGTACCTGGCCGGTGATGTAGCGAGCCTCATCGGAGGCCAGAAAGAGGGCGCAGTTGGCTATATCCTCCGGTCTGCCCATGTCTGACAACGGTATGCGCGCGAGTATGGCCTCTCTTGCCTTGTCCGGAATCGCATCTGTCATCTCTGTAGAGATAAACCCCGGAGCAATGGCATTGCTCGTTACCTTGCGACCGGCGAGCTCTTGGGCTACTGACTTGGTGAAACCAATCACCCCGGCTTTGGACGCTGCGTAGTTCGCCTGGCCGGCATTGCCAGAGATACCAACAATAGAGCTCAAATTGATAATGCGACCTGCAGGACTCTTCATCAACACGCGCTGCAGGGCCTTGACAAAGAGAAAAGCACTCTTCAGGTTTGTGTTGACCACGGCATCCCAATCTTCTTCTTTCATGCGCATGAGCAAGCCATCCCGCGTGATGCCCGCATTGTTGACCAAAATATCCACGGAAGGATACTCTGACAAAATGGACTTTACGCAAGCGTCCACAGCTGCGGCATCTGCAACGTCGCACGGGAATGCCTTGCAACTCCCAGGAAGTTCTTGATTGATTCGCTCCGCCGCTCCTTCACATGAAGCCGCATTACGAGAGATAAGCACCACTTTTGCCCCCTCTTGCGCGAAGCGGTAGGCAATAGCATAGCCTATACCTCGGCCGGCTCCGGTCACGATAGCTGTTTTTCCTGCGAGTCTGTTGTTCATACGTCAGCCATTCTAGCTGATTTTTATCGTCCTGTCAATGAACCATAAACTCGTATCGCGGCAAACGGATTAAAAAAACGGTGCTTCCTGTGAAGACAAGCATGTTTCATGAGTCTCCCGGAGGACCGCACAAAAATCTGAGCATAAGTTGTATCCGGCTCCCGCACTGTTCGGCGCTGTTTGCTCTTTTCTCTCGTTTTCGTAAAACTTGAATTCGTCTTTTCCATCCGCTTGACATGACGCAAACTCTCGCATAGAATAGGAACATGCAGACGCTCGCGTATCTCGGTTCGCCCACACAATGGTTTATTTTGGCAATCATTTGCTTGGTTGTTTTCGGGGCATCCCGCTTACCGGAAATCGCCCGCAATTTAGGCAAGAGTTTGGGTATCCTGCGTAAGGCAAAGCGCGATTTTGAGCAGGAACTCATGAACGCCGAACAGCCTTCCCCAACCGAGTCTCAAAAGGACAATTCACCGGAAGCGGAAGCCCAAGCTGCCCGCAATACCACTGCAGCGACAGATAAAAAACAGGACTGAACACCATCACTTGCCTGCAGCGTCCAACCTCGCCTGAAGGGGAGTCAGGTCCAGATCGTCCACCCACTTGGCCAAGTCCGATTCGCTATAAGAAAAGAGAGCATCCGCGGCAAGCATGCGCCCTAGCTCGGCTTGGCTAATAAGCTCACAGACCACTCCAGGGTCCCCTCGCCGTGCGCACTTGATTTCCCCGCTCTGCATTGCAAAAATACCGTCCTTTGGATCGAGTGAATTCTGCTCAAAAATGGCTTTTTTCAACTGTTCACGGTCAATGATCATAGCCGGGGGCATCGTCATGCGGGTATTCTAGCCAAGACGGCAGGCGATGTCAAATGCGTTTTCGGCAGGACGAAACGCTTTTTGCGCAAGCGTGTGCAATTTGTGTTGACAAAGAGGGAGCAAAAAGGTATCCTGACCGCCCCTGCTGATGCCGCCATACGAACAACGGAAGGCTGAGGGTCACAAAGCGGCACCTTCCACCCCGACCGTTCCCCCTGGTTTAAGGAGGAGCAACCACACACAACCATGATCAACGAACTCATCACCGAAATGGTGGAAGCTGGCGTTCACTTCGGACACCAAACCCGCAAGTGGCACCCAAACATGAAGAAGTTCATTCTCACGCAGAAGAACGGTATACATATCATCAACTTGGAAGAGACTGAACGCTGCTTGGACAAAGCGGCCAAGTTTCTCGGTGAATTGGCAGCAAAAAATAAGAAAATCCTCTTTGTTGGCTGTAAACGCCAAGCTCAGGAAGCCGTGAAAGAAGCGGCAGAAGCTACCGGTCAATACTACGTGAACTTCCGTTGGTTGGGCGGCATGCTCACCAACATGTCCACCATCAAGAAGAGCATTGCTCGCCTTGAGTACCTCGAGAATCTGAGCAGCCAAGCCGAATACAAGAGCATGTCGAAAAAGGAGATTGCTGCCCTCTCCCGCGAGCGCGAAAAACTTTTGCGCAACCTGCAGGGTATCCGCAACATGGGCGGCGCCCCTGATGCCCTCGTTGCCATCGGCGCCGATCACGAGGACATCGCCATCCGCGAGGCTCACATTTTGGGTATCCCCGTGGTCGTGCTTACCGACACGAACGGAGACCCGGACAGCGTGGAATATCCGATCCCCGGCAACGATGATGCCGTACGATCCATCCGTCTCATCCTCACTAAGCTCGTGGAGGCGATCAACCAGTCCCGCCCGGTGAAGGCATAACCCCTCTCTTTTCTCGTTATGGCTGAAATTACCGCACAAATGGTCAAGGAGCTGCGTCTGAAAACAGACGCAGGCATGATGGATTGCAAAAATGCCCTCGTGGAGTGCAACGGCGACATGGACGAAGCCGTCAAGTACCTGCGTGAAAAAGGCATTGCCAAAGCTGCTAAAAAGGCTGACCGCGAAGCCAAGGAAGGCGTGGTTGCCACTGTGGTGGAAGGCAAAGACGGCATCATTTTCGAGATCAACTGCGAAACGGATTTTTGCTCGAAGGGCGACAAGTTCAAGGCGCTCGCGGCAGAGATTGGTCAAGTGCTTAAATCCTCCGATGCGACAACCTTGGAGCAGGCTTTGGCTGTGCCCATGAGCGCCTCAACGGTGGAAACTTACATCGCAGAACAATGCGCCTCCATCGGCGAAAACATGAAGCTGCGCCGCTTTGCCCGCTACACGCTGGATGGCGAGGGATCCATCGCGTCCTACATTCACATGGGGGGCAAGGTAGGTGTGCTGCTGCAGGTTTCCTGCACCAAGCCGGAAACAGCAGCCGCTGCGGACTTTGCAACGCTCTGCAAAGACATCACCCTGCACATCGCCGCAAGCGCTCCTAAAAGTGTGGATTCCTCCTCGCTGGATCCTGCTTTCGTGGCCGAGGAACAGGAGATTGCCAAGGCTCAACTCATCGCTGAAGGCAAGCCCGAGGCTCTACTGGAAAAGATTCTTCCCGGCAAACTCAAGGCTCTCTACAAGCAGAGCTGCCTGCTCAACCAGGAGTTTGTGAAGGATCCCTCCATCACTGTGGAAAAGCTCGTGGAGCGCACGGGTCAGTCGCTCGGCGACTCGCTGAAGGTGGTTGCCTTTGAGCGTTTCCAGCTCGGCGCCTGAGTCCTCCGTATTTTTTCGGGCTGCGTAGGTTGTTCAAAGCGACTACGCAGCCCTCTTCTTTTTTCTCATGTCCACGATCGCAGCTATCGCCACCCCAACTGGCGTGGGCGCACTCTCGGTAATCCGCATCAGCGGGCCCCAGGCGCACGCTGTCTTGAAAGCTGCCACGGGGCGCGATGTCTCGCTTGCGCCGCGCGTTGCCACGCTGGTGCACGTGCGGGCGGCAAACGGCGAAACGCTGGATGAGTGTATGGCTACCTGCTTTTGCGAGCCTGCGAGCTATACCGGGGAGGATGTCGCAGAGCTCACCTGCCACGGCGGCATGCTGGTGACGCAACGTGTGCTGGAACGCCTGTTCGCCTGTGGCGCTCGGCCGGCGGAACCCGGCGAGTTCTCCCGCCGCGCCTTTGAAAACGGGAAGATTGATCTCACTGCGGCAGAGGCTGTCATGGACATCATCAACGCCGGGAGCGATTTGGCCTTACGCGCCGCGCAGTCCCAACTCTCCGGCTCTATTTCGCGTCCCGTGCAAGCAGCCATTGATTCCCTGCTCACGCTTGCCGCCCATGTGGAGGCCTACATCGACTTCCCGGAGGAGGACATCTCTCCGCAAACCTTGTCCGAGATGCAGACCTCGTTGAGAAGTGTCGAAGAATCGCTTACCCGATTAGCCGCCACTGCCGATTCCGGTCGTCTGCTGCGTGAAGGCGTACGTACAGCCATTGTCGGCGCGCCGAACGCCGGCAAATCGAGCCTGCTCAATCGCTTGCTTGGCTACGACCGTGCGATCGTCAGCCCTGTCCCCGGAACGACGCGCGACACGGTAGAGGAATCCATTTCCTTGGGCGGCATGCTCCTGCGGCTCATTGACACTGCCGGACTGCGAAACAGTACAGATTCTGTAGAGCAGGCAGGCGTAGAACGCACCCATCAAACGCTCCAGTCTGCCGACCTTGTCCTGGAAGTGCAGGATGCCACTGCGCCGCTCGATGATCTGCCGGATCACGTACCGGATCATGTGCCGCACCTGGTCCTGCTGAACAAATGCGATTTGCCCGAACATGCATCGCGCCGTAACCAGTCTGGCATCCGCATTTCTGCGCTCACTGGCGTCGGCATCCCGGAGCTGCACCGGGCCATTACCTCCCTCATCGCCCCGCAATCTGGGGAGTATGATACAAGTGTTGCCATCAACACACGCCACCTGCATGCCCTGCGCACCGCTCTTTCCTCGCTGCATGCTGCGGCCACAGGTCTGGCGCAACAAGCCCTGCCGGAACTCGTTGCCATTGATTTACGCGCCGCTCTGGATGCCCTGGGCGCCATCACCGGCAAGGTTGACACGGAGGACTTGCTGTCCCGCATCTTTTCCACTTTCTGCCTCGGCAAATAAAAATCCCGCAGCCAGTGAAGTCTGCGGGATGGAAGGCTGAACCTCGCTGTTCTGTTTACTTAAGCAGCATCTTGAAGTCCACCACGGCAGCGCGCTTGGCAGTGACAAGCACCGGGTTGCCGTCAATGGCCTTGATTTCAGGAATCTCAAGCACGAGTTGCTGCACCTTGCGAAGGGTGTCAGCCAGGGCGGCCACGGCTTTCGGAGCTTCGCCCCGGACACCATTGAGAATCCTGCCCACCTTGGTTTCCTTGATCATGACATCAAAGTCATCCGCAGGCAAGATGCGCATCGTGGTGTCACGCATCACTTCCGTATAAATTCCGCCGGTGCCGAACACCATCACGCGACCAAAGTTCTTGTCGCTGTTCACGCCGATGATGGTCTCGGTACCCTTGGAAATCATCTCCTGAATGAGAACGGAAGCGCCCTTGAGCTGGAACTTCTCGATCGAATTCCACAGGCCGCTCCAAGCCTCCTGGAAGGTGGCGTCGTTGTGGACGTTCAGGTAGATTCCCTTCATCTCCGTCTTGTGCAGCGCATCAGGAGCGGAAAGTTTGAGCACGACCGGATTCGGGAAGATGCCGTGGCAGAATTCCAGCGCTTCCTCCTTCGAGGTAAAGTTGGCGCTCTTCGGGTAGTCGATGCCGTAGTGATCCATAAGCCTGTTGACGACCTCCTGCGGCAGAGAAGCGAGTCCCGCCTGCTGAGCGGCGACTATGGCATCGTGCAGCTCCTGCGGTATCGGCTTGGTCTCCACCGTGGCCAACTTTTTGCCGCGGTATGCCATCTGCGCCTTGAGCATGCCAAGCAGCCGCACCACATCCGCCGGATACTCGTAGGTGAGCACATGCGCCGCCGAGAGCAGCTTGCGCCCGGCATCCACGTGCGCCCCGCCCACAAACGAGCAGAAGATATTGACGTCCTTGTACTGCGGAGCCAATCGAATGATGGCCTCGGCAGTGCCGGTTGGATCAGTAACCCGTTGCGGGGTGAGCAGCACGAGAATGTTCTTGTACTCGCCACTCTCACAGAGTACGCGCAGGGCGTTCTCGTAGCGATCCGCCTTGGCATCGCCCACCACATCGATGGGATTGCCCAATGATGCCTCCGGTGTCAGAACAGCCTTGAGCGCCTCGATGGTCTTCTCACTCGGACGCGCCAAGTCCAGTCCCGCATCCTCGCATAGATCGGAGGTCAGCACGCCCACACCGCCAGCGTTGGTGAGCACCGCCACCTGCCCGCCGAAGTCCGTGTGATTGCAATACTGCAAAATCTCGAGCAGTCCAAAAAGCTCGCGGTCGTTGTAGGCCTGAATCGCCCCCGCACCCTGCAGCGCTATCTCCAGCACACGGTAATTGGGAGCGAGTGAGCCGGTGTGCGAGAGCGACGCTGCCTGCGCCTTGCTGCTCTTGCCCGGCTCCATGATCACGCAGGGCTTCGTGTCCGACACATGCTTGAGTACCTCCAGGAAGTGGCGTCCTTGCTTAAGCGACTCCAAATAGAAAACGAAAGCAGAAGTATTGGGGTCATCCTTCAGGGCGTCCAGCAGGACATCCTCCCCCATCACAGCCTTGTTGCCGATGGAAATGAAGTGCGAGAAGCCGATATCCTTGCCCGCAGCCCAATCCATGATGGCGGAGCAATAGGCTCCTGATTGAGAGATAAAGGCCACGTTGCCTTTTTTCGGAAAACCATCCGCAAAGGAGGCGTTCACCTGATCGTACGTGGAGATATGACCTAGGCAGTTCGGTCCAAGCAGGTTGATCCCGTTGTCCAGACACTTCTGCGCAATGCGTTTTTCAAGCTCTTTCTCGCCCACTTCCGCGAATCCTGCGGTGATGATGGAAATGTTCTTCGTGTGGTTGATGACGCAGGCATCTATGACGGGCTCTGTGAAGCGAGCTGGCACCAAAATCACCACGAGGTCCATCGGCTTGGGTAACTTGTCCACCGAAGCGTAACAGGGTTTCCCGTACACCTGCTGCCCATCCAGTTTTGGGTTGACTCCGTATAATTCCCCAGTGTACCCCGCAGCGATAATGTTGTTAAAAACAACGGCGCCCAGCTTGGAGGGGTTGTCCGACACGCCGACGACTGCTATGCTTTTCGGCTGAAAAAATGATTCCAATGACATGGCTCGTAAGTTTTGTTTATGAAAATGTGAGCCCCGCCTCGTAAGGGGGGGCTGCGCTGTTATCCTAGCACTTTGTCTTCCCGTTTGCAAGTCTCATCCGCATCTTTCACTCAAGAAACTAGAAAAATCATTCTTTTCATGGGAGGACTTGAGTCCACCCTTGACATTTCGCACCCTCTCGGGGTATCATGGTGCATCAATTCGGTTTAACTCCTATCCCCCATATCACCATGCAAAAGCTCATCGAAACCGTAGGCCGATATCTCTTGACTGTGACAAAGCCTTTGCTCAAGCACCCGGAGCAAGCTGAGCTGCGCGTTGCCCAATCTGCCGATCACAACATGGTACGTTTCCGTCTTGTGGTGTCGCCGGATGACATTCCTCTGCTCATCGGACATAGCGGGATGACCGCCTCTGCCATCCGCTCGCTAGCCAAGGCTGCCGGCGAAAAACAGGGCAAACGTGTGGTAGTGCGGATAATCTCCAGTGATGAGGTGGATGAATGATCATGTCTGCGCCGCCACCGGCCTCTGACAGCGGACGCTTGTTTGGCGCTCCGCTTTCTTCTCCTGCTGTGCGCGTGCTAGTGGACGGGCTGGACGACATGGTACTTGACTACGCTGTGCCACCAGGCATGCAAGTGCAGCGTGGATGCCGTGTAGAGGTGCCCTTGCGCAGCCGAAAGACCACGGCCACAGTACTCGCCCTGGTGGAAGGTCAACACGACTACGCACTCAAACCGGTATTGAGACTCATTGAGGAGGAACCTGTAATATCCCCGGTCCTCATGGATCTGGCCGAATGGGCAGCTTCTTACTACGCCACGCCCGTAGAGCAAATGCTGCGCTGCGTAGTGCCTGAACCAGTGCGCCGCGAACGACACGATGAAAAAACGAAAAAGTTTGTTCGCTTGCTGCGACGGCCAACGGATGACGAGCTGAACAAGATCAATGCACGCGCACCACGCCGAGCCGCCATTCTGCGCTACCTGATGGAAAGCCTAGAAGATGGCGAATACTTGAGCAGCTTGGGCGGCACATCGGCGCTCGCGCCCTGCCGCGCCCTGGAAGCGCAAGGACTGCTGAGTCTGGAAGAGCGCGCCGTACACCGAGATCCCGCGGGGGAAGAGACTTTTGTTCCCAGCGTCCCCCTGCATCTCAATGATGACCAGCAGAACGCCTTGGATGTCATTCTGCAAGCGTTCAACAATGGGGATTCAAAACCTATCTTGCTTCAAGGCGTTACGGGATCAGGCAAGACCGAGGTATATCTGCAGGCAGCGCGGCAGGTAATATCGAAAGGGAAAGGAGTACTCATTCTGGTGCCGGAAATATCACTCACTCCGCAAACGATGTCTCGCTTCAAAAGCCGCTTTGCTGAGCAGCCGGGGACCGTAGCCATCTTGCACAGCGCCATGAGCGATGGCGAACGTTTCGATGAATGGCACTCCATCCGTCGCGGTCGTGCTCGCATTGCCATTGGTCCACGCTCAGCTCTCTTTGCACCGGTCACCGACCTTGGGCTCATCATTGTGGACGAGGAACACGACACTTCCTACAAGCAGGAAAACAGCCCCCGCTACCATGGCCGCGACCTCGCAGTGGTGCGCGCACGCATGGAGCGCGCTACCATTGTTCTGGGCTCTGCCACGCCCTCGCTGGAATCTATTTTAAACGCACGGCGGGGCAAATACAAACTTGTGCGCATGGATAAACGAGCAGACGAGCGCCACCTGCCCCTCACCCGTGTGCTCGATATGCGCAGTGAACCAAAAGATAAGCGCTACCATGGCATTCTCTCCGAACGATTGCGCTGCGCTCTGGAAGACCGCCTGCACAAGGGCGAACAAGCTATCTTGCTGCTTAACCGCCGCGGATTTGCGCGAGCGCTGCAATGCCCAGATTGTGGACATATGGTTATTTGTGAGCACTGCGCCCTGCCGCTCACCTATCATCTGACCGAGAACCGATTGGTGTGCCATATCTGTGGGTACCGCGCCATCGTCCCGGAATGCTGCCCGGAGTGCAACTCGCGCAGCATTCTATTAGCTGGCTATGGCACACAAAAGGTAGAGACGGTGCTTAAACGCTGTTTCCCCACGGCACGTATCTGCCGAGTGGATGCCGATGTAACGGTACGCAAAAATGCTCTGCGTGATATTTTAGCTAATTTTCGCGCGCACTGCATTGATATTTTGCTCGGTACACAAATGATCTCCAAGGGTCTCGATTTCCCCGGAGTCACGCTTGTTGGAGTTCTCAATGCCGATCTGGGGCTGTGCGTCCCAGACCCGCGCGCAGCCGAGCGCACTTTCCAGTTGCTTACTCAAGTGGCAGGCCGCGCCGGGCGTGGAGAAGTAGATGGCGAGGTCATTATCCAAACATACTCCCCACAGGCCGCCGCCATTCAATTCGCTCGACGGCACGATACCGATGGTTTTGCAGAAAACGAACTGGGGCTGCGCGAGAAATTTGCCTTCCCGCCCTTTTCGCATCTCGCTGTGCTTACGGTGCGTTCTGAGCAGGAGGATTTGGCCGCTTTCGCCCTAGCCACCCTGCACAAGCGCTTGCTGGCGGTTCTACCCTCCGGGGTGGAAATAAGTGACCCGCTCCCGGCACCCCTGCCCAAAGCTTTTGGGCAGTTCCGTTACCAATGCGTACTCAAGGCTGCACGAGCCCGCGTTTTATCCGATATCGTCTCTGCAGAAATTAATCGTCTCTCTCCCGGCGATTCTGTTATCGTTACGCTCGATATTGATGCCTACAACTTCACGTAGCGTTACTTCATCAATCCCTGCTTCTGCAGCAACGCATCCGGATTAGGATCCCGCCCCATGAAGTCACGATACAATTCGCCTGCCGGTTTGCTGTCACCCTTGGAGAGTATTTTCTCACGGTAAGCAGCACCCACAGCCGGATTGAGTATGCCCTCCTTCGAGAATCGCGTAAACACGTCCGCCGCCAACACCTCCGACCATTTGTATGAGTAGTAGCCTGCAGCGTAGCCGCCAGAGATGCAATGCGTGAGAGTACGCATCACAGAAGGCACCTCGCGGCTATAGGGTGCCCTCCACGGTCCAAGCAACTCTCGCGTAGCCTCATCGATATCCTTCCCCCAAAACTTTTCGGCGTAGTGCATGTGCATTTCCATGTCGAGCTTAGCAATGCAGAGCTGATTCATATTGTCAAAGGCCGGGAAAAAGAAGCGTATCTTTTGCAATTTTTGCAGGTAATCATCCGGTATACTCTCTCCTGTTTCGTAGTGCACAGCGTAGGTGAGTATACTCTCCGGTTCCCAGGTCCAGTTTTCGTTCATCTGGCTGGGCAATTCCACAAAGTCCCAAGTAACGCTGGTTCCACAGTGAGCGCGTAGCTCCGTATCGCCCAGCATGCAATGCATCATGTGCCCAAACTCGTGGAAAAGGGTCTCCACATCATAGTGTGAAAACAGAGCTGGCTTCTCCTCTGTTGCGGGGCTCAAATTAGCCACCAGCGCCGCTAAATGCGGGCCATGAGGATGCTCCTGGGTTGCAGGTTTACCATAATCCAACGGCTGAACCCACGCGCCTCTGCGCTTCGTGCTACGCGGGAACAAATCCATGTAAAACGAACCCAGATGTGCTCCGCTTTTCGCATCCAGCACAGCGAATGCACGCACGTCCTGATGCCACACTGGAACAGCCTTGGCCGCTGTCTGCATGGCAGACTTCATACTCGTTTCCGCACGCTGCCGTTGAGTCACGACTCCATCCGCAGCCCTGAACACGGTGTCCCTCTCATGAATGCGTATTGAGTACAACTTTTCAAAAATGGAAAACATGCCCCTCAGCACGTGGTCGCACTCCTGGTATGGACGGAGCAGTTCAGTATCAAAAGAAAAACGTTCTTTGGCAAGTTTGCGCATGTAGTATGAAGTGTCCCACGGATTGAGCTTCTCGATTTTGTCGCCCTTGCACTTGGAAATGAATTCCATAAGTTGCGCCACTTCACCATCAAATGCCGGCTTGACCTTTTGCATCATATCATCGACAAACTCCATAGCTCGCTGCCCACTCCCGGCCATACGGTGCGCCAACATCAAATCGGCAAAGGACCGAAAACCCAGCAGAGTCGCCTGCTCTTTACGCAGCTCCATCACCCGCGCCACGATGCCGGCGTTATCATACGGTTGCTCCCGACCTACTGCTGCCAGCGCCTCCCAGCACTTTTTGCGCGTGGCCTCCACATCGCAACTTCTTATGACCTCAAGAGCGCTTGGCTCCTGCAGAGTAATAAGCCACTTGGGGGTCTCCGGGCTGCCGTGCCCCTCCTTCATCGCGCTCTCCTGCGCTTGCGCCATCCACTCTTTCGTCATGCCGGCCAGCTGTGCCGAATCACTCACTACCCATTGCCATGAGTTGGTGGCATCCAAGACATTTTTATCAAACTGGTGGGCTAGTAAGGAAAGTTCACTTTGTATTTGTGCCAGTCGCTGCTTCTGTTCAGAGTTGAGGTCTGCCCCGCTGTCGCGGAAGGTATCCACTACCTGTTGCACATAGCGCTGCTTTTCAGGCGAGAGCTGCTTGACCCAAGGTGCTGCAGCCGCCGCCTTGATAACTTCCCACAACTTTTCATCCGCGGTCATGGACGCATTGAATAAGCTCATCTCCGGCAGCAACTCCTCTTGTACTCGACGCAGCTCCTCGTTATCCATGGTGGAGGACAGCACATCCAAATATCCTTCTGCCCGCTCCATCTCGCGCGGAGCATCCTCAAACGCGGCAAACACATTCTCATAATTTGCCTGTTCCGGTTTAAGTTCACTTATTTTTGCTAGGCGCTGTTTTGCCAGTTGTATACCGGCGCGCACGTCCTTGGCTCCCTGGGCTGCAGCGAGTTCACCCCACTCCGGATAAAAACCGCATTCATAAAATGGGTGTCTTTCCTCATCCTGCTGTGCTTCCACCACCCCCACTGCCAAGAGCGCCATGCCAGCCGCTACCAACTGATACATTCTCATCATACCAATAAGTACGCACGTTCCCGGGCGTTTCTATCATTTCCATTGCCAAATATAAAGTCGTGAATGCTTCGCAAATCTTCAACCACGGTGTCAAACTCATACCCAAGGCAACCTCATATGGATAGAGACGAAATTTTAACTCGTCAATCGAAAACAGTCTTCTCCTGCATGAGTTTCCCCTTAATTAGGGTGAAAATGCCCGGACGCGTGTGACAACGCGTCCGGGCATAACACCGATCCTGTCCTCCCT
>CANQBZ010000040.1 GCA_947589295.1 uncultured Akkermansia sp.
CAGCAATACGTCCGAACACGAAGCTGCTCTACGTGGAGAGTCTGGGCAACCCGAACAGTGACGTGGCGGACATCGAATCCATTGCCGCCATCGCGCACAAGCACGGGATCCCGCTGGTAGTGGACAACACCTTCGCCACGCCCTACCTGTTGCGTCCGATTGAGTACGGCGCGGATGTGGTGGTCCACAGCGCGACGAAATTCATCGGCGGTCACGGGACGGTGATGGGCGGTCTCATCATTGACGGCGGAAAATTCGACTGGACGCAGAACGACAAATTCCCCGGTCTCTCCAAGCCGAATCCCAGTTACCACGGACTCGTGTTCACGGAGGCGGCCGGTGCAGCAGCGTACATCACAAAGATACGCACCACCCTGCTGCGCGACCAAGGGGCGGCCATCAGTCCATTCAATTCCTTCCTCCTGCTTCAGGGGCTGGAGACGCTCTCGCTGCGCGTTGAGCGGCACGTGCAGAACGCGCTCGCCGTCGTGGATTACCTGAATCATCATCCGCAAGTGGAGAGGGTGAATCACCCCGTTCTGCCCAGTCACCGCGACCACGAGCTCTACAAGAAATACTACCCCAACGGAGGTGCCAGCATCTTCACCTTCGAAATCAAGGGCGGCAAGCAAAAGGCGCAGCAGTTCTGCGAGAATCTCAAACTCTTCTCCCTGCTGGCCAACGTGGCGGATGCCAAGAGCCTCGTGATTCACCCGGCCTCGACGACGCATTCTCAGCTCAGCGAGGAGGAGCTGCTCTCCGGAGGCATCACCCCTTCCACCGTCCGTCTCTCCATCGGCATCGAAAATGTGCAGGACATCATCGATGACCTGGAACAAGCCTTCTCAACCATTCAATAAGATCATGAAAATATACCAATCGACCACAGAACTTGTTGGGCATACGCCGCTACTGGAACCTGTGCACTACAATCGTGCCCATGAACTGAAAGCGCGCCTGCTTGTGAAACTAGAGTATTTCAACCCTGCCGGCAGTGTGAAGGATCGCATCGCCAAGGCCATCATTGAGGATGCCGAAAAAACCGGTCGCTTACAGCCCGGAGGCACCATCATTGAACCCACGAGTGGCAACACGGGCATCGGCCTGGCAGCGGTCGCTGCCGCCAAGGGCTACCGCACCATCCTGACGATGCCGGAAACCATGAGCGTGGAACGCCGAAACATCCTGAAGGCTTACGGCGCAGAGATCGTGCTCACCGAGGGAGCCAAGGGCATGAAAGGCGCTATCGCCAAAGCCCAGGAGCTGCATGAACAGACGCCGGGCTCCATCATCGCCGGGCAGTTCGACAATCCCGTCAACCCTGCGACCCACTACGCCACCACCGGTCCGGAAATCTGGGAGGACACGGAGGGGAGCGTGGATGTGCTCGTGGCCGGCGTTGGCACCGGCGGCACAGTCTCCGGCGCCGGAAAGTTCCTGAAAGAGAAAAAACCGAGTGTGTACGTGGTAGCGGTGGAGCCCTCCACCTCGGCCGTCCTCTCGACAGGCACCCCCGGCAGTCACAAAATCCAAGGCATCGGCGCCGGGTTTGTTCCGGCAACGCTTGACACGGGCGTGTACGACGAGGTCATTGCCGTGGATAATGATGTGCCTTTCGAGACTGCCAAGGAACTGGGGCGCAGGGATGGCGTGCTGGTCGGGATTTCTGCCGGAGCCGCTCTGTGGGCTGCCACGCAGTTGGCGCAGAGGGATGAATTTGCAGGCAAAACAATCGTGGTTGTCCTGCCGGATTCTGCCGATCGCTACTACTCCACCCCGCTGTTTGCATGAACCGCCCGCAGGGTCTTCCGCTCCATCTTTACCTCGTAACGGATGAAGTGAGCAAATGCGCCAACGACTTGCTGCCAACCGTGCAGCAAGCCGTTGCCGGTGGCGTCACCATCGTGCAATACCGCAGCACCTGCCCCCACTACGCCACTCTTCTGGCAGAAGCCACTGCCCTGCACGATTTCCTGCGCTCCGTGGGAATTCCCCTCATCATCAACAACCTCATCGATCTCGCTCTTGAAATCGATGCCGAAGGCGCGCACATCGGGCAGTCCGACATGCCGCCGACCGACGCAAGGCGTCTGCTCGGAGCGGATAAAATCCTGGGATTGTCAGTGTCCAACGAGGAGCAAATGCGCGCGGTGGATGCGAGCGTGGTGGATTATGTGGGCTGCGGACCGGTTTTTCCCACCATTTCCAAACTCAATGCTCCGAAGGACTTGGGCGTAGAAGGCTGGGCAAAACTCGCTCGGCTTTCGCCCGTGCCCGTCGTGGCCATCGGTGGAATAGATGCCACGCGGGCGCGCGCCATTCGCGCCACCGGGCTCTGCGCCGGCATCGCCGTGGTATCCGCCATCTGCTCCTCCCCGAACCCCAAGGCGGCTGCCCGATCTCTCCTCTAATCCATCTACCATGACAAATCTTGACGGTACCCTCATCAATCGCCTACGAACCGAGCGTCCCCTTGTCCTCTGTTTGACAAATGGGGTCGTACGCAACTTCACAGCCAACCTTTTGCTTGCCGCGCATGCTGTACCGGCCATGCTGGAAGATGCGAAAGAGGCGGAGGAAATGCTGCAAACCTGCGCCAACGCCCTTCTGGTGAATGTCGGCACCTATTCGCAAGCGCAGGCAAGCGTCATGCGCGCCGCCGTAGCAACCGCGCAGGCGCGTTCCTTGCCCTGGGTGCTGGACCCCGTGGCCGTCGGCTTGCTTTCACCGCGCACAGCCCTCTGCCACGAGCTGATGGCGCTCTACCCGCCGACTCTCATCAGAGGCAACGCCTCCGAAATCCTCGCCCTGGCCGGTCACTCCGCGCTTGCCCGAGGGCCGGAAACGGCGGATACGAGTGAAACGGCTCTCCCTGCGGCTCAGGCGCTGGCGCATGCTACCGGCGCTGCCGTCCTCGTCACCGGCCCTGCAGATTATGCCACGGATGGCATCCAGACCCACGCCATCATCGGCGGACATGAAATGATGACACGCGTCACCGGCATGGGTTGCGCCATGGGGGCTCTGGCGGCAGCTCTGTGCTCCGTTGCAGACAACGCGCTGCAAGCGGCTGTTGCATGCTCACAGTTCTTTTCTCATGCGGGGGTTCAGGCGGCTTCTCGTGCAACGAGTCCGGGCTCCTTCGCCACGGAGTTTTTGGATGCCGTGGATCAGTGTGTGCTTGCCTGCGGCGCCGGGCAGACGTTTTCTGCCGTCGAATCGTCGTAGTGTGCTGTGTCGCCGGAGAGGGCAAGGGTGTCGGCCTGCGTCCGTAAAAAAAACGGCGTCAGCGAGGGAAAAAACTTGACAAGGGCGCAGCTTTAGTATAACCTGCTGCCCCGTGTCCGATTATGCGGATGCTCATTCACACCATCACACACTATGCG
Organism: uncultured Akkermansia sp.; assembly: GCA_947589295.1. Taxonomy (GTDB): domain Bacteria; phylum Verrucomicrobiota; class Verrucomicrobiia; order Verrucomicrobiales; family Akkermansiaceae; genus Akkermansia. The sequence goes on from CANQBZ010000040.1 coordinate 3,387, forward strand.
TTCTGTCACCGTTCGTAAAGGAGAGCCTATAGATCGCGCTCTGAAACGCCTTAAAACCAAGCTGGATACCGAGGGTATTCTGGAGGAGATGCGCCGTCGGCGCGCTTTTGAAAGTCCGATGGATGAGAAACGTCGTAAAGCGCGCTCTGCCAGCAAGCGCAACAAGGTGAAATGGCGCTTCACGAACAAGGAGGAAATCCCCGCTTCATCTGTCACCCCTGCTGAGGGCTGATTGCTGCGATACTTCCGGAGGCAACGATGCGGTGCGGCTTTCTGCTCTCGGCTGAAAGCCGCATTTGTTTGTCCGACTCTTTCCAAGTTGGGCTTGTCATGAGCAGGTTACCGTGGTAAGATAGAGACGTATGGCGAGAACAGCTATTATCAGCGATATTCACGCCAATTACCATGCCCTGAGCGCGGTGATTGAGGATGTGCGCGCCATGCAATGCACCGACTTGGTGTGCCTGGGGGACGTAGTGGGCTACAACGCGTACCCGGCCGAGTGTCTGGACTACGTGCGCGAGCTGAATTGCCCCGTCGTGAAGGGCAATCACGATGAAGAAGTGGTGACCCCGTCCAACGCCCGCATGAATCCGATCGCCCGCAAAGCGATGGATTGGACGCGCAGTCAGCTCGACGAACCTCGTCTGCGCTGGCTCTCCCGCCTCCAGTATCAGCGCATTGTGCGCACGGATACCGGCGTCTCTTTCTCCATCGTCCATTCCTCGCTGGATCATCCCAAGGCATGGAATTACATCATCAATGCGAGTGATGCTTCCAACAACTTCCCTCGACAATTTTCCCATCTCTGCTTCCATGGGCACACCCACACGCCCAAGGTGTTTGTGTGGGACGGTCAGCATGCGGCGGAGGATGACGAAAGCCTGCATCCCTTGTACCTGAGCGGATTCACGGAGTTTCAGCCTCTTCCTGATCTCAAGTATTTTATCAACGTCGGCTCTGTGGGGCAACCGCGTGATAGCGACCCGCGTGCGAGCTATGGAATTTACGATTCAGACCTCAACCTGGTGATCATCAAGCGGGTTGAGTACGATATTGCCGCTGCGCAGGAGGCTATCGAGCGCGCGGGACTCCCGGAATATCTGGCCGAACGACTCGAAAAGGGCATCTGAAGCTGCAAACGCCACCACCAACCCGTTTACTAACTGGCAGAGCAATACCATGGCTGGAATAGTCAAAAATATGCTGCTTCTCCTGCTCTGCTTGGCGGGTGGCACCTTGCTCGCGCTCGTCCTGGTTCCGGGCGAGCTGGAGCAGATGCGCTGGGAAGTCGCGGGCATGCCGGAGAGTTACCCGCTGGAGCAGAAGTTTCGTCCCATTTTGCTGCTCGTGCTTTGCTACATTCCCCTGCTTGGGGCGATGTTTTACGCGTTCATGGGCACGATGGACCGCTACGTGAGCCGGTGCTTCATCAACTATTTTCTCCTGTGCACGGCAATCCTGCTGCTCATTTACATGCTGGCGGATTTCACGGACAATATGGAGAGATTTCGTACGCGTTTTGACGACCCGCTGCGCCAGGCTCTCCTCTTTTACGCCTCGCAAATCCCCATGTTCCTCTACCAGATTTTGCCCTACACCATCATGATGGGGGCTCTCTGGAGCCTCAGCAAATTGTGCGGCACCAGCGAGCTCACCGGCATGCTGCAGAGCGGGCGTTCGCTGATGCGCGTGTGCATGCCTGTGTTTTTGTACGCTGCGCTTGCGGCGGCAGCCTACGGTATTTTTGGCTTCCACTGGGCCCCCAATGGTTCGCTTTATCGCCAGATGATCCTCAACCAGGAGAAGCTGGACGACGGACCCGTCCCCATCATCTACCACAGCGATGCTTACGCGCGCATCTGGAGCGTGGAGCACCCCGCCACTTTCCAAAATCCCGGAGCTCCCATGCGCGACCTGACGATTGAGCAATTTGATCTCGATCAGTCCGGTAAACTCCTCTTTCAAATCAAGGCTGAACGAGCTTCATGGGATAAAGAAAACTCGGCGTGGGTCCTGAGCCGTGCCTACACCCGGCGACTCGCGTCCGCCCAGGAACGCCCGCCGGACGAGGAGTATGCCGAGCGATTGGTGCTGCCGCTGGAGGAAAAGCCATACCAGATTATAGCGCCCACCCAGGATAACCGCATAGACGCCATGGGGACCTCGGTACTCTACGAGCTCATCAAATCCGGTGCGGGGTCGCGGTTGGACCGCTGCCGCTACCGCACTGAATGGCACGTGCGTCTGGCGCGCATCTTCAGTTGTTTGGTGCTGGTGCTGCTGGCGTTGCCGAGCGCCATCACTTTTCAACGGCGCAGTCCGATGAAGGGCATAGGCATCGCGGTGCTGCTAGCCGCGCTGATGCTTTTCCTGTATCGCGTCTTTCCCTCGTTGGGCGAATCCGGCCTCGTCCAGGCGTGGATCAGCGCGTGGATTCCTAATGTCATTTACCTGCTCATTGCGTTCTACCTTGTTCACAAAAATTTGGCCCATCGCTCGGTTTCAGAGTGGGCGCAGGCCAAATTGCGCGGTGCGCCATGATGATTCCTCGCGCCATCATTTTCGATTTCGATGGAGTGCTCATGGACACAGAGTGGGCGATTTTCAACTCGTGGGTTACTTTATACAAGCGCGAAGGTTGCGCGCTCACGCTGCGGGAATACGCCGCCTGTCTGGGGGCCGGCTATTCCCGCTGGGACCCGGCCGCCCATCTCCAAGCCCTGACGGGAAAGACCTACGACTGGGAAGCTGAAAATACGGTCCGGCAGGCGGCTATAGAGCGTGATCTGTCCACGCAGAGCCTGATGCCCGGGACCGAACCGCTGCTGACGTGGTGTCGGCAGAGAGGCATCCGCATGGTCGTTGCTTCATCCTCCTCGCGGCGCTGGGTCCTTGGTTGGCTGACGCATCTCAACGCGTCGCATTTTTTTGAGCGCCTGTTCTGCCGCACGGATGGCTATGCCGTGAAACCCGACCCAGCGCTTTTTCTCGCCGCGCGGGATTATCTCGGGGTGGCATCGGGTGATTGCCTCATCGTTGAGGATTCGGAGAACGGCGTGCTCGCCGCGCGTCATGCCGGCATACCCTGTCTCGCCATCCCCAATCGCATGACTGCCCACGGTGACTTTTCCGCCGCCTCGGCGCAATTGCCCTCGCTTGCAGCGTTGCTCGATCGCCTCCGGGAGGGAAACTAAAAACGCCTCGAATATCCGATGGAGGCGTTCGCGCTGCCGCCGTGTTGGCGGAGTTCTGCGGAGAGCCCCAATTCGAGCGCTCCGGCTCCCACATGCACACCGGCCGCCGCAGAGGCAAGAGCCCCAAATGGGCTCATGGCGCGGCTCCGCACTGTCTCGCGCAGCGAGCTGCCGTGTATGATGTTCGTGCGCGCTCGTGCTTGTGAAGGGCCAATATCGCCCACGAGCATGGCTGATATTTGCCAGTTGCAAGTCAGCTCGCAGAGACTGCCCGCGCCGCTTTGGCGCAGGCCCGGTCCAATTTCCACGTACTGCAGTCGCTGGCGTGCAACGCACAGGGCGGCATCACTGCCGGATTCGCAGTAGCTTCCCCATGTGGCGTACACTGCGGCGCAGCGCACAAGCAGCTGAAGCTCTCCGCTCCCATCCTCGCCGCCGGAGATAGCGCGGGCTGTCTCGCAACTCGCGCCGCAGGTGAATCCGCGGGCGCTGCCTGCTGTTTTGTAAGACACGCCGGGCGCAGATACGCTGCGGGTTATGTGCGCTTCCGCTACGCCGAACTGGGCGGCGAGCGTGTGCACCCACGCGCCGCTGCGTATGCAACAATACCCGCCCACGTCGTATAAACTCAGGTCTGCTCGGGCGGCATCGGTTGAATCGGCCTGCCAATTTCCATAGTTCGCCAGCAGGCGGCACCCCACGATCGCACGTCCCCTGTCAAACTGCCACCCGCAACTGCCGCCCCATGTTGTCAGCCGGTAGCCGCTGTCTGTGCCGGCCGCGCTGTAGCGCGCATAGCCCCCGGTTCCGTGAACGCTCCAGCGCGCGCCCTCCCCTTCATCGCTCATGGAAGCAGGCAAAGAGAGCAGGCTGGTGAGCGCATACTCCCGCAGGGCGAGTGCAAGAGCCGGAATAGCCGCCCCGGCAACGGCGGAGGAGAGCGAATCGGAGGCGGCTCCGTTGCCACTGCAAATGAGAAGCTCCTGGGAGCGGAGGACAGCGGCCAGATCGCCATCAGGCGCGGTTTCCTGCGGGTTTCGCACGGCAAACAACGCATCCAGCAGAGCGGCTCCTGCCCGTCCATTCGGGCTGCTCGCCGCCTGCCGGTGGAATATCTCGTTCTCCGGCGTGATGATCTTGCCGCTCAATATCAGGCGCCCATCATCCTTGCGAAGCGCCGCCGTCTTGCCAAAATATTTTTCAAGCAGCGCCTGTGTCTCCGTGTCCAGCTGGGGCATACCCTCCACATGTTCTGCCAGCACAAATTCCAGGTATTTGCCATAAGCGTGCTCGATATCGTCATCCACGCTCACGATCTGCAGGGAAAGAATGCAATGTTCTTCAAATTCCAGCATTCCTTCCACGACCCCATGCCCGGCTAATCGCGCATCGCAGAGCATATCCCGGCACAGGCTGATCGAGAGTTCAAACTGGCTCCCGCAGGCAAAGTGCAGTTGCTCGGCGCAAAGGGGGGTGTTGACATTGCCTTGGCAGAGCTCGGCGCACAGGACGCTCGTCGCATCGGCCTCCAGGCGGTGCAGGTGCACTTGTTCGCTCACCCTGGCGTGCAGCGTGCTGTTGCGCAGCGTGATTTCGCCTTCAAAGTCACTCAGGGCATCCAGAGACACGTATGAATCCCGGAGCAGCAGGGACCCGCTCCCCTCCAGCTGCCGCGCGTCAAGCCGCGCGTCAACCAACTCGGCTCGCGCCTCAAGCATTTGCCAGTTGCCCACATTGCTGATGTGTCCGTGCAACTCGGTTACACCCGATCCTGAGAGAGCGAGCGATCCCCCTTGTGCATCCCAACCTTGCAGCATCACGACGCGTCCATCGCGCACCTCAATCCGTCCCGGTCCGGACGCCACGGCTCCTTCCAGCCGCAATTCGCCCGCGCCTTCCTTGATGATCGCGTGTCCCATCGCATGCAGCTCGCTGGTAATCCGGCCCGTATCGCCTGCCCGCCACACATGGATGGAAGCATCGTCCTCCAGCGTCAGACGTCCGCCCAGCGTGGCGTCGTGGCCATCTTCGCTCTCCATGAGCAGGGCCCCTGCGGCATGAGCTTCGCTTGCATTCATCCAGCCCAACCCGGAAAGCGTCACATCCCCCTCGTAGCTCGCCCCGTCCATCAGTGCGAGTTGGGCGCCGTCCATCACCCGCAACTGTGAAAAATGCAGCAGTTCTGCGCCGCGCCCGCGCGTTGCAGTGAGCTTCCCGCTGCGCAGCTCAATAGCGCCGTGGTACTCCCCGGGCAGCGCCTCGCTTAATTCGTGGGCAGGGAAAATGCTCAGGTCCATCACGATGAGCGCATGCTCGCCCGCCGTGATCTTCCAATCCATAATGGTCACCCAGGGTGCGTAGAAGACCAAGGTGCCGTTCAAAAAAAACTCGTCCACACTCACGCCGCCGCCGGTCGGTGTCATCGTGACCGTTGCCCCCTCTGCCACCTCAATCCTCTCACTGGATACATGGTCAAAAATTAGCACCTCGCAATCGTGCTCAAAAAGCAAACTGTCGCCATTCGCAAAAAACTCGCCGCCTCCCAAATCGCTCCCTTCCATCCACAGCAAATACGGCGTCTCCACCCGCTTCACGTTCGACAGTTCCGCTTGCTGCGCCTGGGCGCCGCCCCATACGTGGACCGCCGCTGCCAACACCACTCCCACGCCCCGCATCATTCGCGCGACTCTCGCCTCGATTGCAGTTTTCTCGTGCATCGCTTCTTCGTTTTGTCATACAATCTAGCGGCCTTCTTTCTTTGAGATGGCGCCGAGGCGTTGTCTTGTGCAATATATGTTTCATTTCCTGCACCTCCTGGGGCAACCGCATGAGGAAATGCGTTGCCCTGCTTCCCCTCATTCCGGGCTTGACACCCCTCCGCAACTGTGTCACAATCCCTCATCCCGCGGCCCCGTCGTTCAATGGATAGGACGAAGGTTTCCGGTACCTTAGATGAGGGTTCGATTCCCCCCGGGGCTAGCGTGGAGTGTGTAGAGGCAGGTGGATGCGGCGCTGGCGTTTGAGATTGACGGCTTACGATTTATTGATAACGTGCGCATTGCGCATATTTTTTTTGGATGGTCGATGGACTTAGGAATGGGAGGGGGACAATTTCATTCGCGTTGCGGGGTGTGCTGCTATTGCGGTTCTCGTGTTCGGAAGCAGGCGTGGGCAAGCGCTTGGAGAGTTTTTTGAGCTTTTCCCCTTTGTCCGAATGCGTTTGTCTCTTCATGTCACACTTGGGGCTTGACGGAGCAGGGGGAATGATGTTTGCTGTGTAGAAGCTTTCTGGACGTACCCTATGGCAAAACAACTCATCATCGCGGAGAAGCCGAGCGTGGCGGCCGATTTGGCGCGCGTACTCGGGAAGAAGTATGGAAAGTTTAAGAAGGATGAGGCGGCGGGCGGCTTTTCGAACGAGAAGCTCATCATCAGCTCGGCCGTCGGTCACCTGGTGGAGCAGAAGAAGCCGCAGACAAAAGAAGGCAAGAGTCTGCCGTGGAAAATGGAGTACTTGCCGGTCATGCCGAACGAGATGGAGCTGGAGCCCATCTCCAGGTCGGCGGACAAGTTGCGCAAGATACTCAAACTTGCGCGCAGCAAGGAGGTGGATTCGTTGGTGAATGCCTGCGATGCCGGTCGCGAGGGCGAGCTGATATTCCGCAACATCATCCACTACGGCGGCATCAAAAAGCCTCTCTACCGCTTGTGGATGCAGAGCATGACGGATGATGCGATTCTGGAGGCGTGGCAGCAACTCAAGAGCAATGAAGAGATGCTGCATTTGGCGGATGCGGCCGTGTGCCGCTCCGAGGCTGATTGGCTGGTGGGACTCAACAGCACACGTGCGCTCACGGTGCTGCAGTCGTCCGCCGGCGGCTTCCACGTGACCCCGACCGGGCGTGTGCAAACTCCCACGCTGGCCATTCTGGCAGCGCGGCAAAAAGAGGCGCTCGCTTTCACCCCTGAGACCTACTATGAGGTGCACGCCACCTTTCAAGCTTCCGGCGGCAGTTACTCCGCCAAGTGGATCAACCCCGACCTGAAGCGCGATGAGAAAGCGCCCCAGCTCACGCGCGAGCGACTGTGGAATGCGGAGGAGGCGGCGGCCGTGGCGGCGCGCTGTGTGGGGCAAACCGGCATTGTGGAGGAGAAGCGCAAGCCGGTGAGCATGCCCGCGCCGCTGCTCTTCGATCTCACCGCCCTGCAGAAGGAGGCGAGCAATCGTTTTTCCTTTTCGGCGAGTCGCACTCTCCAACTGGCGCAGGAGTGCTATGAGAAGCACAAGGTGCTCACATACCCGCGCACGGATTCCAAGTTTCTGCCGAATGACTATTTGGGCGTGGCGACGCGCACGGTGCAGGGGATTGCGGAGCACATGCCGGAGTTTGCAGAGCACGCGCAGGGCATTTTGCAAGCGGGCGGCATTCGCATGACCCGCCGCGTGTTCGACAGCTCAAAGGTGAGCGATCACTTCGCCATTATTCCCACCGGCAAGTTTGCCAACCTGAGCGGGGATGCCGCGCGCATTTTCAATCTGGTCGTGCAGCGTTTCCTCGGCGTCTTCATGCCCAATGCGCAGTACGAGGATACGGAACGCCTCACCATCATCTCCACCAAGACCGGGAAAGATCATTTTTATGCGCACGGGCGCGTCCTGCTCACCCCCGGCTGGCGCGCTCTCTACAACAACGAACGCAAAAAGAAAGACGAACTTTGCCGCGTCCAGCCGAACGAAAGCGTGCTGGCCCAGGAGGTGGAGCCCGTCGAGGATGCCACAAAACCCCCGCCCGCCTACACGGAAGCCACCCTCCTGACGGCCATGGAAAACGCCGGAAAGTTGGTGGAGGATGATGAACTTGCCTCCGCCATGAAGGAGCGCGGTCTCGGCACGCCGGCTACGCGCGCGTCCATCATTGAGGGCTTGCTGGCGCAGGAGTACATTGCCCGCGACGGCAAGGACCTGGTGGCCACCCGCCACGGCATGGACCTCATCGACCTGCTGGGGCGGATAGGCCTGAGCACCCTGTCCAGCCCGGAACTCACCGGGGAATGGGAGTACCGGCTCAAGCAGATGGAGAACGGCAAATTGAAACGCTCTGCATTCATGCGCGACATCCGCGCCTACACCTCGGACATCGTGAAAGCCGTGCGCGATTACATGTGCGCCAGCAGGCACGAGGACCTGCCGATCGCTTGTCCCGCCTGCGGGCGGAAAGGCCTGGAGAGCCGGATGGATTCCGTGTCCTGCAAGCATTGCCGCTTCCAGATGCGGCGCATCTACGCGGGGCTCAGTTTGAGTGACGAGCAGGTTGGGCAGCTGGTTCAGGAAGGACGTCTGCCGGTGATGGACGGTTTTCGCTCGCGCTTTGGCAAGGGCTTTCGCGCGGGGCTGGCGCTGGTGAAGCCGGAGTCAGCCGATTCGGCGTGGAAAGTGGAGTTTTACTTTGAGGACGACGAAAAGGAAGAAACGGCAGGCCACGCCGCCCAGCGCAGCATCGGGCGGGTGCCGGTGGTCAACCGTGGGGAGCTGGAGATATTTGAACATAACAAGCAGTGGATCATCCCGGAATTTGTCCGCACGGGGGGGCAGAAAAAAGGCTTCAGCGTGTCGCGCATGATCTTGGGCAAGGAGATCGAGCTGCCGGTGGTGCGCCGGGTGCTGGAGAAGGGGAAGAGCGAGCTCATCTCCGGCTTTGTCTCCCAGCGTACGAACAAAACCTTTGACGCCTATTTGAAGCTCGATGAGGCCAAGGGCGGCGTGGCCTTTGAGTTCCCCCCCCGCGAAAAAAACGAGTCCAAGGCTGACAAATCCGCCGGCGCCAAGTCCCGCACAGCCGTCGATCTCCGTGACGCCATCCCGCATGGATCGGTCGTCGTGAAAGGGAAAGGGAAGGAGGAGCATCCCTTGTTCGAAGTCAAGGAAGGCTGGTTTGTCGAGGGCGTCAGCGTCGGCAAAACGCGCAGGCCTCTCGTTTTCGCGGCGGAGATGTGCGGCGTCAAGCTTGATGAAAAACTGGTTCGCGAATTGCTCAGCAAAGGGAAGACCGAGCTCATCAAGGACTTTGTCAGCCGGAAACATGACCGCAAGTTCGAGGCGCGCCTCGTGTTCAACGCCACATCCGGCCGCGTCACCTACGAATTTCCCTCTCGGAAGTAGCTCATGGCGCGCGGCGCTCCACACAGCATCCCCCTGCCGGATGCCTTCACCGTCGGCATCATCAGCAGCATCCTGCTGGGGCTCGCCGTGCCTTGCCGCGGGGCTGCGGCCGCATTGTTCGAGTGGCTCACGCAAGCGGCCATCGTATTGCTGTTTTTTTTGTACGGGGTCAAGCTGTCGCGCCGTTCGGTGGTGGAGGGAATCCTGAATTGGCGGCTGCAGAGCGTGGTTCTATTGTCGACTTTTCTGTTGTTTCCGGTGGTTGTGTGGCTGGGGCGCGGCGTGTTGGAAGCGATGGTGGGTGCGTCGTTGTTTTCCGGCCTGCTGTATGTGGCGTGCCTGCCCTCCACGGTGCAGAGCAGCATCGCCTTCACCTCTATAGCCGGGGGCAATGTTCCCGCGGCGGTGTGCTCGGCTTCCGTATCCAGCCTCTTCGGGGTTGTGCTCACCCCGCTGCTCGTGGGCATGCTCTTTTCGATCGACCACGCGCAGGGTGCGCGCGTGGGGGTGGACGCCGTGCTGACCATCAGCTATCAGATTCTGCTCCCCTTTGCCTTGGGTCAGGCTGTGCAGTGCTTTCTGAAGCCCTGGGCGGATCGTCATCGCGCGCTCATCTCCCTGAATGATCGGCTCACCATCTGGTTGGTGGTGTACACCTCATTTTCATCGGCCACGGCTCAGGGATACTGGCGCCAGCTTTCGTGGGTCCAGCTGGCGGGCCTCATCGGCGCGTCCCTGCTTTTGTTGGCGGCGATTCAGCTGATCATCTGGGGGCTGTGCCGGCTTCTGCGTTTCGGCCGTGCGGACAGCATCACGATCCTCTTCTGCGGGTCCAAAAAAAGCCTGGCGGTGGGGGCGCCCATGATGCTGGCCATCTTCGGGGAGTTGGACAACAACCTGCTGCTGCCGCTCATGGTCTTTCACCAGGTGCAGCTCATGGTGTGCTCGCACTTGGCGGGGCGTTGGCAGCGCGCGGGGGAGGTCGACAATCAGCGCGAGTAAGTGCGCAGCGTGAATCCCTCGTACTCCTCCGGCGCCGAGACTCGCCCGAACTGTCCCTCAAAGGGCGGGAAAAACGTATCCGCCTCGTGCCTGCCGTGTACGTGCGACACGTGCAGCTTCTGCATCTTCGGCAGCAGCATGGCATACACCTGCGCCCCGCCGATGACCATCACCTCCGGGTCTTGCAGCTCCATCCGCTCCAGCTCCGCCAGGTCGTGAATGACGACGGCGCCCTCTGCCCCGCCATAGGCGGGATCACGGGTAAGCACGATATTCTGCCGCCCGGGGAGCAGACGCCCGATGCTCTCGTGCGTCTTACGTCCCATGAGCGCCGGGTGCCCCATGGTGAGTCGTTTGAAGAGCTTCATATCTTCCGAAAGGCGCCAGGGGATGCCGCCACGGTACCCGATGGCGCGCGCCTCGTCCATAGCCACGATGCCGGTGAGCGTGACGGTCATACTGAAATAGGAGCTTTGATGTGCGGGTGCGGGTTGTAGTTTTCGAGGCTGAAATCCTCGTAGCGGAAAGCGTCAATCGCGGTGACGTCGGGGTTGATGCGCATGGTGGGCAAAGGGCGCGGCTCGCGGGCGAGCTGCAGCTTCGCCTGCTCGATGTGGTTCAGGTAGAGATGCAGGTCGCCGTATGTGTGAATGAACTCGCGCGCTTCGTACCCGCACACCTGCGCCGTCATCATCAGCAGCAGCGCATAGCTCGCTATGTTGAAGGGCACCCCCAGGAACAGATCGCAGCTGCGTTGGTAGAGTTGCAGGCTCAGGCCGTGCGGCTTCCCGGGCTCGGCGGCGGGTATCACGCAGAATTGGAACAGGCAATGGCAGGGCGGCAGAGCCATCTCCTCCACCTCCGCCACATTCCACGCGCTCACAATGTGGCGGCGGCTCCACGGATTTTCTTTCAGCCCGCGGATAAGCTTGTCGATCTGGTCGATCCTGCCCCCGTGTCCGTCCGGCCACTTGCGCCACTGCGAGCCGTACACCGGTCCGAGTTCCCCGTTTTCATCGGCCCATTCGTCCCATATCGTCACCCCGTTTTCGCGCAGGTAGCGGATATTCGTGCTGCCCATCAGAAACCAGAGCAGCTCGTGAATAATGGAGCGCAGGTGCAGCTTCTTCGTGGTGAGGCAGGGGAATCCGTCTCGCAAGTCGAAGCGCTGCTGCCGTCCAAAAACGCCGAGGGTGCCGGTGCCGGTGCGGTCGCGGCGCTCCACGCCGTTGGTCAGCACGTCGCCCAGGAGTTCCAGGTATTGCTTCATGGCGGGTCAGTGGGCGAGGGAAAGTCAGAGGGCGAGCGCCCGGCGAATTTGCTCGGCAAAGGCCTTCGCCTTGTCGGCGTAGCTCATCTCGGGGTTTTTGTAGAGAATGCCGCGCGACACGTTGATCAGCGCGGGGGCCTTGCGCGTGGGGCCGCCTAGCGCGCTCAGCTCTCCCCCTTGCGCCCCCAGCCCGGGGATGAGCAGCGGCGCATCCGGAAGCTCAGCGAGCAAGCGCTCATCCGCATTCGTCAGCCCCACCACCAGCCCCACCTCGCTCACAGCCCCCTCGCGCCGCGCGCGCAGCACCATATCGCCCACCAGTTGGTACACCTTGCGGCCGTCCTGAAGCCGCTGCCGCTCGATGTCTGCCGCTCCGCCGTTCGATGTCACCGCAAGCAGGTAAATTCCCTTGCCGGGCGTGTTCAGGAAAGGCGCCAGAATATCGTAGCCCATGAATGGGTTGAGCGTGACCGCATCCGCCTGCATCCGCTCAAAATAGGCCTTGGCGTAGTATTTCTGCGTTTCTCCGATGTCCCCGCGCTTCGCATCCAGTATCACCGGAATGTCCCCGGGTATCTCCGGCAGCAAATCGGCGAGCAGCTGAATGCCCTGTGGCCCCATCGCTTCAAAGTACGCTATGTTGGGCTTGTAGGCTGCCGCGTAGGGCGCGGTCTCTTGCACCACTTTGCGCAGCCATGCGGCCATGCTCTTCATATCCTCGCCCTCCGGCCGCGGGTCAATCCCCACACACAGCGCCGAGCGGGTCGCTTTGATGCGCGCGGCTAGTTTCTCCGTGTATTTCATGCGCACGAGCATAACACAGAATGTCGCACATGGCAAGACTGAGACTCAAGCATTTGCGATTTACGATGCGCGATGCTCGATTTGTTGACAATCAATCGCTTGGGGAGTTCTTTAGCTTCCTCATTCGGCCGGTTGGTCGGCCTTCGGATCGGGCGAGCGGTAGTAGACCGTCCCGTCCAGCGAGGCGCGGTAGCGGCCGCCCGGCAAGATGGTGACCCCCACCGTGCGCCCATTGTATTCTGGCGGCGGGGACACCCGGTAGCGGCGCAGCTCCGGCGCGCCGGTCCGGTCCGGGTCGCGGATGATGACCTGCAACTGCCCGCTGATGGGGCGATTTTCCTGGGGGCGAGAGGCGATGCGCTGCCCGGCGTACATGAAACCGAAGGGGAAGATGTTGCCCGAGTCGTCCTGCACCTCCACAAAAAGCCGTCCGCTCGTGCCATTGGTGATCTGCAGGGCGTAGCCCGCCGAGCTCGAGCTGCCGGCCGGCTTGGCCGTGATGCTTGCCGATCCTTGCCCGTCGGCTGTCGGCGTCGGCGCATCGTCCACGGGGCGCGGGTCCGGTATCGGAGGCGCAGTGGGGATGTGCTCCGGGAGTCGCAGTTGCTGCGCCAGGGCAGGGGGCGCCACGCGCGGGGCTACCGGGGGTGGCTCGGCAGCTCTCGCGCTCGGCGGCTGCGTGTTCCCGGCGGCGAGGGCCGCTGCGGCAAACTCAAAGGCCGTAGCTGTTTCCGAGGGTGTGGACGACGTAGCGGCCTGCCCCGGCAGAGCCTGATAATCGGCGGGCTTGTCGTCCATCGCTTCTTGCCCGGCGGGCGTATCGACCGGCGCCGTCTGGCAGCTCGCCAGCGCCAGCGCCACCGCTCCCACCATGCTCACCCATGTTTTCATGCCCCCATTCTAGCACAGCACGCCTCGCTATGCAAGAGCCAAGCTCCACGCTGCGGGGCAACTTCACACGTATCCCAATCAAATTGTCTCTGGGCTCATTCAACCCGTTCCTCATGCGTTTCCAACAGACAAGAGAAGTAAGCCCGACAAAGATGTCAAACCATGGACGATTCGACAATTCCGCTACGCACTGGCTCGACAATCTCGCGCGCAGCGCGCTCGCTTTCCAAATCGTCAATCGTAAATCGTCAATCGTAAATAATCAACGCTTTGCGTTGAACAATACGCCGTTTTTTGTCGCTATGTTCCGGCTCCGCACATGCTCAGAAGTCGATGCGGTAGCCCACTGAGCCGTTGGCGCTGGTCCAGCCGCGGCGGTACTCGATGGAAGCGTCCATGAAGAGGCTGCCGCCGCCCAGGGGGATGGTGAGACCGGCTCCGGCCTCCAGCCCCACCGGGCCCACCTCCGCGCTCTCCACCTCGCCCATCGTCGCGCAGCCTACAATGCTATTCTGCGCCTTGCCGGAGCGGTCGCCCACGTCGGCCTTCACCAACAGACGCGCCTCCAGCACCGAAATCCGGTTGAACGCATTTTCACTCACGAGGCATTGCATGCGCGCGCCCATCCCGAGGGTGACGACATCCTGCTGCATGTCATCCACTCTCAGGCCGGCATCGCTGCCGGTTTCCGTGTAGCCTTTGACGTTCACGTGACGCAGCTCCACATTGAAGACGGGCTGGATTGCAGCTCGGCCTCGCGGGTCCATCAACTTCGTGTAGCCTATCTCGTAGAGGGCTCCCAACGCATAGCCGTCGGTGCTGCCCTGCGTGCGATAGCTGCCCGAGCCGTAATTGACCGTGCGATCCAGCGTGATGTCGGCGGCTCCTGCGCTGACAGCCAGCGTGTGCATCCATGCTCCCGCAGTGGTTCGCATGAAGGCCGACAAGTAGGTCGTATCCAGCTTCCCGCTGGCGGACTCGGCGGACTCCAGCTTCAGATCGCCGTACATCGCCGACAAAGCCAGGCCGAAGCTCGTCTGCGCGGACACATCCAGACCCGCCCCCACGCTGCCGCCCCAGTTGTTGAGCGTGTAGCCGGGCAGGTAGCCGTCCGCATCCAGCTTGTGGTAGCTCCCCTCTCCATTGATCCAGGCGTGCCAGACCGGGAGGTTGGCGTACTTGCCGTACGAGGTCTCGCCGCTCATCGTCGTGGTGCGATTGCGCAGGGAAATGAGCTGGCGGTGCAACTCCTGCATGAGAGCCGGCGTCATGGTCGAGATGGAGGCGCCGGAAACCGCCGTGAGCGTGCGCTCCAGTCCGCCCGCGTCTCCTCCTTCCATCATGTTGATGACGGCCATGCCCAGTTTCGCGTAATCCGAGTTCGGGTTGCTGAGCACATCCATCAGCGAGTCCCATCGCGTCTTGTCCTTCAGCGAATCCCACATCATCCTGGCGCCCGCCAACCCGTTCTTGCCGGCCTGGGGCATCGCGCGCTCAAACTTGTTGTTCTGCGCCTCCTTGGTCGTCACGGTGATGTTACCATCCCCATCGACGGTCACGTCTCCCAAGTCATCGAGAATAAACGCGCTGCCGCTCAGGGTGAGCTTGCCTTCAAGATCGGCTCCGTCCTGCTCCGTTGTGAAGCCGAGCGTAAACTCCTTCTGCCGCTCGCCGTCGCTGTGCACCTCCAGGCTGCCCGCGCTCCCCACGGTGAGTTCCCCGGAAACAGGCGCCCTGCTGCCCGTCTTGCTCGTGTCGACATCCATGCGCAACTTGCCGTTCACCTGCACATCTCCGAACTGCGTGTCAGGGGACGTCTTCCCCGTCAAGTCCAGATTGAGCTGGGCGTTCTCGTTCACGGTGAGTCCCCACTTGGACTCACTTTCCGTGGTCACATTGTCGAGCGTGAAGGTCCCGCCGTCCACCACCAGCTTGCCGGCAGGATTGTTGTCGGAGCTTGCGAGCGTGCCCGAGAACGAGCCGCCACTTACCGTCAGCACACTGCCCGTCGCACTCTTGAGCGTGCCGTTGCCATTCAGGGCAGAGAGGCTGTTGCTGCCCGCTCCCACGTCCAGCACGGTGTGCTCACCATTCAAGGTTACGCCCACGCCGTTCAACCGCGACTCCTTCCCTTCTCTGCCGCCGGTGAGCGTCAGGCTCGCGCTTTCCTCGAGGACAACGGTTCCCGTGTTATCTCCGGTGAAACGGGTGGATGCCAGCGTACTTGCGCCGCCAAGCTCCAACTCGGCGCCATCGGTCAAGCTAATCTCGTTGTCCTCGGTGAGACTGCCCTCTTTAATTTGCCCCTTGATCGCGGTTTTGCCGCCCTCCAGCTTCAGCCCGCGCTTCTCCTCATGCTTCGCATCGCTCGTGTCGCGCGGCGTCTCGTAGGCGAACTCGAGGTTCTGCATGCTGTTGTTCGCTCCGCGCAGTCTGAGAGCGCCGGCAACGATGGCGGTCGTG
>CANQBZ010000041.1 GCA_947589295.1 uncultured Akkermansia sp.
ACCTCCACCACAGGCGGCAGCTTGTCCGCCTCAATCATGGCGATCTGCTTGGCAAACGTGCTCTCGGCGAAGACATCGCCCCGGCGCGGTCCCGTGTGGGTAAACATCCGCGTGGTCATCACCGTCATGCCGTACGCCTCCGCATAGTAACGGCCGATGAGATCTGTCCCCACTTTGGAGATAGCGTAGGGAGACGCCGGATGAAAGGTGCACTCCTCATTGATCACGCCTCCCATCTCGGCAAGCTTCTCTTTGCGAACACGGCCGAAAACTTCCGAGGAGGCGCAGACGTGAATCACGGCATGGGGGGCGTGCTTCCGAAGCGCTTCCAGGACGCGAGCTGTCCCTTGGATGTTCGTGTCCAATGTGTCCAGCGGCGCATCAAACGAGGTCTTGGGATAGCTCTGCGCAGCAAGGTGGAAAACGTAGTCCGGGACGACGGAGGCGACGGCTGTATCGATGGACATGGTATCGCGCAAATCCCCGTAGACAAGGTGGATGCGCTGTTTGGCATTGATGGAATCGACCCAGTGCCGAATGTTATCCAGTAGGCTGCGCCAACGGCACAGTCCGTATATATCCCAGTCCGTCTCCTTCATCAGGAGATCGGCCAGATGGGAGCCTACCATTCCGGTGATGCCGGTGATGAGTGCTTTTTTTGCCATAATTTAGTTGCCTTTTTTGTGAAAGAGTCGATGCTTGAGTTTTTTCCACTTGTAGCGCAAGAAGGTTCTCAAGAGAAACCCGTGATGCCCCATCAACTGCACCATTTGCCGGTAAATGCCCTCATCGGCCAGGAAGGCTCCGGCAAAACTTTCCATAATCTTGCGGTCTATCAGGCTTCTCTGCTTCCCGGTAAGCGCCAATCCCCTTGCCCACGAAACAATCCCTTCCGCCGCCGGAGCCACATCATGCTGCAAGGCTGCTCGATGCTCAGCGCTCCACGGTGAGGGGCGATACGTGTAGTAGACGCCCGGCACTGTGACCACCTCCCGCGCATAGTAGAACGCTTGAAACAAGAAAAGGTTGTCCTCCCAATGTATTCCCTCTGCGAAACGGACGTGGCTTCCCCGGATCATGTCAGCCCGAAACAGTTTGTCAAACGTCGCCCCATTCTTGATTCGAGCGTACTTCTTTTCAAAGCTGTCCAGACGGGTGACGGCGGAATGCTCCACCCACTTCTTCCCTCGCAGCATAATCCCTCCCCATACGATATCCACTCCCTCTTCCGCATGCCTCATAAGCTCTTCGTAATATCCCGCCTCCACAATGTCATCCGACTCCGCAAACCCAATCCATTCCCCTCCGGCTTGCTCGATGCCAAGATTCCTCGCTCCCCCCGACCCCGTCCTCTCCGTCTGCTCAATGAGACGAATTCGCGGGTCGCTCAACTTCTCCAACGCACACCGCATCCCTTCCCCATTCCCCAGCCATACCACAAGTATCTCCATGTCCCTGTATGTTTGTGCACACAGGGATGCTATGCAATCTTCTATCGTACTCCCAGCATCTCGAACAGGTACGATGATATTTATCTTCCCTTGGTCCACTTTTCTCTCGTCTGTTGTTAGGTTCTCTCCGATGCCCTGATTCCCTCGCCTCCTTGCGGGTGCACGCAGTATATCTCTTTTTAAATGCGATGTACTTGGTTAATTTTGTATTTGATTCAAGAAGAATCATTTACATAACAAGCTCACCTCTTTTCTTGTCAAACGCGCCTCAAAATTCCGAACCCCCTGACTCCTTGCTTTTGTTGGAAAATGAAGCTTTGCAAGATTTTTGTCTGTACATCTCTTTTAAAAAGAGATGTACTGCACCTTTCCAACCGCTTAAGAAAACACAACTAACAGCTCATGAGACCTCTACCGAGCGCGCTGTCAGAGGTAGCCCCTTTTCAGACAAAACAGGGCTTAAAATGTGAAAAAAGTATTGAAAGTGAGCGACGGCGCACCTATGCGCTACGCTCGCAGGGGCTTCTCATCATCGAAGGAGTGCAAGCCGCCCATCTCCGAGAATGATTAGCCTTCCTCAATGCCTTGGCGATCGTAGAGTTCCCTGTAGAGGGGAGAGGAGGCGTAGAGTTGCTCATGGGAGCCATCTGCAATAATGGACCCATGGTCAAAAAGGAGGATGCGCTCAGCGCGGCGAAGAGTGCTAAAACGGTGAGCAACAATGAGTGTTGTACGACCGACAGAGATGCGATCAAGTTCACGTTGAATATCGCGCTCGCTTTCGGCATCAAGAGAAGCAGTCGCCTCATCCAGGATGAGAATGGGAGCATCCTTTAAGAAAGCACGCGCTATGGCAACGCGCTGACGTTGACCGCCGGAAAGCGAGCAACCGCCCTCCCCCACTTGAGTGTCCAGCCCATGAGCCAGAGTCCCCAGGAATGGGGTGACGGCTGCGGCTGTTGCGGCGGCTGTGATGCTGCTTTCCGAAGCGCCCGGACGCCCGAGGGAGATATTCTCACGAATAGAACCGGAAAACAGAAGCGCCTGCTGGCCGACCAGTGCAATGCGAGAGCGCAGATCATGCGTCAGGACATCGCGCACGTCCACTCCATCCACGAGAACTGCCCCGTCATCCACATCATAGAAGCGCGAGATGAGCGCGGCAAAAGTCGTCTTGCCCGCACCGCTGACGCCAACGAGACCGACGATTTGACCTGCGGGGATGTGCACGGAAATGTTTTTGAGAGCCGGCCGACCGGACTCATAAGAGAAAGAGACGTTACGGAACTCGATGTCACCTTGAGGAGGCTCAGGAAGCGGGAGCGGATGTTCAGGTTCCGGCATGGTGTTGGGGGCAGTGAGTATTTCCTCAATGCGAATGAGAGCGCCCTGAGTTTCGTTCAGACGGTTGAAGGTGGAGCCGGCTTTCTTCATGGAATCGAAGAGAAAGAAAAGGGCAGCCGAAACGGCGAGGAAATCCGCCAGAGACATCCCGCACTCGCGCCCGCGAACAAGGAGCGCCGCCAGAGCAACCGCTGTGATAATCTCCATAATGGGCACCAGGGCGCGCTGATATTTCACAAGCTTGAGAGAATTGCGGCAGTAGTCTTGAGCCACTTGAGAAAACTCAAGTATCTGGCGTTCTTCCATGGAGTAGGCGCGTACTTCCCGCATAGTTTCCAGATTCTGCTGCACCACGGCGTTGAGTTTGCCGAGGTCCGTGAGAGCGTGGCGAGCCTTCTGGGTGATGCGTTTGCCAAAAAGAATGATGGGCCAAAATGCAAGGGCAATCAGCACAGTATTCAGTAAAAAGAGGACGGACTGTCCACTGTCGAGCATCATCCACAAAAAGGTTGCAATGGCAACCACGCAGGTGATGGGCTGTTTGAAGAGATCGTTCGCCACGCGGGTGAGCACAATTTGGACGGTACCGGTATCCGCCATTGTGCGGCTGATGAGGTCTCCTTTTTCGTGATTCTCAAGGAAGGAAATGGGAAGCTCCTGGAGCTTGTCGAACACCGTTTTACGGACGGTGGCGGAGATATTGACGCCAAGGATGGAAACCACGAGGCCGTTGAGCCACATGGTGAAGCCACGCAAAAGAAACATCAAGGGCAGCGCCGCGCAGGCCATCAAAAGCACCAGCATGGGATTCTCCTGATGTAAGGTCTCCAAGGCCGGAATATGCTCAAAAAGCTTCGGGAGTTCCTCCCCACTGCCCGGCGTGTAAAAAACAACGGGGAAAATGTACTTCACCATCACCGGAATGCCCAGGCCACTCGCTGCCGACACCGCGACGCCCGTCAGGAGCGCCAGTGCAAAAACCACAATGTGCGGCAGCAGAAACATGCGCACGTAGAAGAACACGCGTTGGAGAATGTTGATCATGACGGCGCTTCCTCCTCTCCGTCTGTTTTTGCTCGGTGCACCTGCTCATCGTAGAGACTTCGGTAAACATGGCAACTCTCGTAGAGCTCGGCGTGGGTGCCGTCGGCAATGATCCGGCCGGCGTCAAAGACGAGAATACGCTGAGCCATGCGGATGGTGCTGAAGCGATGCGCGATGATGAAAGTGGTGTGCCCGTAGGCAAGCTTTTCCAACGCTTCCTGAATGAGAGCCTCACTCTTCATATCCAAGGCAGAAGTAGCCTCGTCCAAGATGAGGATGGGTGCATTCTTCAGGAAAGCGCGGGCGATGGAAACGCGTTGCCTCTGACCACCGGAGAGTCCGCCCCCGCCCTCTCCAAGCTCATAGCTGTAGCCGCCCGGCTTTTCCCTCGCGAACTCCGTGACACGAGCAGAATCGCCGGCGGTCATCACCTCCTCATCCGTGGCGGATGGGCGACCTGCGCGAATATTCTCCATGATGCTGTCGTGGAAGAGCGCCGAGAATTGGGAAACAATAGCTATGTTTTCCATGCGCTCGGTGCGGGGGAGCTTGCGCACGTCTACCCCATCAATGCACACGGAGCCGGAATCCACATCGTAAAACCGGCAGATCAAGTTGATGAAGGTCGTCTTGCCGGAACCACTGGGACCCACGAGAGCAACCACCTGACCGGCCGGCACATGCACATCGATGCCACGCAGCACAGGCTCGCC
Organism: uncultured Akkermansia sp.; assembly: GCA_947589295.1. Taxonomy (GTDB): domain Bacteria; phylum Verrucomicrobiota; class Verrucomicrobiia; order Verrucomicrobiales; family Akkermansiaceae; genus Akkermansia. The sequence goes on from CANQBZ010000041.1 coordinate 4,553, forward strand.
CTTTCGGTAGCTGAAACACACCTCGTTGAAATCCACCTTGCCACGCACAGGGGAAGGAAGAGACTGCGGGTCATCCGGCTCCGGAGTCTCGTTCTTGGCTTGGAGTATTTGGTCGAGCGATCTCACCATGATACCCATGAGCTGAGTTTGATTCAAGACGGCAGCGAGTCGCTTGAGAGGATCGTAACAATAATAAAATGCAGTTGCTATGGCGGCAAATTGCTCCATGGTAAGGCCATCTCCGCAACCTCGATAAAGCGAATAGGCAAGGGCAAACGAACTGACGATCTCCACCGCCGGAGCAAGAGACAAACTCCATGCTGACATGCGGATAATGAGCATGTTAAACTGTGTCATCTGCTTGACAAGGAGGTCCGATTGATGTTTCTGCAAGTTGAAGGAGCGAACCTCCCGCTGGGCGGAGAGCGATTCCTCAACCGTGGCGGTGATTTGCTGAGAACCCGCCAGGGATTGCTCCATACGACGCACCATGCGACGACCCACGTAGCGCACGAGCGGCACGACCATTCCCGCGGCCAACAGATTGCACAGCAGCATGGCGCTTTCATTGCTTGTAAGCGCGGCGTAGACAAGGTAGCCCGCGGCAAAAAGAAAGGTGAGCGGCTGAATGATCAGATCATTCATCACAGTTACCATCTGCCCCTGCAAGTTGTGGGCGAACTGGATGACGATGGTCATGAGCTCACCGCGGCGATGGCGATCAAAGAAAGAGAAGGAAAGTTGCTGCAAACGTGAAAAGACTTCACCCCAGAGACGGCGCAGGATGTGCGTGCCCGCGCGGGCCAACAGGTAGGAGTTCAGGTAAGTTCCCACACCGCGCATAACCATGATAAGCGGAATGAATGCAACGGCAAGCCACAATTTTGCGGCCTCCATATCCACCGGCGCGAAGACGCGCACCACCCAATCCTGCACTTCCGGAGGCAGCTCTTTCTCGCCGAAGACAATGGGGAAAGCGACGTTGATTGTCGCTGGCAATCCGAAACCGGCGGAGGCCCCAAGCACGCCGGCAAAGATGGCCGGAATGATGATGTAGAGCTCCGGGCCCACGTACCTGCGAAGCACGGGGCCCAACACCCCCCACGTGCTTATGCCCTTGCCGTTGGTTTTCTCTTGAGCTTGGGACATGGAGTAAACTGGCGCCCTTCTCCCAACAGTTGAGGGCTTCCACCAAAGCTCCTTTCCCCGTTTCTCTTGGGCGCGCGGAGCTTTTATATCATGAGCCCTTCAAACTTGTCAATCCGTTTTTGGGGCAGCTTTTGAGCTCCTGAGACGCGGCCTCCCCGAGATGCAACGCTGCCGACGCCAAACGTACCGCAATCTGCCGGCATGCTGAATTGCGGAAAACTCTGCATCCCACTGCGCTTTGCCGCTCATGACTCCACCTGCTCCCTTTCTTGCCGTTCAACAGTGGATGATGCCCCTGTTCATCTCCCTATTCACAGGGCATGAATCCATCATTTGGCGGGTGCAATGCGTCCATGATCGCCACCCTTTGGGGCTTGACAAAAAGGGGACTCCCTCTGTATGATGTGCGCGACATGATTACTCCGCAGCACCTCGTCGCCGTCATTGATTATGGTTCCCAGTACACTCAGCTGATCGTCAGGCGCGTGCGCGAGCTCGGATTTCTGGCCAAACTCTACACGCCTGAGGAGTTGGGAGAGGTCGTTGAACCTGGAGCCATCATCCTCTCGGGCGGCCCGCGCAGCACCTCTGAACCGGATGCGCCGGACATCGACTTTGCCAAGCTGACATCTTTCAATGTGCCGGTGCTGGGAGTGTGCTACGGCATGCAACTGCTCAACATCAAAACGGGCGGTACCGTGCGTCCCAGCAACAAACGGGAGTACGGGCCCGCTGCACTTCTGCCTGAGCCGGATTGCAAACTTTTCAAGGGAGTGTCTGCCTCATCGCAGGTGTGGATGAGCCACTCCGACACCGTTGATCATCTGGCGGCCGATTGCCAAGTGATAGCTCGCAACAGCGAGGGCGTGCCCGTGGCTCTGCAATGGGGAGACTCCATGTTCGGCATCCAATTTCACCCGGAGGTCACCCATTCCCACGAGGGTCGCGCGATCTTACGAAACTTCCTCGATTGCGCCCCGAAGCTCGCGCCCTTTGACATCGGCGATTTCAAGCGCGAACTCATCGCCGAAATCCAGCAAAAGGTCGGCGAACGGCAAGTCGTATGCGGCGTGTCGGGCGGCGTGGATAGCACAGTGCTCGCCGTGCTGCTGCATGAGGCCGGCGTGCGCGCACGGTTCATCTTTGTAGATAACGGACTGCTGCGCAAAAATGAGGCCCAGGAAGTTCAGCAAAATTTTCACCGCATGGGCGTGGACATCGAAACAGTGGATGCCTCTGAGCGTTTCCTCGAGGCTCTGAAAGGCGAAACTGCGCCGGAGAAGAAACGCCGCATCATCGGCTCGCTTTTCATTGACGTGTTCTGGGAGGCCGTGGGCAATGCCGAAATGCTCGCGCAGGGCACTCTCTATCCGGATGTCATTGAGAGCGCTTCCAATGCTAAAAGCAAGGCGAGCGTCATCAAAACGCACCACAACCGGGTGGCGCGCGTGCTTGAGCTCCAAAGGCAGGGCAAGGTAATTGAGCCGCTCGCCTTCCTCTTCAAGGATGAAGTGCGCGCCTTGGGCGCATCCATGGGTATTCCGCACGACATTCTCTGGCGTCACCCGTTCCCCGGACCTGGTTTGGCAGTGCGTTGTCCGGGAGAGGTGACCAAGGAAAAATTGGATATCATCCGCGATAGCGATGCCATCTTCATCTCCACGCTCCGTAAATGGGACTGGTACGACAAGTGTTGGCAGGCTTACGCCGGGCTTATACCGGTAAAGACCGTGGGGGTGAAGGGCGATGAGCGCTCCTATGAATTTGCCACTAACCTGCGGGCCATCGTCTCCGAGGATGCCATGACCGCCGACTGGGTGCAGCTTCCCTATGATCTGCTGCGCGAGGTGTCTAACCGTATTCTCAACGAGGTCAAGGGCACCAATCGCGTGCTTTACGACGTGAGCACCAAGCCCCCCGCATCAATTGAGTGGGAATAAGTCCCGGCGTTTACCCGTGCCATGCTGAAATCCGCCATCAAAACCGCCGTCATTGCTGCACCGCTCATCCTGCTGTGCCAATGCGACACACTCAAGAGCGACTGCCGGGCCGTGGCGGAGCGCGAGGCTGAAATCGCCAAGGAGACGCCCGGGGATTACTACGTGGGACGCCGCTACTATGTGCCGCTCACCCGTTTTTGGGGCTACCTGCGGAGGCCCGGCGAGAGTTGGCGCTACGCCAAACTTGTCATTATGGATGAATCCATCGTGCACAACCCCGACCGCGGCTATGAACCTCCCGTAAAGGGCGCCACGTTCGGCTACGATCAAAATTACGAGTACACGCTCTGCGGCTCGTACACCGGTGAAACCGCATACGACCCAAGCACCGACCAGGTTCTCCCCGTGTTCAAGCCCACCCAGTTCAACCTGCGCAATGAGAAGCCCGGCTTTCTCTTTGTGCCCTCGGAGGAGTACAAGGAAGACTATGTCACGCTGCGCCCCCTGCTCATCCCCGATCCCCACATTTGTCGCCAGGCCGCGGCCGAATAAAAATCAGGGCTGTACCGCATAATTGATGCGCAGGGGCACCTGTTCCACCGGTATGCCGACCTCGGTGATCGTGTCCAGCACCTCTACCAGGTCGCCCAGGGGCGCCCCGTCCGACGCAGCCACCTGGATGCGACTTTGCGGGGCCGTTCGCATGAGCTCACTGAGCGCCCCACGTAATTCGTCCCGCGTCATTTTTTTGCCGCCCAGCGCCAGCTCCCCTTCCCGTCCCACCTCCAACAGGGTAAGCGTGTCATCCTCCTTTTTGCCGGAAAGATGATGCGTTTGCGGTAACGTGAGCTGCAGCACATTCACCTGATGCTTAAACTCCGTATGGACGATAAAAAAGATGAGCAGTATCGTCAGAATGTCCAGCATCGGCACGATAGGCACCCCCTGCGCCACATTACTTTTGCGGTATATTTTCATAGGATCACTTGCGGAGGGTAAACAGAAGATCCGTAAAAAATCTGTTGAGTCGCGATGCGTGTCTCTCAAGTGAACGCTCGAAACAAGTGAGCGCTATAATTCCAGGCACGGCAATCGCTAAGCCGAAAATCGTTGTATAGAGAGCTGTTGAGATGCCCATGGCAATACCCGGCCCCGCGTCCTCCGCTCCAAATACGCCGAATATCCTCACGAGCCCCCAAGCTGTGCCAAGAATACCAAGCATAGGAGCAATATTGGTGATCACACTGATGGTAGCCATGCCAACGCGCTCAGAATCCACCACCATGCGCAGCCTGGCCTCCATCTGTTGTTCCACGTGCGGCTCACCCCTGTGGCGAATCGCATACAGCGCCTCCGCCGCCACAGGGGATGTGCTCTTGAGACATAAATCCGTGAGCACCGGAGCGGGGTTGGTATTGCTTTCGCGCGCCTGCTCCAGCGCGTGGGCAAGCTGCTGCAATAACCTGCGTCTGCCGGTGAAGATAAGGTGGTAGAATATAGCTGCCACCAAGATGACTGAGCATACCAACAGCGGGTAGCCAAAGGGCTGGCAGGCTTCAAAGAATTGGGTAATTGCGTTGGGCATAGTTTTGTGGGTTGGGTTTGTGTTAATCGAAATTGAAAGTGAAGATAAGCTCGAGCACATCGCCGGCTATTTCGGACCGAACGGCTGCGGGCATGGGCGGCAATTCCGCCCGCCGGATGGCTCCAAAGGTGAATGATTGTTGGATGACACTCGCTCCCCGCCGCCGCACCAAATCCATGTTCTCCAACAATCCCCGCTCATTGATACGCAGCGACACCACCACACTCCCCGGTATAATATCCCCACGATGGTCATCGCACGCCAGGTACCAAAAGTAAGCTATGCGTCGGTATATCTCCTCCTCGTAACGCCCTTGGGGGGTGGATGCCACATTGAGCGCCGGGCGGCTGCCGATGACAAAACGCCCCGTACTGCGCGTGCGCCGTTCGTATGTGCGAAATGCCTTGCCCTGCATGTGGTCGGCAAGCGCAGGATCGTATGTCGGTCGTTGCTGCCTACCAACGCCCTCTCGCATCCTTCCACGCACCTGCGCCTCTATAGTGATGGGCGCTTTTCTTTCCTGCATGGCATCCGTCTTATGGAGCCTTCCCTCGCTCAACCTCAGTTCGTCCTCTGCGCCCTGCCTTGTTTTTTGGGAGGCGGTCACACTGGCTGCGTCAGATTGATGCTGCTGGCCTTCACCCGGCGTGGGAATTGCCTCGGCGGCCGCTTGCTGCGAAGGCAACGTTCGGGTTGGCGGTTGCTCCAGCTCACCGGTTTGGCGCGCCTGATCGAAAGTCACCAATTCATCCTCAATCTCCTCGCCATTTTGAGTGGGCACGGGCGCTTCACTTGTCCGTTTTGGCGAAAACTCGGAGCCTGAGGCTACACTGGAACGCGCTCCAATAAAATCCGCTTTCTGGGGGACTTTTTCATCCACGCTCGGGTCTGTTTTGACCCATGCTTTCCTGCTAGCTTCGGCAGGTTGCTCTTCCGCTCGTACTATTTGCAGCGTCCGCTGTCCGCGCAAAACTCGTCCGCTTGCACGCACCATTGCACCCGTCATGAAATGGCCGCCTACGCTGCACAGCCACCACGCCACCGCCCCATGAAGCAGCAGCGAGAGCAGCACACACAGCGCCACTTCCCCCAGGCGCTTCCCTCGGTTCGCGGCTCCCGGCATGCCCTCATTCATACCACACCACACCACCCATTGCAATTGTGGACTATGTCCTATGCGGCAGAAAATGTACTTGTGATTTTTGGGGAAGCTATGGTAGTATGCGTGCATGAAGCTCATGCCCGCTCATTGCGTTTTCCCGGCTCTTGCTACTCTTTTGCTTGCCCCGATTCTGGCCCACGCATCAGACGGCAGGCCTGCGACACCGCAAGGGTACTCCATGCAGCAAGCTCTTCCCAAAGTTAAGGATGGCGTGCGTGAGCTGCTCTCTCACGGTCGCAAAATACTGCAAATTCTTGCGGATATCAACAGCAATCAAAAGGCTGAAGAGAATGCCGATGAGCTTACCGCAGAATTCGACACGTTCACGAATATCGAGTATGAGCTGAATGACGTCGCAGAACATATCTCCCCAGAAATGATGGAGCAAATCTCCGGAGACATTTCCGGTGAAGTGGCGGCTTATGAGGATTGGCTGAAGAAAATCCCTGAACAGCTCAGACGTCTCCACAGCGTAGATTACTACAACTCAAAAGAGCTGACTACTGCTATCGCTCCCTTGTGCGAAGCCTTTCTCGACTGCGAAGAAGCGCCGCACGAACAACAGCCTAAGCAGGCCACAGCCGAGCAAATAAGCCAGCTTGTTGAGATGCAAGCCGCCGATCGCCAGCAACTGCTTGAACAGAGGCCAACGATGGTACAGGGCGGACCGGGTTTCACACGAGATTCGGCCTGGGTCATTCTTAACGACAGCGATTTGGCCGTACGTATGGAGTACGATATTCTCTGCAAGGACCTCCACTACCCTGCCCCCTCTGCCCAAGCACTTGTCATCGAGCATGGAAAGGTGTACGACAAGCATATCCTCACCCTCCGTCTCAAGGAGGATTTGGTCGTCTTTGAGCAATGGTTCGATATCACCAAATACTGGAAAAAGTCTCACCCCGACTCCCAGCAAGACGCCCCCTGAATCGTCCCCGTCTGTCATGGCCCAACGCACCATTTTAATCGCCGAGGATGACGCCTCCATCCGCGAAGGATTGGCGGATGCCCTGCAGACGCATGGCTACCGTGTTCTCATTGCCGCCGACGGCGAATCCGCGCTGCGGCAAATCCTCACCCAAGAGGTGGACCTCGTGCTGCTTGACTTGAATATGCCGAAGCTCAACGGCTTCAAATTGCTCAAAATTATGGGCAAAGAATGCCCAGGGGTGCCAAGCATCATTCTCACCGCGCATGGTGAGGAAAAAGAGCGCGTGCGCGGACTGGAAAGCGGGGCGGACGACTACGTGGTAAAACCGTTCTCCATGGCAGAGCTGCTGGCACGTGTGGCAGCGGTGCTGCGCCGCTATCCCACACGCCGCCTGAGCGCCGAAAAAGCCTTGCTATTCCCCGGCGGCTCTCTCAACCCCAGCAGTCATAGTGTAATCATGGATAGTGGAGCCTCAATCGCCTTGCGTGAAAAGGAATTTGAACTCTTCCACTACCTGCTCGCCCACCCGGGACGCATCATCCCGCAGGAAGAGCTGTTATTACGCGTGTGGGGCAGCCACGCCAGCGCCTCCGAAACTCGTACCGTCGCCGTCACACTCACCCGCCTGCGCGACAAACTGGCTCCCACCATCGCACAGCGTATCGAAACTGTACGTGGACGGGGCTACAAATGGAACGATTCATGAAAAAGAAGCTGGTCTTTATTTTTCTCCTGTTTTCGCTGGTGGCCGTGGCTGCCGCACTCTGGCAGGCCTGGCAGGCCGCACATCTGGAAGATGAGTTGCGCGCCATTGACTCCCGCACTCAGGCGACCCGTCTGATTGAACTATCCCTGCCACGTGTGCGGGCCGAGATGGAAACGCTGCTGCGCAACGAGCAAAAAAAACTGGGTAAGACTCCGCCCATCGGCAAAGTGAATATCCCGATGCCTGCAGGGGGCAAGGCCGATTTCAACATGGGCTTCTTTCTGCTCACCCCGGCCATGATCCAGTCCCCCGTTGGCGATGAAGAATTCGCCAGCCGTCTCGCCGAAGCTCCTGCCATCACCAACACCATTCGCCGCAAAGCTTTCAATCCCTCCGCTCCCCTTTACAATCCCAACGAAAAGCAATCCTATGATCCGCGCACTCAGCTGCCCGTTTTCGGCGTATACGAAGTGCTGGAAACTGATCTCGACAAACCCATGCGCCTCACCGGCGATCCCGGCCCTTTTTTCGCATGGAACTACGGCGACACGCTCGTTTGCATGCGCTCCGTGCCCACCAGCCACGGCGCCGCGGCAGAGGGGTTCGTGATAGATGCGGCCAAGCTCGCTGCGCACCTGCTCCCCCTTGTGGAACCCGGGCTCAAAGAACCGAGCATCGACTTTGTGCGCCGAGGTGAGTCTGCAAATCTCGCGCCCCTTCCTTTGGTACTGCGCCCCGGGGGAATAGTCGAACTGCCTGATACCACGGCCCGCAAGGCTGCTCTGCGCGGTCCGGTCATCTCTGCGTGGCTTATTTCCATCCTCTCCATCATCATTGTCTTCACCCTGCTGGTTTCGTACAGCCGCATGGAGCAACGCCGCAGTGACTTCGTTTCCGCCGTCACTCATGAATTACGTACTCCGCTCACCAGTTTCCAACTCTACACGGAAATGCTCCAGGACCCGCATTTGCCCGCAGATAAGTTGAAAACCTACCACGATACCCTACATCGCGAGAGTTTACGCCTTGCCCATCTGGTGGAAAATGTGCTCTCCTACGCTCGCCTCTCCCGCGGCAAAATGCGCGAGCGTCATGACGTCGGCAGCTGTGCCGAGCTTCTCACCGCCCTGCTCGAAAAAACAGCTGAGCAGCTGCGCCATGCCGGTTGGAACGTCACCATCACCATTGATCCGCGCGTCAGTTTGTTGCGCTTGCGCACCGACCTGATTTCCGTAGAGCAGATCCTGCAAAATCTCGCGGACAACGCGATCAAATACGCCTCCTCGGACCACGCAACAATGTCCCTGCACGCCCTCCAAACTCACCGCACTCTCTCGTTGCGCGTGGCAGATAATGGCCCGGGCATCCCTTCCGATATGCAAAAGCGCCTCTTTCGCCCCTTCTCACACTCGCAGAAAGCCGAGGACTCCCGCAAGCCCGGCATTGGACTCGGGCTAGCCCTCTCGCGTGACCTCGCGCGCTCTATTGGCGGCGACCTCACCTTGGAACGCACTTCTGACTGCGGCACTACCTTTTTGCTCACTCTCCCTCTTGGGGAATGACGGCTCCGGCTGTTTTCTGAATGGTCTTGCATTTTGAGAGCGCTTCCTCTATGCTATGGGCATGAGCGCTCATGTTATCATCAAACTCGATGGACTCAGCGAGCACCCGACCCTGCTGGACGGGCATATCAGCAAGCTCCTCCTCCCCGAACTTAGCCACGGTGATGTGCAATGCGCCGATGACATCTGCTACAGTCTTAGCGCGCGCATTTACGACGCTAAGCAATTCGTAGCGGAAGTGCAAATGCAGGTGCCACTGAATCTGCGCTGCGAACGCTGCTTGCGTGAGTTCCGCCATTCCCTGCCGGTGCAGGCCGTCATTAACCGTGAGGTAAGCGCTGAACAAGTTGAAATTGATCTGGCCGAGCAACTGCGCGAGGAAATTTTGCTCAACCTGCCAACTTACCCAAAATGCGAGTACGCGGGTCTGAAATGTGAAAATCATGACATGAGTGGAGATTTTGGGCTGGACAAAGCCCCCCTACCTGGTGTAAACTCCGCCGCGGCGAGCGAGCGGAGTGTGTGGGATGCGCTGGATGCTATCAGTACGACACCTGCCCCATGAGGAAAAGCCCTTTCACTTAGCCTTTCGCCTCCAATTTATCACAACCCTTACAGACTATGGCAGCCCCCAAACGCAGAACATCAAAGATGAAGCAACGCTCCCGCCTCGCCGCTCAGGCGTGGAAAGCTCCCCAAATGGGTAAATGCCCTAAATGCGGCGCTACCGTACCCGGACACACTGCATGCCCCCATTGCGGCACCTACCGCACTCAAAGCGGCGCCGAGGTGCAGGTTAAAGCTGCTGAATAACCTCGCTTATTGCGAGAATAGCTATGTTCATCGCCGCTTTCGGGCGGCGTTTTGTTTTCCTTTTTTACTGATCCATGGCCAGGTCGGCGTTCAGCAGCCCTGACTTTTCCAGGTAGTAATCATAGCCTCCGGCGTAGGGAGTGAGAGTGCCGTGGTTGATATGCAAAGTTTTTTCGGCGAGGGAGCGGATGAAGTGGACATCATGCGAGATAAAAACAAGCGTTCCCTCGTAGCGCTTGAGAGCTTGCGATAAAGCCTCCACACTCATGAGGTCCAAGTGGGTGGTTGGTTCATCCATGAGCAGGAGATTGGGAGGATTCACCAGGAACTTGACGAGGCTGAGGCGTGATTTCTCTCCGCCGGAAAGGACTTCCACGCGTTTCTCAACATCGAGGCGTCGGAAAAGAAAACTGCCTAGCACACCGCGTGCCTCTTCTTCTCGAAGCTCGGGATCAGCTTTCATAATCTCCTCAAGCACAGTGAAATTGGGGGTGAGATTCTCCGCGCGCATCTGCGAAAAGTAACCGATGCGCGTGGTAGTGCCCAGGGTGCGCTTGCCGCCATCAATCGGGATGACTCCGGCAAGTATCTTCAACAGGGTAGATTTACCGGCGCCGTTTGGCCCCACCAGCACGATGCGCTGACCGCGCTCCACCAGCAGGCTCAGGTCGGAATACACGCAATGGGAGCCGTAGGACTGTGAGACGTGTTCCAATTCGATGACGCGCTGAGTGCTGCGCGGAGGCTGCGGGAAAATGAATTTAAAAACCTTGCGAGCCGGACGTGGCTTTTCAAGGCGCTGGATTTTTTCCAGCTGCTTGATCCGGCTTTGCACCTGGGCAGCCTTGGATGCCACAGAGCGGAAGCGCTCAATGAAAGCCTCGAAATGGGCGATTTCGCGCTGCTGATTACGCCAGGCAGCCAGCACAAGTTCATAGCGTCGTTCCTTGAGCTGCAGGAAAGCGCTGTAGTTGCCCGTATAACGCACCAGTTTTGTGTTTTCAATATCGTACACTGCCTCCACCAGCTCGTCCATGAAGTCACGATCATGCGAAATCATGAGGAGGGCGCCGGGATAATTCTTCAGGTAGCGCCGCAACCACAGCAGACTCATGAGGTCCAAGTGATTGGTGGGTTCATCAAGCATTAAAAGGTCCGGCTCTGCCACCAAAAGCTGCGCTAAATGCGCGCGCATTACCCATCCCCCGCTCATTTCGCGCGCGGGGCGCGAAAAATCGCTTTCCTTGAAAGCGAGGCCCTTTAAGATGCGCTTTGCTTTCGGTTCAAGCTTGTACCCATCATGCGCAGTGAATGTATCCACAGCGTGGGCGTAGGCATCGCTGGCGTGGTCACCCCGGGCCTCACATTCCGCCATGGTGCGGATAGCTCGACCGAGTTCCGGAGTCGTACTCATCGCAATCTCCAGCACCGTGCGGTCAGAGGGATCACCGGCTTCTTGAGGAAGATAGCCAATGGTGGCATATTCATCGCACTGAATCTCACCTTCGTCCGGCGTATCCTCTCCCAATATCATACGGAAAAGCGTTGACTTGCCGGCTCCATTTGGCCCCACCAGCGCTGTGCGCTCTCCCCAATTCAGCACCAACTCGGCATCGACAAACAAACTGCGCCCCGCATGCGCCTTCGTGAGCTTTTTTATTGTCAACATCTCCTCGAACGACAGTATATCGTCTCCTCCCATAATTGCAACTCTTTTTGCTCCTTTTGACTTTATATCCGCGCGCTGCAAAGGAAAGGAAGCAGGAGGGAGAGGGCGGCGCCGGGGAGCCTCAATCAACTCTCCGAAAGACTTGGCGAAAATGGAATGCCAAGGCGCTTTAGCGGTTCAGTGTTGACGCCTCGGGGTATCTGGGGGTAGATTACGCAACCCGGCATGGTGCCGGATTTTTATTATGAAGACCATACATAAATCATGGCCCCACAAGATGGGGATTACAACGGATGATGCGATGCGCCTCTCGCGCGAGTTGCTGGAGCGCTGCCCACACAACGAGAAAGGCACGGCAAGACTCAATTATTGCCGAGAAATCATCAGTGAGGGGAGTCGCATCCTAAGAGAAACAACCCATTCCGTGACATTCCACGAGGCAGTCATGGTATCGCTGCGCGAACGCGGCGGGAGGCGTCCCAGTACATTGCACGAACTCAACTACATATGTAAGCGTATTCTGCAAGGCGCGCCTCACATGGCAGAGATGCAGCTGCGCCACATTAAGGTGGAGCATTGCTATGCGGTACTATCAGAGCTATTCTCTACTCCGCGTCAATTTAACAAAGCGCGCTTGGTGCTGCACTCCATATTCGCATGCGGGATACGCCATGGATGGTGCAGTTGCAATTCGGTTGACGGGATAGTCAAACCGAACCTGGCCGAAGTCGAGATAACGGCGCTGACATGGGAACATATCAAGCAATTGGTACGAGTAGCTCAGCATCCCCGGCACCTCTCCTGTGCGGCGACAATGGGAGTGATGCTCTGGGCCGGAGTGCGCCCATCGGAGGCGCAACGGTTGTGCTGGGAGGACATTAATTGGGAGGAGGGCATCCTGCTGCTGGCGGCCAGGCACAGCAAGACGGGCGGAGCGCGTTGCATCACCATGCAACCTGTTTTGAAGCGATGGTTGGTTCAAGTGTGCAAGGGAAAGAAACTCAGCGGACCGCTCTGCCCGACAGGATGGGATTACCGATGGAGGGAGCTGCGCCGAGAGGCGGGAATAGAAACGTGGCAGCAGGATGTGCTGCGCCACACCTTCGCGAGTTACCACCTCAAGCGCTTTAAGGACCTGTCCATGCTTCAGCTTGAAATGGGGCATGCGACACCGGAGTTGCTGCGCACGCGCTATCTGAACATGCGTGGCATTACGAAACGGCAGGCACGGCTCTTCTGGTCTCCCAAGGAATGGTGCTAGACTAGCCCTTTTTCCCTGAATTCCATGCGAGCCGCTCTCTTCGGGGCGGCTCGCTTGTTGTCAGGTCTGCTCATGGCTCCTTATGGCATGGCCCATGGTTTCGGAAACGCAATCAATCCACTTCTTGCACCTCCGATGAAATGAACGAAAGCCCAGAGAAAGCCTCACCAGCCTTGGTGTTGTCTGATCCGTTTTTTTATGATCAGAATAGGTATGAAATTAAAGAGCCACACGACCCAACGCACGGTATCGCGGTTCCGGCGACCAACTGCCTTGATCAACGGGATAAATCCGAAGATGCGCACAAGGATAACGTGAGGGGTGCTGTTGAGGTACTGCTTGTATAGCAGGGGATTGCGAGTTTCAGCCAACGCAAGCAAGCCCGCCGTGCAGATATCCATTTTGCTCTTCTGTAATTTACTCGTATTGTTCTCATGACAACGATAACGAGTGAGCGCCTCTGGCAAATTGTGAAATTGAGTGTGGGAGAGGAGGAAGAGCCAAAGCGCATAATCTTCAGCAGGGCTCCACTGCTTCTCATATTGTGCCCCCGTCTGTTCTATCACACTACGCCGCAGCATGGTAGCCGTATGCACCACGCAGCAGGAAGTCATCAGTCTCAGGCTGATGCTTTGATGATCCGTAGGTTGGCGATTGATGCTGTGTTTTTTCATCCATTCCACATAGCTGCCCAGCACGCCCACCTCCGGGTGCTCATCCATGTAGGCTACCTGTTTTTCCAAGCGGGTCGGCAGCATAACATCGTCATGATCAAGCACGGCAAAGTATTCACCACGCGCTAACTTCATGAGCTTGTTACGGGAATCAGATATCCCAAGGTTTGTTTCGTTCACCTCGTAACGAATCCGCTCGTCCTTATACTCCTCCACCACGGCCTGCTTGCGCTCACCGGGCGGCGAGTCATCCAACAACAACAACTCAAAATCGCCATACGTCTGCCCAAGCACGCTCTCGATTGTCTCTCTCAGAACATCATCGTGGGTCTTATACAGGGGGGTGAGTACTGATATCTTCGGCATGGTGAATGATAGTGATTTCTTCGTTATCTTGTATATTGAAGCGTAGTAACTTCATGCCCTATGCCCGTAGCGACGCCTCACCCATCTCCCATGAGTCAGGCTCGCCTCGGCGTAGGCTCGCGCATGCCGCCCATTGCATCAACCGCAAGCCCTCTGGCCTCGTTGGCTGTTCGTTGTAAAGCATTCGCCCCATGCGCACAGTCAGTATACCAGCTACCCACCTTTTGTAAAGAGAATTGCGCACCTCGCTTCAAAAGTGGGGTCTATTTCAAATCTCCTGGTAGCGGAGGGAGGAGAACTGGCATCATTTGAGAGAGACAGGACACCAAATAGTCCACAACATCAGACTTGTGGGCGCCGCCCGCATCCCGACATTCGTCAATCCAGCGTCATGCTAAATTTGCTCCCCTTTCCTGATATTAAGCGAGTTTTAATTTTTCAGGCAACCTTTCAGCGTATGCTAACGCCACCGTCAATGGTAAACTCACTGCCTGTGATCCATACAGCGGCATCGGAAAGCAAGTAGGCAACAAGGTGCGCAACCTCTTCTGATTTGCCGTAACGACCGTAAAGATAGCGCTTCTTATCTTTTTCAATAAAATCTTCTCCCCTGTCTACCATTGTAAGCGGAGTCACGATCATGCCCGTGCAGAGGAACGCAACCGCCACAAGGTGCGCGAGCTGGTAGGGAGAGATCGATTCGATGAGCAGGGATGT
>CANQBZ010000042.1 GCA_947589295.1 uncultured Akkermansia sp.
AAGTCGGAGTATTGACGGCATAGCCTGGAAAACAATCAACTAGCAGGAAACATGCCGACCATCAATCAGCTCGTCCGCAAGGGACGCACCGTACCGGAAGAGAAGTCGAAGTCACGCGCTCTTCACAGCTGTCCGCAGCGTCGCGGGGTTTGCCTTCAAGTCATGACCCGTACGCCGAAGAAACCGAACTCCGCCTTGCGTAAAGTGGCCAAGGTGAGATTGACCAATGGAGAAGAAGTTATCGCCTACATCGGCGGGGAGGGGCACAACTTGCAAGAACACTCCATCGTGCTGGTGCGCGGCGGTCGTGTGAAGGACCTCCCGGGCGTGCGTTACCACATTGTGCGCGGGGCTCTGGATTGCCTGGGTGTTGAGAAGCGCCGTCGCGGTCGCTCAAAGTACGGTGCGAAGCGGCCTAAGGAAGGTGCGGCAACTCCTGCTAAGAAAAAATAAGCTTTTAACCCTAACCAAATACTGAGCTATGGCACGTCGCAAACGCGTCTATAAGAAGATGGAGCACCACGACTCGCGGTACGATTCCGCGCTGGTGGGGCGGTTTATCGGCAAGGTGATGCTTTCCGGCAAGCGTTCGCTGGCGGAGCGCATCGTGTACAAGGCGATTGATATCGCCAACGAAGGCACGGAGATGGTGAGCCCGCTGGAGGTGCTCACGCGCGCTATTGAGAACGCCAAGCCGCGCGTGGAAGTGAAGAGCCGTCGCGTGGGCGGGGCGACCTACCAGGTGCCGCTGGAAGTAGCGCCGGAGCGTTCCGAAGCCTTGGCGATGCGTTGGATCATCGGTTATGCGCGCAACCGCAAGGGCGTGCCCATGGCGAAAGCGCTGGCCAACGAAATTAAGGAAGCCGCCGCCAACCAAGGGGCCGCCGTGCGCAAGCGCGATGACGTGCACAAAATGGCCCAGGCGAACCGCGCCTTTGCTCACTTCCGCTGGTAAGTTTTCCGGCGGAAGTTTTTTTGCCCTCAAATTGAACAATCAAAACCAACTCTAGATAAGAACATGGCAAGTGTAAGCAGCCCAGACCGCAAAGAGCCCTTGGAGCGTTACCGCAACTTCGGCATCGCGGCTCATATTGACGGTGGCAAGACCACCCTCTCCGAGCGCATCCTCTTCTACACCGGCATGATCCACAAGATCGGCGAGGTGCACGATGGCGCCGCTACGACTGACTGGATGGAACAGGAACAGGAGCGCGGCATCACCATCACCTCCGCCGCCGTGACCACAAACTGGAAACAGTTGCCGGCGGAAGGCTGCTACAAGTTGTTTGAGGGGCAGAACTTTCAGCTGAACGTGATTGACACCCCCGGGCACGTGGACTTCACCGCCGAGGTGGAGCGCAGTTTGCGTGTGCTGGATGGTGCAATCGTGGTGTTCTGCGGTGTGGCGGGCGTCCAACCGCAGACGCAGACAGTGTGGCGACAGGCGAGCAAGTACAACGTGCCGCGCATCTGCTTTGTCAATAAAATGGATCGCACGGGCGCCAACTTTGCGAATGTGCTCAACGATATCCGCACCAAGCTGGGGGCGAATGCCGCTCCGGTGCTCATGCCGATTGGGGCAGAGGACAGCCTGCGCGGGCAGATTGACGTGGTGAACCAGAAAGCCATCATTTACTCGGACTCTGACCGCCTGGGTTCCACCTACACCGTGGAGGAAATTCCCGATGATTTGAAGGAAGTGGCGGCTGCCGCCCTCGATGATTTGAAAGAGCGCGTGGCCAATGTGGACGAGCAGCTCGGCGAGCTCTTCCTGATGGAGGAACCGATTGATGCTCCCACGTTGAAAGCCGCTATCCGGCGCGCGACCATTGCGAATGAGTTTGTGCCAGTGGCCGGTGGGTCCGCTTTCAAGAACAAGGGTGTGCAGGCCCTGCTGGACGCCGTGGTGGATTACCTGCCCAGCCCGCTTGAGGCGAAAGCTGCCACGGTGACTTCCACCATCTCCTCCGGCGTGGATGAGAATGGCTACGAGATTTTTGAGAAAAAGGAAATTATCCCTTCCGACGAGGATAAGCCTGTTGCCCTCGCTTTCAAGCTGTGGGCAGATAAGTTCGTAGGTTCCCTAGTGTTCATCCGCGTCTACACCGGCGTGATTCGCAAGGGCGACACCGTGTACAACCCGCGCACCCGCAAGCGCGAGCGCGTCGGTCGCTTGCTCCAGATTCAGGCCAATGTGCACACGGATGTGGATGAGGTGTTCTCCGGCGATATTGCCGCCATTGTGGGCTTGAAGAATGCGACCACGGGCGACACGCTTGCCAGCGATGACTACGACTACACTCTTGAGCCGCCGACCTTCCCGGATACGGTGATTTCCATGGCGGTGGAGCCGCTCACCAAGGCCGACCAGGAGAAAATGAGCAACGCCCTGCAGCGTCTTTCTGCCGAGGACCCCACTTTCCGCGTGAAAACCGATGAGGAAACCGGGCAGACGATTATCGCCGGCATGGGAGAGCTGCATTTGGACATCATCGTGGACCGCCTGAAGCGCGAATTTAAGGTGGAGGCCAACACCGGCAAGCCCCAGATCGCCTACCGCGAGACCATCACCAAGTCCGCCGACCATGTGCAGGGCAAGCTGGTGAAACAGAGCGGTGGACGCGGTCAGTACGGCGATGTGATCATCGATATGCGCCCGGGTGAGCGCGGGAGCGGCCTGAAAATTGCCAACAAGATTGTGGGCGGCGCTATTCCGAAGGAGTACATGAATGCCGTGTACGCTGGTTTGAACGAGGCCATGAACTCCGGCATCGTGGCCGGGTATCCGGTGGAAGATGTGGAGGTGGATGTGGTGGATGGTTCCTACCACGAAGTGGACTCCAACGAAAACGCTTTCAAGATGGCAGCCATCTTCGCCATGAAGAACGCCTTTGCGAAGTGCGCTCCGGTTCTGCTGGAACCCATCATGAGCGTTGAAGTCGTTACCCCGGCCGAAAACCAGGGCGATATCATGGGCGATCTCAACCGCCGCCGCGCTCAGGTGAACAGCATGGAACACAAGGGGAGCGAATGCGTGCTTACCGCTGCTGTGCCCTTGGCAGAGATGTTCGGCTACTCCACCGATATCCGCACCTTGTCCAAGGGGCTGGCCTCCTATTCCATGGAGCCCTCGCACTTCGAGCAGGTGCCGCCCAACCTCGTGGCCCAAATCGTGAAGGCTCGCGGCGGCAACGCTAAATAACTTCTGTCCTAATCTACATTATCAACAACTAACATAACCGCACGTTCATGCAAAGTCCTAAAATCCGCATTCGACTTCGCGCCTTCGATAGCCGTGCAATCGACCGATCTGCTACTGAGATCGTGGAGACTGCCAAGCGCACCGGGGCGAAAGTAGCCGGGCCGATTCCTTTGCCGACTCGCATCGAGAAGTTCTCTGTGAACCGCTCGGTTCGTGTCAATAAGAAATCAGCTGATCAGTTCGAGATCCGCACGCACAAGCGTCTGCTCGACATCGTGGAGCCCACCTCGCGCACGGTGGAAGAGCTCAAGAAGCTCAACCTGCCGGCCGGCGTGGATATTGCCATCAAGATTTAACGCTAACTCTGATTTATTGACATGTCTTTAGGCCTTATTGGAAAAAAAGTGGGTATGACCCGCGTCTTCAACAAGGAGACAGGCGCCATGGTGCCTGTGACCGTGATTGACGTGACCGGGAATGCATTTGCCCAAGTGAAAACCCCTGAAAAGGACGGATACGCCGCTGTGCAGGTGGCCTACGGCTCCAAGAAAGAAAACCGCCTGAGCCGCCCGGTCGCCGGACATTACAAAAAACTTGGTCTGGAGCCGGCGGAGGTGCTGCGCGAGTTTCGAGTGCACGCCGCAGAACTTCCCCAAGAGGGCGCTGCCCACCCCGGTTGCGAGCTCTTCGCCGAGGGCGCTTGGGTGGATGTCATCGGCACCAGCAAGGGTAAGGGCTTCCAAGGCGTGATGCGCCGCCACAACTTCCACGGTTCGCCCATGACCCACGGCAGCATGATGCACCGCCGCACGGGTGGCGTGGGAGCCTGCGCCACGCCCTCCCGCGTGTGGAAAGGGCAGAAAATGCCCGGTCGCATGGGCAACGAGCGCAAGACCGTGCAGAACTTGAAGGTTGTGCAGGTGCGTAAAGATGACCAGGCCATCTTGGTGTCCGGGCCGGTTCCCGGCGCCAAAGGCAGCATCGTCATCATCCGCCCTGCCAAGAAAAAATCGGCTCAATAAATAAGACGAACCTAGGAGAACCTATCTATGTCCGCAAAAGAAATGACCATTGACGCCGCGCATGAGGCGAGCATCGTGACGGTTGGCCCCGAAAAGGGTGACCAGGCTGTGCATGATCTCATCGTGGCTTACCAAGCCAACCGCCGCCAAGGCAGCGCCTGCACCAAAACGCGCGCTGAGGTGAGTGGCAACAACCGCAAAATCTACCGTCAGAAACGCACCGGTAACGCTCGCCATGGCGATAAGCGCAGCCCCATCTTTGTGGGTGGCGGCGTTGTCTTCGGTCCAAAGCCGCGAGACTTCAGCAAAAAGGTCAACCGAAACGTGCGCAAACTTGCGTTGCGCCGCGTGCTGGGGGACATCTTGAGCGGGGGCAAGGTGCTTAGCGTGCCCAGCTTCGCTATTGAGGACGGCAAGACGAAGAGCTTTGTGGCCGCAGTGAAGGATATTGTCGGAGACGAGCGCAAGGTTCTTATCGTGGCCGACGAATTTGATGAGTTGACAAAGCGCGCGGGCCGCAATGTGGCCGGTGTCTTGCTCATGAGCGCTGCAGAGGTAAATATCGAACATCTTCTCCATGCGAGCAAGGTGGTTCTTGTTGATTCTGCTCTGGAAATCATTGCCAACCGCACGAAATAATATGAACGATATTCACGATGTAATCAAGAAGCCGCGCATCTCCGAAAAAGCGACCTTGCTCCACGAGACGAGCGGTGAAGTAGTGCTCGAGGTGGCCGTCAAGGCAACCAAAATTGAGATTCGGCAAGCGGTGGAAAAACTCCTCGGGAAGAAAGTGCTCGCCGTCCGCACGGCTAACTACGATGGCAAGGAGCGCCGCAAGCGTACCAAAAACCACGGTGTGAGTCCCTCATGGAAGAAAGCCTATGTGAAGCTTGCTCCGGGCGAGTCGCTCGAGCTGGTCTGATGTGTTGCTATGAACCCCTAACGATGTAAGCTACTATGTCACTCAAGTCATTCAAGCCTACCACTCCCTCCAACCGCTACAAGGTGCTCCCCTCCTTTGATGAGATTACGAAGAGCGCCCCGGAGAAAAAGCTGCTCGAGCCCTTGCGCAAGAGCGGAGGACGCAACAACAACGGTCGCATCACTACGCGTCATATCGGCGGCGGTCATAAGCGCCACTACCGCCTTGTGGATTTCCGTCGCAGCCGTCATGAGGCTGCCAAGGTCATTGCCGTAGAATACGATCCGAACCGCACGTGCCGCATCGCTCTGCTGCAGTACCAGGACGGCACCAAAAGCTATATCTTGGCCCCCGTTGGTCTCGGGCCGGGTATGACGGTGCAGAGCGGTGAGGGCGTGGCCCCGAAAGTCGGCAATGCCATGCCCCTCAAGAACGTGCCCCTGGGTACAGCTATCCATAACATCGAAATTCGTCCGGGATCGGGGGGCAAGGTGGCCCGCTCCGCCGGTCAACAGGCCGTCCTTTCCAACCGCGATGGCGACTACGCCCTCGTGAAGCTCCCCTCGGGTGAGGTGCGTCGCTTCCGCGTCGATTGCTATTGCACCATTGGTCAGGTGGGCAACACGCAGCACATGAACGAATCGTCCGGCAAGGCTGGTCGCACGCGCTGGATGGGCATTCGCCCGACTGTGCGCGGCATGTGCATGAATCCGGTGGATCACCCCAACGGTGGTGGTGAAGGTAAATCGAAGTCCGGCGGTGGTCGCCAGCACCTCAAGTCCCCTTGGGGGCATGTGAAGGGGCAAAAGACTCGCCGCATCCGCAAACCGAGCGATACCTTTATCGTCCAACGTCGCAAAAGCAAATAAGAGTAAAAATTAACACTACATCATTCTATGGGACGTTCCCTCAAAAAAGGACCTTTCGTGAGCCAATCCCTGCTGGACAAGGTGGATGCCCAGCTGCAGAGCGGCGACCGCAAGCCAATTAAAACATGGAGTCGAGCCTCCATGGTTGTGCCCGACTTCGTGGGCCTCACTTTCCTGGTGCATGCCGGCAAGAACTTTGCCACGGTCTATGTGACGGAAAACATGGTTGGCCACAAGTTGGGTGAGTTTGCCCCCACTCGCATCTTCAAGGCTCATGGTGGCATCGGCAAAAAATAACTTCTAAGATTAATAACTAACCCTTTCCCATGGTCATTTTCCTCCAACACGCCTGCAAGTCTCTGCTGCTCCTCGCCGGGGCGGCCTGCCTTGTTTGCGCGGCGGAGGCCGATCGTGGAACACAGCACAGGATCTCTCAACTCGAGAAACAAGTGGCTACCCTGCGCAAGAGCTATGCCCTCGCACGCGCAGACGCTGACCAGGCCCGCAAACAGATGAACGAAATCCGCGCTCGTCTGGAGGCCTTGGGCGGAGCCGCCCTCGGGGAGAGTGAAGAGCGCATCATTGACACAGCAGCGCAACTGGAAAGCGCCCATGCAGAGCTGGAAACTCTACGCAAGGCTGCGATGAATCTCGCCTCTGCCATTCATGCTTACATGAGCGTTGCCTTGGTGGAGGACGCCGTGGCCCGCCAAGCGCTTGAGGCTGCCCTGCGCGAGCAGGAGCTTGCTCTCGGCTTGCGCGTTGCTCCTCAGGATGAGCTTTCCGGCACACCCGAGGAAGCCCAGGTGCTCAGCATTGATGCAGAGTCCGGGCTCATCGTGATCAACGCCGGACGTGAGGCGCGCATACGCGTGGGCATGCCCATGGAAATATTCCGGGGTGACCAAGTCATTGCGCGCGCTATCGTCACGGATGTGCGCAAAAAGGTTTCTGGACTTCTTGTCCAGCAGCACCTCAATCCCGCTCTTTCGGTGAATGTGGGCGATCGTGTGTCTGTCACTACTAATCAGTAATACAACAACAATGGAAGTCAAAGCAATATGCAAAAATGCCCGCATCTCTGCCAAGAAGATGCGTGACGTAGCCGCGGCAGTGCAGGGTATGCCTGTCTCCAAGGCGATTGATGTGCTGAGCTACTCGCCCAAGAAGGGCGCTTACCTGATCAACAAGACGATCAAGTCGGCCGTAGCGAATGCAGAGAACAACAACGGTCTCGCCGCTGATGAGCTGGTGCTCAAGAGCGTGCGGGTGGATGAGGGGATGACTTTCCGGCGCACGATGCCGCGTGCTCGAGGGTCCGCGAATGTGATCCGCAAACGCACTGCCCACATCACTGTGGTGGTGTCCAACGATGAGAAATAATCGCTCAGCACTCTAACCTCTTTACACAATATGGGACAAAAAGTAAATCCTATCGGTTTTCGTCTTGCGGTGACGAAGGATTGGCGTTCCAAGTGGTACGCCACCGGCAAGGACTATGCCGCCAAACTGCATGAGGACCTCAAAATCCGCAAGTACATCAAGGACTACACGGTGAAGGTAAACAGCGAGCTGAAAGGCACTTCTCCGGCCATCTCGCGCATCACCATTGAGCGCGCTTGGAACAGCGTTCGCGTCACGATATCCACTGCTCGCCCCGGCCTCGTCATTGGCCCCAAAGGCAAGTACATTGAGGAAATGTCCGCCGAACTTACCAAACTTTGCGGAGGCGCTCAGGTGAAGCTTGACATCCTTGAAATTCGCCAGCCTGAACTTGACGCCCAACTGGTGGCCGAGAACATTGCTACTCAACTGGAGCGCCGTGTCTCCTTCCGTCGCGCCATGAAGCGCGCCGTGCAGGTGGCCATGGATTTTGGCGCTGACGGCATCCGGGTGCGTTGCGCCGGTCGTTTGGGCGGAGCAGATATCGCCCGTGCCGAGCAGTACCGCGAAGGAAAGGTGCCGCTGCAGACATTGCGCGCTCCCATCGACTACGGTTTTGCCGAGGCTCGCACACTCTACGGACTTATCGGCGTGAAATGCTGGATCAACAAGCGCCCGGATGTGGCCGTTGCTGCGGGCAATCGCTCCGGCTCTCGCTCCCCTCGCCCACGCCGCGAACGCTCTGACAGCGGCCGACGTGATGCGTAAGTATCGTGAACCCCTTAATGATAGAAAGGAAATTATCATATGCCTTTAATGCCAAAACGAGTGAAGGGTAACCTGCGCAAGATGCACCGCGGCAATCGCGGCGGCAATGCAACGAGCGGAGATTACGTGGCCTTTGGTGACTTCGGGTTGCAGGTGCTTACCCGCGGTTGGGTTACCAACAATCAGATTGAGGCCTGCCGTGTAGCCATTAACCGCTATCTGCGCCGTCGCGGACGCGTGTACATTCGCATCTTCCCGCAGAAATCCTTTACCAAGCGTCCGCCGGACACCCGTATGGGTAAGGGTAAGGGCGCCGTGGAGGGCTGGGTGGCTGTCTGCCGCCCCGGCAATATCATGTTCGAGGTCGGCGGTGTTACCGAGTCAGCTGCGAAGGAGGCTCTGCGTCTCGCTTCCAACAAACTGGGCATTCGCACGCGCTTCGTTTATCGCCAGGGTGTGGAACCCCAGGCATAACCTCGTCAACTCTTAACCAGATTTTACTAAGATGCCTGTCAAAAAAGCCAAAGACTTTCGCGGGATGAATGCCAAAGAATTGGCCGCCCACATTCGCAGTCTCCGCAAGGAGCTTTTCGACCTGCGCCTCAAGCATGGCGCCGGCTCTCTGGAGAATAATCAAAAGTTGCGCTTGCTGCGCAAAGAGCTCGCCTGCGCCCTCACTGTGCAAGGTGAAGGCTCTCCCATTCCCGCAGACGATGCTCAGCAAAACTAATCAACCCTAACGCAGATTTATTCCTAATATGAGCGAAGAAACTACTACAACCAAACCCCAAGGTCTGCGCAAGACCCGCGTGGGCGTTGTTGTGTCCACCAAGATGACCAAGACGATTGTGGTGGAGTATGTGGCGCGCGTTCCGCACCCAGTGTTCAAGAAGATCGTCAAGCGCAGCAAGAAGTACTACGCGCATGACGAGCAGGAGATCGCCAAGGTCGGAGATACCGTCCGCATTCGTGAAACACGCCCGCTCTCTGCGCTCAAGCGCTGGGAGCTCGTGGAGATTATCAAACACTAAACGCAAGAAAGGAGTTTAACTATGCTTCAAATGGAATCTCTTGTGCAGGTGGCCGACAACACGGGCGCCCGCACCGCCAAGATGATCGGCGTCATCGGTAAGGCGACGGATCAGGCCCATATCGGCGACATCATTACTTGCCACATTCGCGAATCCATCCCTACGGCAGCTGTGAAGAAAGGCACGGTTGTGAAGGCTGTTGTGGTTCGCACATCCGCCCCCATTCGGCGCGATGATGGTTCTGTGTTGCGGTTTGATTCGAACGCCGTTGTGTGCATTGATAAGGACAATAATCCACGCGGCACGCGCATCTTTGGACCGGTCGCTCGTGAGCTCCGCGAGAAGGGCTTTATGAAGATTGTGTCCCTCGCTCCCGAGGTGCTTTAAGGCGTGTCATTCTTTCCTTTTGCCCCGGTGTTCTGCTTGATCGGACGCCGGGGCATTTTCGTCGACCCCAAGCCAGACCGGCATGAATAAAAGCGAACGATGGTTGAGGGGTCGATGAGTTGGGTCGACACGGGGCCTTCGATCAATCATCAGATATATTTCCCGGTGATGGAATGCTTGCAGGCAGCAATATCGGCAGGGATTCCGCGGGCGATGATTCTGCCGCCTTGCTCGCCGCCGCCAGGACCCATGTCGATGATATAGTCGGCATTGCGGATGATGTCGAGGTCATGCTCGATGATGATGACTGTTGCTCCGTGGGCAATGAGGGTTCGGAAGACCTGCAACAAGCTTTCCACATCCAATGGGTGCAGACCGATGGTCGGCTCGTCAAACACGAAGACGCTGTCCTCTTGACCACGTCCCATTTCCCCAGCCAGCTTGAGTCTCTGCGCTTCGCCGCCGGAGAGCCCGGGCGTTTCTTCTCCCAAGGTCAGGTAGCCCAGGCCGAGGTCATGCAGCACCTGCAGCCTGCGCGCTACAAGCGGTAAATCGGCGCAGGCTGCCAGGGCTTCATCGATGCTCATATCCATCAGCTCGGGCAGCGTGTTGGCTCGGCCATCCCCCTTTGACACGCGCTGGATGAAGTTGGCTTCTTTTGCGTAGCGCGATCCCCCGCAGTCCGGGCAGGGTATCTCGACATCCGGCAAAAATTGGACGTCCAAATTGATGACGCCCGTGCCATCGCAGGTGGGACATCGCAGGCGGCCGGTGTTGTAGGAAAAATCACCGGCTTTGCAGGCGCGTTCCTTAGCATCGGGGGTGCGGGCAAAGGCTTTGCGAAGCTCGTCGTGTACGTTCGCATAGGTAGCGACGGTGGAGCGCACATTGATGCCGATAGGCGTGGCATCGATGAGCTTCACTTGTTCAATGCCATCCGCGCTGATGCTGTGCACGTGCTCCGGCAGTTTTTTCCCTTTCAACTTGGACTCCAGCGCGGGTACTAGGCTCTCGAGAATCATGGTCGTTTCGCCAGAGCCTGACACACCGGTAACGACGTTCAGGCGCCCTTTTGGAAAATCCACGTGCAGCGGTTTGACAGTGTGAATGGCGCCGGTGGACATGCTGATGCGTCCGAGTTCAAACATCTTTTTTGCGGACGTGGGAGAACCGATGCGGATGCGCTGCTGGCCAGTGAGAAAGGGCCCAATGCGCGTGTGTGTGTCATGCATGACTTGCTCGATAGGTCCTTGCGCAATGATATTCCCTCCACCCGCTCCGGCTTGGGGTCCGAGTTCAATGAGCCAGTCCGACTCTCGCAGAATCTGCACATCGTGATCCACCAGTACCACGGTGTTGCCATCCGCCATTAAATCGCGCATCACGCCGGTGAGCCCCTCAATGTTGCTGGGATGCAGGCCGATGGAGGGTTCATCAAGCACGTAGAGCACGCCGGTGGTGCGATTGCGCACGGCTCGTGCCAGCTGCATGCGCTGCCTCTCGCCGGTGGAGAGTGTCGATGCCGCGCGATCCAGCGATAAATAGGAGAGCCCCAAATCCATCAGTCGTTTTGAGGCGCTGTGGAAGGAAGCGCAGATGCTCTCCGCCATCGGACGCATCTCGAGCGGCAGCGAGGCCGGTACGCCTCGCACCCATTCTTCAAGTTCCGCTAGCGGGAGTGTGCACACCTCCGCCAGAGATATGCCACGTAGCCGCGGAGCTCGCGCGCGGTCGCTCAGGCGTGTTCCCCCGCACTCCGGGCACACATCGCGGCGCAGGAATTTTTCTACGCGCTTCATTCCTTTTTCGTCTTTCACTTTGGAGAGGGCGTTTTCTACGGTGTAAGTGGCGTTAAAATAAGTGAAATCCATATCGCCTGCCGCGCCACTGGTCATGTTCTGGTAGATGATGTTTTTCTTGACAGCAGGACCGTGGAAAACGATATCGCGTTCCTTTTTCGTGAGCTTGCAGAAGGGAACATTCGTTCGCACGCCCATCTCGCGCGCAATATCCTTCATCAGCGACCACATGAGCGTTTGCCATGGCGCCACAGCGCCCTCATCGATGGAGAGTGATTCGTCGGGCACCAGCGTGCTCTCATCTACTGTCAACACAATCCCCGTGCCATCGCAGCGTTTGCACGCACCTTGGCTGTTGAAAGCCAGCTCCTCTGCTCCGGGAGCCATAAAATGCTCCCCGCACTTGGGACATACCAGGTCCTGATCCGCCGCTACATTCAACGAGGGAGGCGCGTAGTGCCCGTGCGGGCAGCGGTGGCTCGCCAGGCGCGAGAACATGAGCCTCAGCACGTTGAGTAGCTCAGTGCCCGTGCCGAATGTGCTGCGAATGCCCGGCACTCCGGGCCTTTGTCTCAGTGCCAATGCTGCCGGCACATACAGCACCTCGTCCACCTGCGCCTTTTCCGCCTGCGTCATGCGTCGCCGTGTGTAAGTAGAGAGCGATTCCAAGTAGCGCCGTGAGCCCTCCGCGTACAAAATCCCCAGCGCGAGCGATGATTTGCCTGAGCCAGATACCCCTGCAATGCCCACTACCTTGTGCAATGGGACATCGACATCAAGATGCTTTAAATTGTGAACCCGTGCGCCTCGCACATGAATCCACTTCGGTTGCTCGATAGTCGTTCGTTTGTTCATAGCCGGATCATGTCGCCCGATCAATGTGCCCTCCCAGCGACATCATTCATCGCGCGGAAAATGGGCAAAATTTCTCGAGATTGTCTCCGCTCCATATTGTCCAAGTCCCTTTGTGGCGGGTGTGCGCACTCATTCTCCCTCTTCACCTGCCACTTGTCAAGCCTATGAGCAATCGACCTTTTCGCTGTTCGCCTGAAAGCTAGATTGTTCAAACGGGGGAATGAATCTCATTTTCTCCCCGTGTATTCGCGGAGCTGGCGCCGCATGGTTTTTAGGGATACGGATGACAAGCAAGTTTGGCTCTTCATAGGGGGAATCAATGGTAAAAATTGTGTTTTTTCTCCTTGCATTTGCGGAGGATGAGAGTACACTATGCGCGAGTTCCAAAGGAGGCAATACGATGGATACGATACGCACATTAATCACAAGTGAGGGCAAGAGTGCTCGTTATTATTCTCTGCCAGCTCTCGCAGAGCAGGGGTTCCCCGGCATTCGGCGCATGCCGATCTCCCTGCGCATTGTGCTGGAGAGTGTGCTGCGCAACTGTGATGGGCTACGCGTGACTCAGCAGGATGTGACAAACTTGGCTGGTTGGCGAGCCGGAGTCAAGGCTGACTATGAGGTGCCTTTCACGGTGGCGCGTATCATCTTGCAAGATTTGACGGGCGTGCCCTTACTGGTGGATTTAGCGGCTATGAGAGATGCGCTCAAAGAGCGCGGCAAGCAACCCGGGGCGGTTGAGCCGCTGGTGCCGGTGGACCTGGTGGTAGACCACTCGGTGCAGGTGGATTGGGCGGGGTTCCCCGAGGCCATGCAGAAGAACATGACGAGGGAGTTTGAGCGCAATGCCGAGCGCTACGAGTTTCTCAAATGGGGGCAGCAGGCCTTCAGCTCTTTTTCTGTGGTGCCGCCCGGCACTGGTATTGTGCATCAGGTCAATCTGGAACGCCTCGCTCGCGGAGTCATGCAGAGTGGCGATATTCTTTACCCGGATTCTCTGGTGGGGACCGATTCGCACACGACCATGATCAATGGTCTGGGTATTGTAGCTTGGGGCGTGGGAGGAATTGAGGCCGAGGCGGGCATGCTGGGTCAACCGATCACTTTCCTTGCTCCAGAGGTGGTGGGAGTGCAGCTCACGGGGCGCTTGCGCCCGGGTGTGACGGCAACTGATTTGGCTCTGAGGGTCACCCAGATGCTGCGTGCGCACGGTGTGGTGGGCAAGTTCGTAGAATTCTGCGGAGAGGGCGCAGCGGCGCTCTCTCTGCCGGATCGCGCCACGGTGGCCAACATGGCTCCGGAATATGGCGCCACCATGGGCTTCTTCCCTATGGATGAAGTGAGTGCGAATTATCTGCTGTCTACGGGCCGCAGCCGCGAGCATGTGGATACCTATGTGGCATATTACCGCGCCCAGCAGATGTTCGGCATGCCGCAGCCCGGGGAGATTGACTACAGCGAGATGCTTTCCCTCGACCTGGACAGTGTGCAGCCCGCCGTGGCGGGACCTCGCCGTCCGCAGGACCTTATTCCGCTTACAGAGCTCAAGCAGAGCTTTTCGAGCATCTGCGAGGGAACCTTCGGACGCTCCGCGAGCGCGGAAACGGTGCGCCTGCAGATGCGTGGCGATGCCGGCAATCCGGATGCTTCCACGCAACACGATGTGGAGCTACGCGATGGTTCCATTCTTGTGGCAGCTATCACGAGTTGCACCAACACTAGCAACGAGGGACTCATGCTCGCCGCGGGTATCCTCGCCAAGAAAGCGTTGAGGCTCGGACTGCGCGTGCCTGCGCATGTGAAAACCAGCATGGCACCGGGTTCTCGTGCGGCAGCACAGTATTTCGCGCACACGGAGCTTAGCGCCGCGCTGGATGCCATCGGTTTTTCCATCGTTGGCTACGGCTGCACCACATGCATCGGCAATTCCGGCTCGCTCAATAACTCCATTGAGAAAGCCCTTGAGCAGCATCCCCTCATTTCTTGTTCGGTGCTCTCCGGCAACCGCAACTTTGAGGCTCGCATCCACCCCCGTGTGAAAGCGAACTTCCTCATGTCGCCCCCGTTGGTGGTAGCTTTTGCTTTGGCCGGACGCGTGGACATTGACATGGAACATGAGCCTCTGGGGCGTACCCCGGAAGGGCAGCCCGTGTTTTTGCGCGACATCTGGCCCACGCCTCAGGAACTCACCGCTGCGCGGGCACAGGCGTGCACGCCGCAGGAATACCTCGCATGCTACAACGCGCCCACACCAGAGTGGAACACCATTCACGCGCCACAGGGCGGCACCTTTGCATGGCGAACAGATTCTACCTATATTCACCGTCCGCCGTTTTTTGACAGTTTCACCGGCGAAAAACAGCCGATCCGTGATGTTATCGGCGCGCGCGCCCTCGGCATTTTTGGCGACAGCGTGACAACAGACCATATTTCCCCCGCCGGTGCCATTACGCCTTCTGGTCCCGCAGGACAATTTTTGGCGGCGCACGGCGTGAAGCGGGGCGACTTCAATACTTTTGGTTCTCGCCGCGGCAATGATGAAGTGATGGTGCGCGGCACTTTTGCTAATGTGCGTATCCGCAACCTGATGACGCCCGGAGTGGAGGGCGGTTACACCCTTTACTTCGGAGCTCGTGCTGTAGGTGCGCCGGATGTGCAAATCTCTTCGTCCGTCGGCTCTCCCACCTTTATTTACGATGCTGGGATGGCCTACAAGGCCGATGGCGTGCCTACCATCGTCATCGGTGGAGCCGACTACGGAATGGGCTCCAGCCGTGACTGGGCTGCCAAAGGGACTTCTCTGCTCGGCGTGCGAGCTGTGATCGTCAAGAGCTTTGAACGCATTCATCGCTCCAACCTGATCGGCATGGGAGTGCTTCCACTCGTCTTTGCTAACCCGGCGGATTACGACCGTGTACGCGACCTGAAGGACGCCCTCTTTTCCATCACTGGTCTCAGCGATGACATGTCCCCGCGTGGCTCCGCCACTCTGCAAGTGCGACCTGCTCATGCCCTAGCCTTCTCCCTGCCGCTCATTGTGCGCCTTGATACCCCCATTGAACTGGAGTATTTCCGCGCCGGAGGCATTCTGCAGTACGTCCTCTCTCGCTCCTGTTGATCGTCCCCGGAGTTCGGGCGCATGGCCCGCGTCAGTTGCTCATCAGGGTGGTCAAGGTGTTGATCGCCCTCAGGGAGATTCCGACGGAGAACGCAAAGAAGGTTGACCAAAACGCCTCTTCAACGGAAGCGGATGAAGATAGGCAGGCGCGGAGTTGAGTTTGACGGACTGAGTGATTCAATGTCGGCGGTGGATGCCCAGCCACGCTGCCCCGTGGCAGTCTCCACATACGAAAAAGAGCCACGCCGTGCAAGGAGGTGCAGAGGCGTGGAAGGCGTCAATTTCAGCACGGCTGAAGCTTCGGGGCTTGCCGCCGTTTGCAGCGGAGTGCTGTGCAGCACATAGGCCAAGTCCGAAGGGGGCAGTGAGGAGAGATCGGCGGAGTCGCGTGTGGCGTAATAGACCCAGTCCAAGGCGCAGAGTAGGCAAAACAGTGCGGAGAGAGCAGTCGCAGCAGTGAGCCACGCAGCGTTGCGGCGCATGAGCATGTAGAGCCCGATGCAGAGTAGTAGCACTGAGGAGCAGATTATTGTCACCATCCATAGCTGACCGCAGGTAAGGAGTGTGAAAAGACGCTCTTCACTTGCCCGAACTGGAAGCAGGGCTCCTTCCTTGCGTTGGATGAAGTCGAGGTTGTCGCGAGCCTCCGGAAAGGATGGATTGATCATCAGGGCGCGCGCAAAGTTGAGTGCGGCTTCCCCCGACCTGCCAAGACGGTATTGGCAGGCTCCTATGTCGTACAAAATAATATCGGAACTCGGTGCTCCATTGCCTAGTTTGATTCGTTCCTTTTGCAGGATGTCAAGCGCCTTGGAATACTGCCTGGCGGCGTAGAGTTCCTGCGGTGAGCCATCGTTCGCGTTGGCATAGGTGAGCAATGCTAACAGAACAAGACAGAGACTCTTGGCTGACTTTTGCAGGGCTTTGCGCACGGCGTGCAGCATGGCGGCGCGCTCCTCCTCTGGCACTTCCGGCATTGCGCCAGGACGAAAGGCCTCATCATCCCGTCGTTGTAGAATGAGCTGTAGAGAGGCATCGCGAGCGGCTTCCGGGATATGCGCTTCCACAAAGGCGCCGATGCGTTTGAGAAAAGCGAGAGAACCTCGTTCGGCGGAGATTGCCGAGAGTTCACGCTCGCGTGCGCGCTGGGTGGATTTTCCTGCAAGAAACCGCGAGCCGCGGCGCCAAGCCAAGTAGGCGAAGACAAAAAGAGCCGGCAGGTAGAGGAGATACCACAATGCCCGTGGTAGGACAATGGTACGCCGCGTTTCATCCTCCACGGGGATAAAACCGTAAATATCGGTGAGCTCGGCCACAGGTACAGACCCGGCAGGCGGTGGTGTCGCCGCAGTTTGCATGAGGGCGGTGCTGGCGGTGTCCGTTTGGCGCCATGCAAGTGGAATGGGAGGAGAAGTGGCGCGTTTGTACGCCATGGCGTCAGGGTCAAAATAGCTGAAAGAAAAAGCGGGAATGCCGTTGACCTCTGTAACGGGACGCATGAGTTGGGAAAAGACCATGCCAACGGTTTCTCCGCTGGCGGAAACGATCGGCTTGCGAGTAGCAGGCACGAGTTTCCAGTCTCCCAAGTTATCCGGGGCAGGGCATGTGAGCTGCTGCAAATTGCCACTGCCTTTCACAGTAATTTGAACCTCCACAGCTTCGTTCATCGCGAGGTTTGAGGAATCGCACTTCGTTGAGATGGAATATTGCCCCACCGTGTCAGCAAAGTCGACCGGCGCGCCGGGAGGCAAAGGAAGTGCAGAAATCGTGAGCGAGGGTAAAGGTACTTCTTCTTGCCCGATGCTAAAGAAACCACGTTGACGAGCCAGAAGAATTTTTCCAGCAATATCAGATGTCCCTTCGCGAAAAGGTGTCAACTCGCCAGAGAAGTCCGCCGTACGCCAATTCTGATGATTGGCATAGGCCGTAGGGTTATCCATGAGTTGGCTCTGAACCATGGTTAGCACCCCCTGCACGGTGGGCTGGAGCGTGCTGATTTTGACGCCCACAGAGTGCATTTGAGGGAGATTGCTCACGAAGCAATCTTGCGGCATGAAAAGCTTGAGGGAAGCTTTGACCGGCTGGTGTACGTACGGAGATTGAGGCTGAGTGAACCAGAGCGCACCGTAGGGAATTGGGGAGCTGTACCATTTGATCTGTGCCGTGGAACATACTTGCAGGGGGGGTATTTTGACTCGCACCTTGCGGCCGCTGCGGTATTCTACCGTTACATCAGGTATTTGCAACTCTCCAATCCCGTCCGGCCGCACGAGGATGGGGAGAATTTGCACCATGGCCCGGTTGGCATCCAGTGGATTGGCCCCGGCTTTTGATTGCATAATACGGATGCCTGCGGAGCGTACGCGTGGCTGCTCTCGTACGGAAAACAGGTCCTCACCTACCTCGGTATCGACAAGATAGAGCAATATTTCTTCTCCCGGCACAGCCAGCCCCGTGGACCACACTGGCGTCACTTGCGCGTTTGAGCTCCAGGCTACCCCGAGTAACGTGATGATGATACTTGTGATAATACGTTGCATAATTCTAATAGTCTTTGAGTGGATGAGGGCGGGGAACATCTTTGTGAGGAATGGGAGAACCGTCGGATTCGTCCATGTGCATGCGAAGCACACTGGCTGCCCGCTGTTTTTCTTTTTCTTCTTCGCTCAATTCAGCCTGCTGCAGTTGAGTTGTCCGTTGCTGACCCTGCTTTTCCTGCTGGCCTCGGTTCTGTTGTTGGTTTCGATTTTGCTGTTGGCCTTGGTTCTGCTGTTGGTCTTGATCCTGCTGTTGGTCTTGGTTCTGCTGTTGGCCTTGATTTTGCTGTTGGTCTTGATTCTGCTGTTGGTCTTGGTTCTGCTGTTGGTCTTGGTTCTGCTGTTGGTCTTGGTTCTGCTGTTGGTCTTGATTCTGCTGTTGGTCTTGATTTTGCTGTTGGTCTTGATTCTGCTGTTGGTCTTGATT
>CANQBZ010000043.1 GCA_947589295.1 uncultured Akkermansia sp.
GTCGGGCTATTCTCCGTCAGCCCGCTCCCCTCCGCCATCGGGTCCCCGTCCTTCCCAGCCCCCGTAAACCTCGCCTCCTGCTCCCCGTGCGAATACCAATACACCTGCTCAATCGCCATCTCCTGCATCTTCTTCCCCTCCTTGCCCATCACCATCTTCCTCATCGACTCCAGATACGCCAAATTCTCCCGGCTCCACGCATCATCCCCCGCCGCCTTCATCATCCCCTTGCGCACCGCAATCGCCCGCTTCAAATACGCCAAAGCCTCCTCCGCATTCATACTCCCTGCCCCCATCGCGTGCCCCTCAATCGCCTGAATCGCATGCTGACTCTCGTGCAACAGCGTCTCCAGCACCCTCTCCGGCGTCACCTCCACACCCGTATTCAGCGCAAGGTATCCCGCCTTCTCCCCCCGCGGCCTCGCAAAAAAGCCGCCCACCCCCTCCTGCAGCCGCGGATTATACAGCCGCACACGCATCCCCTTCAACTCCGGGTACGCCTCATACAACTCCGGATACTCCAGCACCGCCCCCAGCGTCACATCCTTATGCCCGCCCACAGGCGCCTTAAGCTGCCCCAGCGTAAACCCCGTACTCAACCGCGCATTCGCCGTCGGAATCACAAACTTCTCCTTCCCATCCGCCGGGTCTCGGTACACCCTATCCATATTCGCCCCAGCCGTCCTCGCCCTCATCCCAGCCACACTATAATCCGTCGTCGGACTCGCCCCTCTCCCGTCATCCACCATCACAGCATCCACTCCCTCCCTATCCAGCACCACCGCCCCACCTCGCGACGTCACCACCATCGGCGCCCTCACGTAATCCCAAAAAGGCCCCATCAACTCTGGCAAATCGTACGCCTCCCCTGAATCCACAATATCCTTCGGGTCAAACGCATCAACAACCCCCTCAATAACATCCTCGCGCACCTCCCCGTCCTCCGTGTACATATCCACACCATGGTCACTTGCCCACCTCTGCGCCATCGCATGAAGCTCATCATTATCCTCCACACAATCCCGCACAAACTCCCGCACAGCCTCACGCCCCTCTTCCGTCCTCATATCAATCACCTTCTCCCCCTCTCGCGGGCGAATATACCACACACTACCATCACCTTGCGCCCCGGCGTACGGAATGCCTGAATACTGCAAAGCCACCGTATTATCCTGCGTCGCCAGCACCACATTCCCCGTATCCAAATCCTTCCGCCCATGGCGCCCATGCACATACCACCCCTCCGGCGGGCTCCCGTCATAATTCTCCTGCCAATGCGCCCGCAGCGCATCCTCCTCCGCCCTCCGCACACTGTAATCCGTCACCGCCCCATCCCCAAAAACCTCCTCCGGCCTCTGCCAGTCCGGATTCCCCTCCGAGTACTCACTCCACTCATGCCGGTTATTAATCGCAATCACCTCGATATAGTCCGGATTGAAAATCACATAATTGTACGTCTTATTCTCCTTATACCTCGTCGCGCCGTCTGCATACTTCACACCCCTTATCCCATGCTCATCCAGCCACTCACTCGCCAGCCTCCGCGCATCCACCCGCTCCTCATCAGGCTTATTCTTATCGCGCTGGTAAATACGGTCAACCAAATACTTGTAAATACGCTCCCCGCTATAAACATACTCCTCGCTCGGCGCGCCAAACTCCTCACTTATCGCCGCCAGCAACTCCGGGTGCATCTTCCAAATATCCGCCGCATCCTCATCCCAATGCAACAAATTACCATCATCCACATCCGCCCGCATCCGAT
Source organism: uncultured Akkermansia sp. (assembly GCA_947589295.1). Lineage (GTDB taxonomy): Bacteria > Verrucomicrobiota > Verrucomicrobiia > Verrucomicrobiales > Akkermansiaceae > Akkermansia. The sequence goes on from CANQBZ010000043.1 coordinate 1,766, forward strand.
AATTCACCGGGTACTTCTTCCCCTCCGCAATAAACATATTATTCTCCAGCAAATAATCCGTAATAAGCAGCAGTTGCTTCTGCTCATTTAACTTCCCTTCGTTGATCTCCCGCAATGTTTCACTCCCTGTACGAACCTCGTTTTCAAAATACTCCACTCCCTTCAACAAACTCTCCCTATTCTCAAGCAGCTTCTCTCTTGTCCCGATCATCGACCAATACAACGCCCAGCGAGTATCCAGCATCTCATCCGTCACACCTCTCTCCTTCAACTCCGCTATCGCCTTCTCCGTTGGCACATCCTTCCTCCTCCTTCCACTCTCTTTCTCAAAAGAAATCCCATGTTCAAAAAAAGTAGTAAACTGCCGGTGATACGACCTATTCACCTCCGGACTCTCCGCCCCATAAATATACCCCCACCCAAAAGCCGCATTCCCCTCCCCCGTCCCCACATGCTCCTTATCCGGCCTCCGATACAACGCCGGGCTCACATGCGAAAAATCCACGCTATAATCCGTATCCGGCGCCACAATCACCCCATTGCTCACCTCCATCACCCCGTCCTTAAACATCCCCCTCTCCTGCGCCTGCGAAACCGTCAACCTTCCTCCCTCCGGCGATTTTTCCTCCACAATCTTCGGCTTCCCCTCAAAATCACTCTTGACGTTTTTGAGATAATCTGCTAACGTATCCTCAGACGGGGTAGCTGGATGATAGGATAACCTGTCCTTAACGTTCGGCTCCCCGTCTTTCTTTTGCATAATTTTCGGAGTCCCGAACTCATAAAAACGCAACCTCTTCGGGTCCGTCTCATCCTTGCGGTGAATCGCGGTAAAACACACCATCATCTTCTCCCCGTTCACCATGGCCGGATGTCCGAACACATGAAATTCATCACTAGCGTTCACCATCTTTTTACGATGGTTCCCTTCTTTCTCCCTATGTTCAGGCGTGCCCTGGTATAAATGGTAAGCCTCCACAACAACTTCCTCCATCTTCTTGCCCGTCTCGTTTCTCTTCTGAGACCTCGCCCCTTTCGACGCCACATTTCTCGCGTCACTCGAATCATGGAAATACAGCTTATTCCCCGTCCTCCTAATCACCAACTCCTTCCCGGCAAGAACCTTCGAATAAAATTCCTTGAAATCATCTAGCCACGACTTCCCGCTATCCGGCGCATTCTTCGAATCAAAATTAATCTCAATCGGCTTCACCCGGTCATTCAGGAACCTCCCAAGCCCCGTTGTATCATTCTCCACGCGGTACTTCTTCTCCTCCTCCCTCGCGCTATAATCCGTCACGCCGTTCTCCCTCTCCCGCAGCCTCTGCGCATACCGCTCAAACACCTGCGCCGCAGTCTTCCCCTCTCCCTCCTGCTTCGCCTGCCACGCCTGCTTAATCTCCTCCATCAAATCCGCCTCACCGTACGGACTCTTCCACCTCTCGCGCAGCATATCAATCTCCTTCAACGCCTTTTTGAGCGACTCCGGGTCCTTCAAATCCACCCCGTACTTCTTCGTCATCGCCGAACTATTGCGCTTCCCCACATTCGTCCGCAAGAAAAGCGCATCCTTCGCCAGCTCATTGCGACGCCCCACCACATACTTCGCCACAAAATCCCAAAAAGCCTCATCCTCCAGCGCATTGCCGAACAAATCCGTCCCGCCTTCCACGCCTACCTCCCTCGCCATCTTCTGCTTCGCCAGCTCCGCCTCCATCCTTGCTCTCGCCTCCGTCTTGCTCCCGCCATCCAGAATCACCTTCAACCCCTTCCCCTGCACACTCTCATTCCCCGGGCAAAAATCCGCTATCGCCAGCGCATCCGTATCCTCAATCGCCTTGTCCCGCAGCGCGTCCATCACGCTGTCGCACGCGTGCCGCCCTATCCGGTAACCAATGCTGCCAATCTTCCCCTCGCGCGCAATCCCCGCCGCCGTCACCTGCGCATCCGTCAGCGGCTGCTTATCCTCCGCAAACTCCCCGCGCACATACATCGCCACCTCCAACGCCGTCGCCTGGTTGTCGCGTATATTCAGCTCAATATCCAGCCTCCGCGCCCACGCCTCATTGTACACATTGCTCTCGTCGTACACGTACGCTGAAATCCTGTCCACGCCCGCCCTCTTCGCGTGCGCCAGCCTGTGCCTTCCGCTAATCACCATCATCGTCCCGTCGCTTCTCCTCCACACGCGTATCGGGTCATGGTCCGCAAAATAATCACCCCTCAACGGCGACACCTCGCCCGTCTCCGCATCCGCCCCCAGCTTGAACTGCGCCATCATCTTCAACTTCGCGATAGGCACCACGCCGCTCTTGCACACCAGCCCGCGCTCATCCGCAATCTCCACGCACACTCCGTTGGTAAACCCTCCATCTGATTATCGCGTGCATCATCAACAAAAAAAGAGCCAGGTACGTTTTCTAAATGTACCTAGCCCGATGGAGGCGAGGGGAGTTGAACCCCTGTCCTGGACATTGTTGACGCAAGCATCTCCATGTTCAGGCGCAGATGAAGCATGGGCCTTGGGTCAGCTCTGCGCCGGCCTTCCCGCGGCTGTGAACCTGTGGTAAGCGTGCGCGGGGCGGTTCCCCCCGCCGCGCAGCTGCCCGCTGAATGGAGATCCGCGCGCCTTAGCGGGCGTCAGGCGTGGGATCCGGCGCGTATGTTACGCAGCCATGGCGTATTCGTTCTCAGAATAGGCACTTGATTTTTGAGCGGCTTTTTAAGGAGGCCAGCCGATCAACCTCCACATGCAGCTGACGTCTCGAATATTCAGTCGATTCCGGGACGCCCCCATGGAAAGGAAACGGCGACTGAGCAAAAAGCAGAGTCACCGTAACCACACGCCCGTAGGGATTCGAACCCCAAACCTTCTGATCCGTAGTCAGATGCTCTATCCAGTTGAGCTACGAGCGCTTGTTGAACCCCTTGCGCAGCATCCTGCACCCTGAGCGCGCTCAGTATAGCATTCTGCGCTTTCTTGTCAACTTTTTTTTCAGACTATTTGGTACGAAGTCAGTGTTTTTTCCACCCCGGGCGGTGACGCTCAGCGAGTTCATCGATCACTTGCTCAATGCGCAAACCTTTAGCTGTGAGCAAGACGATAAGATGATAGAGGAAGTCGGACGCTTCGTAGATGCAACGCTCATCAGTCCCGTTGACAGCCTCAATAACGGTCTCAAGCGCCTCTTCGCCGACTTTTTGAGCCATGCGGTTGATGCCATCACGGAAGAGGGATGTCGTGTAGGAACCCTCCGGCATCTCGGCGCGGCGGGTGTTGATGAAGTCTTGCAACTCGGTGAGGAATGAGAGCGAACTCGGCTCATTGTTCTCGCCCCAGCAGGTGTCCGCACCGGTGTGGCACACCGGCCCAAGCGGACGAGCCAGCACCAGCAGAGCGTCTGCATCGCAATCGAGTCGCACCTCCTGCACCTCCAAGAAATTCCCGCTTGTTTCGCCCTTGGTCCAAAGGCAATTCCGAGACCGCGAGAAGAAAGTGACGCGCCCCAAGCGCAGGGTTGCGTCGTAAGCCTCGCGGTTCATATAGCCGAGCATAAGAACGCGGCGAGTGGCGGCGTCTTGCACAATGGCCGGGACAAGTCCTGCGCCCTTGGAAAAGTCGATCTGATTGGCGTCGGGGTGGGGTATCATAGTCGTACAGGTATATTTTGTTGGTTGAGAAAAGATTTGAGCTGGGGAATGGAGATGTCGCCGAAATGAAACACACCGGCAGCCAAGGCGGCATCGGCCTTGCCCAAGTTGAATGCATCCGCAAAGTCCTGCATACAGCCGGCGCCTCCACTGGCAATCAGCGGAATACGCAGTCGCTCACTCAGCTCGGCCAGGGCGGCGTTCGCAAAACCACATCGCGATCCATCGTGCTGCATGGACGTAAACAGGATTTCGCCGGCTCCACGCTCCTGCGCTTCGTGCGCCCACGCAAAGAGGTCCCGTCCGGTCGCAATGCGGCCCCCGTTCACATAGCACTCCCATCCCCCGGACGCCACCGGCCGGGCATCGATGGCCACCACGCACACTTGAGCCCCGAACCGCCCTGAAATGGCATCGATGAGTTCCGGCTGGCGCAAAGCTGAGGAATTGATGCTCACCTTGTCCGCCCCGGCATCCAGGAGGCGGGCCACATCATCCGCGCCCTGCACTCCCCCGCCTACCGTGAAGGGGATGGAGAGTTCCTCCGCCACGCGTGTCACCATGTTGGTGAACGTTTTCCTGCCCTCATGACTCGCGGTGATATCGAGGAACACAAGCTCATCCGCCCCTTGTTCGCCGTACGCCTTGGCGAGTTCAACGGGATCACCGGCCTCGCGCAAGTTGACAAAGCAGGTGCCCTTAACGGTGCGGCCGTCCTTCACATCGAGGCATGGTATGATACGTTTCGCGAGCATAGTTACGGCAGAGCGAGCAGTTTTTGCAGGTCGAGCTTCCCTTCATAATAGGCTTTGCCAAACACGACGGACGGAATACCGGCCGATTGCAAATCCAGAATGTCCTGGGTGCAAGAGACACCGCCGCTGGCGATGAGGCGGCACGCCGGGAATCGTTGCATGATGCGCACGTACAACGCTGTGTTCGGGTGGCTGAGCATACCATCCCGCGAGATGTCAGTGCAGAGGATTCGCGAAACACCGGCCTCCAGCCACTCAGCGATGAACTCCATGAGCTCCACACCGCCATCCTTCAGCCAGCCCTGCGTGCGGATACGTCCATCCTGAACATCGGCGCCAATGATCAAGCGATCGCTCCCGTAAGCAGCTATCCACGATCTCACAAGCTCGCGTTGGGAAACGGCGAGGCTGCCGATGGTCACCATGGCTGCACCCGCCGCGAAAACCGCTTGCAGATCGGCTTCGCTCGCTATGCCGCCGCCGAAGTCCACGCAGAGAGGGGCCGCAGAGGCGATACGTTCCAACTGGACGAGATTCACGCAGCGCCGCGCCTTCGCCCCGTCCAAATCCACAACGTGCAAGCGTCTGAATCCCTCATCACTCAACCGCCGCGCCACATCGGCGGGGTCATCGGAGTACACTTTCTTGGCTGCGTAGTCGCCCGCGGTGAGGCGCACGCATTTGCCGTCGATGATATCTATGGCCGGAATCAACTCAATCATGACAAAGGGAAAGGAAATTACGAATCATTTGCTCGCCCACAGCCCCGCTCTTCTCCGGGTGAAACTGCGTGGCGTAAAAATTCCCGCGTTGCATCGCCGCTGAAAAACGAACCCCTCCGTACTCGCAGACAGCGCAAGTATCCTGCGTGGGCAGCACACAGTAGCTGTGCACAAAGTACGCGTAAGCGCCCTCCTCTACGCCGCAAAAAAGCGGGGAGCGCAGCTGGTGCAGCGTATTCCAGCCCATGTGAGGCACCTTGAGATTGGGGTCCGATGACACAGCGTTGAAATGGCGCACCTCAGCTTTGGGGAAGATTCCCAGACAGGTCGTATCGCCCTCCTCGGAGCGCTCGCAGAAGAGCTGTTGCCCGATGCATATGCCGAGTACAGGTTGCCGCAAACCGAGCAGCGCTTCCACAAGCCCGCTCTCGCGTAGTTGCTGCATGGCGTGGGAGGCCTCGCCCTGCCCCGGCAAAATCACTCCTGCAGACGTCGTTATCAGAGCCGGGTCTTCCGTGAGTACGGGGTCCGCGCCCACGCGGTGCAGAGCATTCAGCACCGATTTTGTGTTCCCCGCGTGGTAGTTGACAACGACAATCTGCATGATCAGCACATCAACATTAAAGGGCCCCTTTGCTGGAAGGAAGCACCAAGTGGCGGATATCGCGCTGCATCGCCATGCGCAACGCTCGAGCGACCGCTTTGAAGACAGACTCTATCCGATGGTGATCATTCGTCCCTCTGGCACATATGCTCAAGTTCATCTGGGCAGCATCACTCAAACTCTTGAAGAAATGAAAGAACATCTCCGTGGGCAATTCCCCTACCCTGTCGTGACGAAACTCGACATCCCACTCCAACCAGGGACGCCCGCCAAAATCCAACGCCACGCGGCACAGGCTGTCGTCCATCGGCAAGCAATACCCATAGCGCTGAATGCCCACTTTATCGCCCATGGCGAGCCTCAAACACTCCCCGAGAGCCAACGCCGTATCCTCCATGGTGTGGTGCTCATCCACCTCCAAATCACCTTTGGCGTGAATTGTGAGCGAGAGCGCGCCATGCACCACGAGCTGAGAGAGCATGTGGTCCAAAAAAGGCAGGCCCGTTTCAATATCGGCCTCCCCGGGACGATCCGGGTCCAACTTCACGTAAATATCCGTCTCGCGCGTTTTGCGGTGCAGCTCGGTTGCCCGCTCGCCAGCCAACAGCACCTCCGCCACCTTTTCCCATCCAAAAGCCGGGCCAATCCTCAACGCCCGGCATCCTAAATTGCGCGCCAACTGTTCGTCCACCTCGCGATCACCGATGACGTAGGAACGCTCCATATCGCATGAGCCGTCAAGATAGGCCTTGAGCATGGCCGGGCCCGGTTTGCGCGTGGGGGCATTGTCGCTCGGGAAATGGCGGTCGATCAGCACCTCATCAAACTCGATGCCCTCGCCCCGCAACGTGTTAATCAGATGGTTGTGCGCCGGCCAGAACCGTTCCTCCGGGAAAGCGGCGCTGCCGAGACCGTCCTGATTGGTCACCATGACAAAGCGGTAATCCGTGCGCTCGCGGATAGCTGTCAACGCACGGAAGACCCCCGGCATAAAGACGAGTTTTTCCAAGCTGTCCACCTGCTCATCCGGCGGTTCCTGGATCAGCGTGCCATCGCGGTCAATGAAGAGTACTTTTTTCATAGCCATGCTCAGGATGAGGGAGAGTCCAGTTCGCGCAGAGCCGTCAGCAATGCGTCATTTTGCTGCGGGGAACCGATGGTGATGCGCAGGCAGTTCTGACAGAGCAAGGCCGAGCTGCGATTGCGCACAATGATGCCGCGGCTGGCAAGCTCCGCGTAGATGCGCTGAGCGTCGCTCACCTGCACGAGCAGGAAGTTCGCCCGACTCGGGTACACCCGTTGGCAGAGCGAAAGCTTGCGCAGCTCTGCCGCCACGCGCTCACGCTCGGAAAGTATGCTTGCCACCTGCTGCCGGACGCTGTCGGCCCTGCCCAACAACTCCAGCGCGTATGCGGCAGTGAGTCGGTTGATGTTGTACGGGTATTTCACCTTATTGAGGCAAGCCACGACAGAGGGATGCGCCAAAGCCATACCCAGGCGCACGCCAGCGCTTGCCCACGCCTTGGAAAAAGTGCGCAGCACGATCAATCGCGGGTATTCTTTCAATGCGGGAAGCATGCCCTCATCCCCGGCGAAGTCAATGTAGGCCTCGTCCACCACCACCATGCCGGGAAAACGTCTCAGCAGCTCCAGCACTTCCTCCTTGGGCAGCAGATTGCCCGTCGGGTTATTCGGGCTGCACAAGAATATCACCTTCGTGCGCTCATCCGTCGCAGCAAGCAGATCTTCCGCGCGAAAATCAAAGTTATCCCGCAAGGGCACGGCCGTGTAGTCCGCCTGGTTGATGCGGGCGCACACAGCGTACATGCCATACGTTGGATCAGGAGCCACAACGCGATCGACCCTCGGCTCACAGAAAATGCGGATGATCAAGTCTATGGCCTCATCGCTTCCGTTCCCCAAAAAGATGCTTTCTGCAGCCACCCCGATCCGCTCTGCAATGCTCTGCTTGAGTTCGCGCTGCAGCGGGTCGGGATAACGGTTGATCGGCTCATTGTAGGGCGCTTCATTCGCATCCAAACACACCTCTGCCGGCAGCCCGGCCGCCTCATCTCGTGCCGAGCTGTACGGCTTGAGCGCGAGAATGTCAGGTCTCACAAGAGCGCGCAAAGTCGCCGGCATCTCATCTGCCTGCGCGGCAGGAAGCTGTTTGTCGCACGCATCGAGCCGCATGCTGACGGCCTTTTTGTGCGCGTCCAGGCCTTCCGCTTCCGCCATAATTTCAATGGTGGGGCCGATATGGCGGAGTCCCTCAGCAGTGAGCTCCTGGATGGTCATCTTGCGCATGAAACTGTGCAGACCCAGCGAGCTGTACCCCTTGGTGCAGCCCATGGTAGGAAGCGTGTGGTTGGTGCCGGAGGCGTAGTCACCCGCGCTTTCACAGCTGTAGTTGCCAATGAATACGGAACCCGCATGCACGACTTTTTGTGCCACGGCGCGTGCGTTTTTCACGGCCAGGATGAGATGTTCCGGCGCATACTCATTCGTGAAGTCGAGGGCATCCTGCTCACTGCGCATGAGCACGGCCAAACTGTGTTCAAGCGCGCATGCCGCTATATCCTTGCGCCCTAGCAAGGGGAGCTGCTTTTCCAGCTCCTGCATCACGTGCCGGAGCACCTCCTCCTCCGTGGTCACGAGCACCACCTGACTGTCCGGTCCGTGCTCGGCCTGGCTGAGCAAGTCAGCCGCCACAAATGCGGGGTTGCATGATCCATCGGCATACACCTCCACCTCGCTTGGCCCGGCCGGCATGTCGATGGCCACGCCATCCAGCGAAACAAGTTGCTTAGCGGCGGTGACATACCGGTTGCCGGGGCCGAATATCTTATCCACCTTGGGTATTGTCTCGGTCCCGTACGCCATGGCGGCAATGGCCTGCGCACCGCCCACGCGGAAGAGTCGGGTGATTCCGCACAGCTTCGCCGCGTACAATATGGCCGGGTTCACCTCCCCGTCTTTTCCCGGCGGCGTGCAGAGCACTCGCTCCCGGCAGCCCGCCAAACGCGCAGGCTCCGCCAACATCAACACCGTGGAAAAAAGCGGAGCCGATCCCCCGGGCACATAGATGCCCACGCGCTGGATCGGTACATTGCGCTGCTCACAGAGCACGCCAGGCTGCGTTTCAAGCCTGACATCCGGCGTGCGCTGAGCCGCGTGGAAGCGAGCTATATTGGCATGCGCGCGCTCGATGGCCTGGCGGAGCTGCAGCGGCAGTTTCCCGATGCCCGTCTCGCTTTCCTCAGGCGTGATCTGCACATGCTGCAACTCACAATGGTCGAAACGCCGACTCAACTCGCGCAAGGCGGCGTCCCCCCCGGTACGAACCGCCTCCACAATGGGCTCCACATCCCCGCGCAGCCTTGCCATGTCCTGCATGGGTCTTCGCACCAGCTGCTCCCATTGAGCACGCGCCGGGTTGCTCACTACTCGCATCTTCATCATAAGACCATCTTCTCGATCGGCAGCACCAGAATTCCCTGCGCACCGGCTTCCTTGAGCCTGCCCACCTTCTCCCAAAAACTCTCTTCTTCCAGCACGGTGTGCACACTGCACCAGCCTTCCTGCGCCAGCGGCATCACCGTTGGACTCTTGATGCCCGACAGCTCATGCAGCACGGAATCCAAGGCTCCTTTCGGGACATTCATCAGCACATATTTTTTCCCGGCGGCCCCCTGCAAGGCCTTGAAACGGAATATCATCTCGTCGAGGATTTGCCGCTTCTCGTCACTCAGCTTCGGGTGAGCAATGAGCACCGCCTCACTCTGCATCACCACCTCCACTTCGCGCAAATTGTTGCTGACGAGCGTAGACCCCGAGCTCACGATATCGAAGATGGCATCCGCCAATCCGATTCCCGTGGCTATTTCGACAGATCCCGTGATGACGTGGGGGTGGGCATGCACGCCGCGCGACTCCAAAAAGCGCTTCAGGATGCCGGGATAGGACGTGGCGATTTTTTTATCGTTCAACCAATCGACACCTGTGTAATCCGCCTCCTTGGGCACGGCAATAGACAAGCGGCATGCGCCAAAACCGAGTTGATGCACCACATCCGCCGCCGCTCCCTGCTCTGCCAGCTCATTCATGCCGACAATCCCCGCATCGGCCACTCCGTCCGCCACCGTCTGCGGAATGTCGTCGTCGCGTAAAAAAAGCACCTCTAACGGGTAATTCCGCGCCTCCACCAACAGCGTCCGCTTCCCGGCGTCCACCTTCATGCCCGCCTCTGCCAGTAAACGCAGCGTGTCCTCGTTCAGTCGTCCTTTGGATTGGACAGCCACTCTAAGTCTCGTATTCATCTGTCTTGTCATTTGTTGTTTGGCTCAAGCAGCATGCGCTTGCACAGTCAATCGCCTCACCGCTTCAACCGGGTGATTTTAAGCATGCATTTGGTGAATATGGCGCCGATGTCTCATTCGCGCTCATCCTACCATAGAAGCCGCACTGCGTCAAGCCCCATACACACAACAATGCCACGCGCATTCGTACAAAAACGAGTGTACCGAAAAATCCAAACAGTACACCAAGTCAACGGCACAGAGAGACTCTTCCCCGCTCAAGTTCACCAATTTCCTCAACTCATCAATCGCACGCCGTCAACTTTTTTCAGCGATTTCTCCTGCCTTGAGCTCGAGGTGGGGGTAGAGCAGGAAGTTCTCGGTCCGTATGCAATCCTGCTCCGCGGTTGGAGTTGTCGGCTCATCTTGGCGTTTGGGGAAGATGATGGCGGCGGGTCCGGTGAAATCTCTCTCTGCACGCAGTGCCGGAACGGGAGTGTATACAAGCTCCAGCGGGGCGTGTTTGCGCGCGCTGGTAATGATAGCCGGGCGCGCCGGGTCCCCATAAAATACCAGAGCATCGCGCTCAAGCACCATCCCGGCAACATCCTGCGCCTGCTCGCCGCTCACCCGCACACCGCTTGCATTCAAATCACTCTGCAGCTGCGCCCCAATACCCTGTCCCTGCAACTGCACATCCAACAACCGCGGATCGATGCTCAACGTTTTAGCTATGAGCAGCTGGTTCGCCAAAAAAACGGCTTCGGCCAGCGTGGTCCTGTCCGTATGCTCCATGAAAAAATGCAGCACATTCTTCGCCGTTGCCCCATACCACGAGGGCAGCGTCATGCCCACAAACTGATGGCAACCGTAGGCGGACACCGCTGTGATGACCATACTCTGCCGACTTCCCCGAGCATCCCCCATCGCTCCCGGGCCCAGCGCCAGCCACACTCGCTCGTGTTCATCCGGCTCAATGGGAGCAAAGTGCATAGCCTCCGCCAGGCTCTGCAGGGCATCGGGCTTACCCTCCATGGCAGGCTGATGAGCGCTGGCAAAGGCGATGAGATGCTGGCAGCCCACGCTGTAGAACCTGTTGCCGCACGGGAATATCAATCCCTTGCACAGCGGCATTTCCAGGCTGAACGGCGTAGACGGAGTTGCAGAAATGATGAGCTGCGGGTTATGCTTGGTGAGCCGGTCGGCAAAGCGGTCCTGCAGGCCATCCTGCAACGCCTGCTGTCCTTCCTGGGTGCTGGCATCATGAGTTGTCGTGGTTGTAGCAGAGCCGTTGCGCTCGTAAATCGGCAGTCCCGAATCTTCACTCATGCAGCAGCTATGTTCAAAGCGCGAGTTATCCGGTTGCGCCAAGGTCAGCAGTCGGCTCAGCAGTATCGTACCGCGTCCGCGGGCAATGCGCAAGGCGTGCTCAGCATCGTAACCGGTAACAATGCCCCAAATGCAGTCACCATACGGGTCATCATCAATCCGACGTGCAGCGCGGTGCAAGGCGTTGGTGGCAGCCTGTGTGATCTCCTGTGGGCGAAGCACGACAGCGGCGTAGCGTGGCTGGCTTTCGCGCAGAGCCTTGGCGCAGGCTTCTTCGCTCAGTTCGGGCAATTCGCAAAGTTTGGCCCCGGGGTATTTTTCCAGCAATGCCTGCGCCACAGCTTTCCACCCCGGCTCTTGGGCTGTGGCGGCGGAGATGAGCACGGCGTATTCTCCGGGAGTCGGTGGGGAAAACTCCGGTATTGCAGGCTCTGCGGGCTTGGCAGATTGCTCCGGAGCAGCGGGAGCCGGAGTGTTCGCCTGTTCACTCTGCGGCAGCACAAAGAAGAAGTCGGTCCGGCACTCCCTGCCGAATACGTCGCGTCCCAGCGTTCGTATCTCCTCGGCGGTGATGCTCTGCACATCTTTCACCATGTCGCGTATCAACGCCCGGCGCTCCGGATTACTCTGAAAATCCATCAAACTTTTCTCCCAAAAGTCCGGGGTAATCAGCTTCTTCTGCACCGCCGCGCGGTAAGGACGAATAGCCAGCTCAAATTCCTCATCGCCCACGTCGCCCTGGCCTATGCCGTTGCAAATACTCTCCATGGCGCTGCTCACCAGGGACTGATTGCGCTGCACGCCGTAGGAAAATGCGCTGAGCAACGCCGCATCGTCAAAGTCGGCGTGGGGCTCCACCAGCACCGAGGGCGAATAACTCTCCCCCATGGTGGCGCGCAGCCCGTTAAACAGCCGATTGCGCAAGATGGACGCCAGCACCTCCAACCGGCGGTTGCGCCTTTCATCGCGTCCGTTACCGGCGGCGTGCACACGCGCCACCAGCGTTTTGTCCAGTTGGGTGGGATAAGGCAAGGGACGCCGCAGGCCCCATGGCATCATCGTCACGCATCTCTTTGCTGCGGGTAGAGGCTCCGGCTCGCTGCTCCGCGTCGGCATCGCCCCAAAAGTACGCTCCAGCACCGGCAGCGCTTCCTCAATTTCAAAGTCGCCAACCAGCGTCACCTCAACATAATTCTTTTGAAGCAGAGGAGCCATAGCGCGTTGCACATCGGCGGCCTTCAGCGCCTCCAACTCCTTCCTCTGCGGCAGGGTAAACAGCGGGTTTTGCCCGAAGATAGCCCGGCGCGATTCAGTGGCAAACACACCCTTGGGGGTCGTTTCCAATGCGCGGTATTCGTTATCCAGGCTGCGGCGCAGCAAACGTTCTCCTTCATCGCGGTAGCCGGGGTACAGGATAGCGGCCGCCAGCAACTTGCACTGCATCTCCAGGTCCTCTGTTGCCGCGTCACCAGAAAAGAGGAATCGAGTGGGGGTAAGCGAGAAGTTGAGCCCCACCTGCTTGGACGCCATCAACCGCTCCAGCTCATCGTGGCTGTGCTCCTGCAGTCCTCCGCGTTCCATCACAGCTCGGGTCATATTTGCAAGGCCGGGAGTGTCAGGCAGCGCCAGCAGTCCCCCATCCACCGCCGCGCTCACCGCCACACAGCCTTTGCGGAAATCCACGGGCTTCAAATTCACCCTCACCCCATTGGAGAGCGTGACCGTGGTCACCCCCAAGTCTTCGTCCAATTCTCTCTTCAGCACAGAGCCGGGCATGCCAATCGTCTCATAAGCAAACGGCTTGTGCGCCTGCTGCGCCATGCGTTGCACCGGCTCTTTCAGCGCTTTGTCAAAAAACTCCGCGCGCAGCGCCTCCGGCGTTGCATCCTGCGGCAGCGTTCCCATCATTGTCAGTCGCGCGTCTTCCAGGCGAAAGGCATTCTCAAGCGCCTGGCGGCACAAATCCGGTTCTTGCAAAATGCGCTGCAATGCAGGCATCAACACTCGTTGGTCCTCTTGCGCATCCGTCAGCTCCTTTTTGTCCCCGATTTCAGCCACCAGCCGGTCAGCCATCGCCGCCGCCGGCAGCGTTTCCCACGTCACGCTGGCATGCTGCAAGTTGGAAGCCAGCGCATCCGCGGCCTCGTGCAGCTCGTCTGCGCTAAACCCGTAGGTCACTGCGCGGCGCAGCTCCTGCACACCGGCCTGCAATGCCGCTCTCCACTGCTCAGGCGGGGCAGTAAGCGCCATAGAGCTCAGATTGACCGTTTCATAGAGGTCTTGTTGTTCAACGTTCGCCTGGGTGAAAGGGCTGTTTTCCGCATGCGAGATACGCCGCAACCGTCGCTCCAGCATGGCGCATGCGAGCCGCAGCGGCAGCTCATCTGCCCGCGTGCGCGCGCTGTCCTCTTTGGCCCGGTAGGGGTTCACCACACTCACGTACAGCGTTACATCCGCCTGCTCCTCATTGGGAACGAGCTTGACTTTGTCCTGAGGCTCGCAGAGTTGCCCAATATCCGGCCGCGGCGGGGCCTGCCGCTGACTCATCCCCTCAAAGTTCTTCTTCACTAATTGCTCAATCTCCTGCGCATCAAAGTCTCCCGTGAGCACCAGCGTCATCTTTTCCGGCGTATAATGCGTGTGGTAAAGCTTGCGCAGTTCCTCGGCAGAGCCATGCCTCAACACATCTTCCTTGCCGATAGGCATCCTCTCTGCCAACTTTGTACCCTCGGTAAGCTGACCAAGCAGCGCTATGTGCGCCCGCATGGAAGCCGAGTCGCGCGCTTTCAACTCGCTGATGACAATGCCACGCTCTTTCTCAATGGCCTCGTCCTCCAGCGTAGCTCCGTCCGCAAAGTCGCGCATGATGCTCAGCGCCGTCTCCACCGTCTTTTGCTCCAAATTGGGCAGGTCGAGCATGTACACCGTCTCCAGCAAACTGGTGTACGCATTCGCATCCCCTCCAAACCCCAATCCAAGCTTCTGCATGACCGGGATGAGCTCCCCGCGCTTGTAGTTCCTGCTCCCGTTAAATACCATGTGCTCCAGCAAATGCGAAAACCCCGTATTCACCTCGTTTTCGTACAGCGATCCTACCCCCACCCGCAGCCGCACCGATCCCCGCCCCGCGGGCTCCTTCGTTGGCCGTATCACATAGCGCAGCCCGCTCTCCAATTTCCCCGCGCGTATCTGCGCATCCTGCCGCAGCTCTACGGTCGCTTCCTCGCCCGGCGCAGTTCCTTGCCCGGCATTCGCCCACCCGCACACCATCCCCAGAGCCAGCAGGCCCCACGCTATCCTTCTGTGTTGCTTATGCTTTTCTTTCTTCATGCTACCCATTATACGCGCATCCGGGCCCATCACTTTCGCACATTTTATGTCATGGCGACACCCCGGTTGCGCCGACGCGCTCAATCTCTCTGCCCGTCATGCCGCGCCTTGTTCAAGCTGGGCTGCGTGGCATACGCCGGGAGAACGGCATCTCGTGCCCCTGCCATGAAAACTTTTACCCGACGCGCTTGTAGCGCCGTATTTCGTACACCAGGTAAAGCGTCACCAGCGCCGACCCCGCCGCAAGCACCGCACACTGAGCCTGCCCGCTCAGCCCCAACCAGCGCATCCCCAACTGCACCGCCACGGCGAGCATCCCCAACCCGCAATCCACCAGATTGCCCGCAGCTATCACATCCCCCCGTTTATCGTCATCTGCGTGGTCCTGCAGCAGCGCATTGAGCGGCACCAAATACCCCGCAGCCGTGCAGCCTGCCGCCGACAAAGCCGCGTAAAAAAGTCCGTGCCCGTAGGGCAGCCACACCAGCGCGAGACACGCCAGACTCATGCCCACCCCGCCCCACACGGCAAACCCCGTTCGGATACGCCGCGAGCACAGGCAGGAAACAAGCGCCCCCCCGAGCACCGATCCCCCGCTGATCCATGCGATGAGTGCGGCAGAATCCCTCTGCTGCCCCAGCACTTGCAGGAAATGCGCTCCCTCGCCGTCTGTGATCCCATTGGCATCCTCCGCCATTTGCAGGGCAATGAGCATCATCGCCCCTGCAATGAACCAGAAATAGCCGATTCCCACCTCGCTGAAGCGCAACACGCGGTCATGCCAAAGCAAGCGCAGCTGCGCGATGTGCTCCCAGCAGATACTCCACCTAAACGCCCGCTTGCCAACCGCCGGGTAGCGCGGCAAAAACAGGCTGAGCGCCAGCACTCCCACCGCCGCCAAAGCACACACTGCGCAAGGCCATCCGGCGGCCTCCCATCCGCTGCTGTCTCCCCAGCGTCTCAGCAGGTAATAGACGATCCCAAGCGCTCCTATCTGCCCGAGCAACAGCGCCAGCATCGAGCTGATCTCTAAAATCCCGCTCGCAAACCCTATGGAGCGCGACCCCACTATATCTTTCACCAGTCCCTTCTTGGCCGGGCTGAAAAACATGGCCTGCACACAAAACACCGTAAAAAAGCCCACTGCAACCCCTATCCTCTGCATGAAGAGCCCTAGCGTCATGCCTGCAAGCGCCGCCACCTGCAGCAACACCATCCCCTGCAGCAACCGCGTCCGACTGTACCGATCCGCTATCCATCCCCCCAATGGCGACAACACCACAAACGGCAGCACAATCAGCGCCGAAAGCGGATACTGCAGCGCCTCGCCCAGCCATATTCCCAACCCGATGAGCAAAAACTGCACCCCCTTCTCATTCAGCGAATTCATCGACTGAATCACCACCAGACTCCAAAACGCTCCCCAATCAGGCTTCTTTTCCAACATCCCCCAGCCCTCCGTTCAGCCATTCAAATCGTAATCGTCTATCTAAATATCCCAGCTGTCGAGCCATTTGAACGAGACGACACGCAGCTTGCGCCCCATGAGCCGGTTGATCTCCGAGAGGGATTCGCCCGGCCGTGCGGCATTGCGCGAGCCTTGGGTAGCGGGGTCGTAGCTCCCCTCCTCGGGCGCGTTGGCAGGGTCCACATACTCAATGGTGCGCTGCACCACCGCCTCGCACCACGCCTGCGCCAGTAT
>CANQBZ010000044.1 GCA_947589295.1 uncultured Akkermansia sp.
CCTTCCGCAACTGCGTCTATTCTACCGCAGTCCCCCTCATTTTAGCGAATCAAATTAACCGTTTACGATTTGGAAAGCGAGCGCGCTGCGCGCGGGATTGCCGAACCGGTGCGTGGCGGTTATCTTTTTGGGACATGCCGCGGGATTTGCGCAGGGCTTGGACGCGCCCGGCGGCGCCTTGCTGGCGGAATCAGGACGGGGAGACGAATTTGGCTTTGGCTTCACAAAAAATAAATTCCACCCGGTTTGACATTATAGTTGACCTTGTCCATAAAAAAACCTACCCGCAGAGTTAAGGGCGGCAACCCCTCTGCGGGCAGGAAAGATGACAAGATACTCTTGCTCGGGTTTATTAGACCACCCAATGCTGAAAAAGTCAACACAAAAAATTAGCCCCGGAGCCTGCCCCACATCCGTCCCAAGAAAAAGCAGACCCAATGTCAGTGAACGGCATATTGTCCAACACAAAGCGTTGATTATTTACGATTGACGATTTACGATTTGAATGCTAGCACGCTGCGCGCGGAGGGGGAAGCGGAGCCGGTGCGTGGCGGAATTGTCGAATCGTCCATGGTTTGACATCTTGGTCGGGCTTACTTCTTTTGTTTGTTGGAAAACGCGTGAGGAATGGGTTGAATGGGCCAAGAGAAGATTTTATTGGGACACGCGTGGCATTGTTCGCAAGGTTCTCAGGAATTGCCTGGAGAGGAAGAGGGGAAAGGGAAGAAAAATGACGCGATTTTTTAGGATTATGTCTCACTGTAGGGTTTCAACGAGAAAGGAAGTGGGGTAGGATAGGACAAGTCATTCAATTTTCTATGTCAGACGAGGAGCAAGAAGAAACGGAAAAGCGAGAGGAGCAGCAAAGGGCATCGAATAAGGAGCCGGACAAAGAGCCGGAGATGCCGTTGCAACGGAGGCCGAACTGGGGGCTGTGGCTGTTGCTTTCGGTGGTTGTGGGGGTGATTTTGCTGGCTTTTGTGTTCAACGACGGCATTGGGGTGGGCACCAAGAAAATGGAGCTTGCGGAGTTTGAAAAGGAGTACCGCGCGGGCAATATCGTGCTGAATGACCCGCAGCATTTCCCCATCGAGGTCATCTCCAACAACGGCACGACTGCCGGCATCATCAAGGCGTACATGTATAGGGAGGAGCAAAAGTTCCCCATGGGGAAGTTCTACATGCCCTTCACAGATAGCGATGAGATTAAGGCCCTGTGCAATCGCTACGGCATTACCGCCACCTCGTTGGAAAGCGCTGACTCACCCATACCAACTGAGGCGCCCGGAGCTGACCGCGTGTGGTCCACCGAGCAATTCCGCACGCTGGGCGAGGAGGGGCGCATCGATCTGCACACGCCCCCTGTGATCTACCTGCGCGGCAACGGGAGCGGGGTCATCGTCGGTTCGTACCGCATGAATGCGCCCAAGAAGCCAAACCGCCGCCAAGTCATCGGGGTGGTGGTGAACTTCGACAGCCGGTTTCAAGCCGAGCAAATTCGCACCATGCTGGGCAGCCACGCCGTATACCGCGTGGAAAGCAACACGTTGCAAGCGTTGCTCATCAACTGCATTCCGGTGCTGCTGATTATACTGCTCTTTATTTTTCTCTTTCGCATGCAAGCCGGCGGACCGAACGGCGCCATCAAGTTTGCCAAAAGTCGCGCGCGGCTCATTGACCCCTCGCGCAACAAAATCACGTTTGCAGACGTGGCGGGCGTTTCCGAGGCAAAGGAGGAAGTGTGGGAGCTTGTCGAATTTCTGCGCAACCCGGGCAAGTTTCACGCCCTGGGCGGCTCCATCCCGAAGGGCATCCTGATGGTCGGCCCCCCCGGCACCGGGAAAACCTTGCTGGCCAAAGCGATTGCAGGCGAGGCGCACGTGCCCTTCTACACCATTTCCGGCTCCGACTTCATGGAGATGTTTGTGGGCGTAGGCGCCAGCCGTGTGCGGGATATGTTTGCCGAAGCCAAGCGCAACACCCCCTGCCTCATCTTCATTGATGAGATTGATGCCGTGGGACGCCACCGCGGTCACGGCGTGGGAGGCGGGCACGATGAGCGCGAGCAGACGCTCAACGCCCTCCTGGTGGAAATGGACGGCTTTACGGACAACGAGAACATCATCGTCATTGCCGCCACCAACCGCGCGGATGTGTTGGACCCTGCCCTGCTGCGTCCCGGCCGCTTCGACCGCCAGGTGATGGTGAACTTGCCGGATGCCGCCGGGCGCGAGCAGATTCTGCGCGTGCATGTCCGCAAGATCAAGATGTCGCCGGATGTGGATTTGAACCCTGTGGCCCGCGCCACGACCGGCTTTTCCGGCGCAGAGTTGGCCAACCTCGTGAATGAAGCGGCGCTCACCGCCGTGCGCCGCGGGCACGCTGCCGTCACGCAAGACGACTTTGAGGAAGCGCGCGAAAAGGTGCGCTGGGGACGTGAGAGACGCTCCATGGAAATCACCGAACGTGAGAAGTGGATGACGGCCGTGCACGAAGCAGGTCACGCCATCTGCCTGCTCAAGACGGAACTCTCCAAGACCCTGCCGCTGCACAAGGTGACGATTATCCCGCGCGGTCCGGCCCTGGGGGTCACCATGATGTTGCCCGATGAGGACAAGCACAGCGAGTACAAGAAGGAGCTGCTCGATTACATCGTGATGGCCATGGGCGGACGCTGTGCGGAAGAGGTGATGTTCGGCGACATTTCCGGCGGCGCGCGCGGGGACATCAGCCAGGCCACGTCCATCGCCCGCAAGATGGTGTGCGTCTACGGCATGAGCGAGAAACTGGGGCCGGTCGACTACGGCTCCGGGCACGATGAAGTCTTCCTGGCGCGCGACTTTGCCCAGTCTGTGCGCAGCTACTCGGAGAGTACCGCGCAGATGATCGACCAGGAAATCCGTCGCATTGTGGAGGAGAATTACCGCCGAGCCTTGGATATCCTCACCGCCAACAAGGAGCGGCTGGAACTCATTGCCAAAAACCTTATTGAGTATGAAACACTGAGCGGAGCCCACGTGAAGGAGCTGCTGGAAACGGGAGCCATGGCCGAGCCTCCCGTCCGCGAGCTGCCGCCTTCCCCACCCCCTGTGCCAGATGCGCCAACGGACCTGCAAACCCCGGATGACCAACCGCCCGCGCCGGAGGAAGATGCCTGATTCCTCTTCCCTGCCCATGTCTATGAATAGCCTCGAACTGGCCCAAGCCTGCGCTTCTGCTGCGCGCGATTCTAAAGCAACGGACGTTGCCATTTACGACCTGCGCGGCACATCCACCATCACCAACTACGCCGTGGTTTGCACGGCTACGTCTGTGCCGCACCTGCGGGCCGTCATACGCGATGTGGACCACTTGGTCGGGGAAAGGCTCGGCGTCACGCCCGTTTACGCCGAGCGCACCCCGCAAGCCCTGTGGTCCGTGTTGGACTACATCGACGTCATGGTTCACGTGATGGCCGCAGAAGTAAGGGATTTCTACCAGTTGGAGGACTTTTGGGATACCGCCAACCGTGTGGATGCCGAGTAGTCATGGAGCAACTCAATCGCTCGACGGCTTGTCGCGGCCGAGGAGCGTGCGCGTTTCTTCAATCGTACGCCCCATGTATTCATCGGATTTGTACACCGGCATCTGAGGGGTTTTATCACGCTGCACTTCCACGTAGCCGCTCTTCGTATCACGCGAGAAATAGGGACTTTCTTCCGTGTAAAATTCGCCATTCACATTGCTAGGGACGCCAGAGAAAGCAGATTGTTCACGAGCCCCGGCGTAGGTGTCATTTGTACCGTATATTCCCTTGGAATCAGTTGTGAAAGCCGGGTTGAGATCGCGGTCGATTTGGCGTCCGGCTCCTGCATACTCTTTTTTGGCGCCATAGGAGCGCCTGCCGCCAACGTACTCTCTCCCGTTCAGAGCGCTTTCTCTTGCCCCCGCAAAGGAAGATGTTACATATTCCTTATCAAGACGCTTTGAGTCGTCAAGCTTGCTCTGGAAACTACTGACCTTGTTGGAGACAGCCTGAGGCACCCCCTGATCGTTCTTTTTTTCAGAGAAAGAAGAGCTGAACTTCTCCTCCATGTAATCCTCAAAGTCACGCTCTACTCCGGTCTTCGGCTTATCCTGCACGACATTGCCGTACTCATCATACACGGTACGTTGCGATGTACAAGCTCCGAGGCTCAGCCATGCCAACCCGACTGTGAGCAATTTGCGCATGATCCCTATTTATGCCCAAATGCTGCAGTGAGTCAAGCCGAAAGAAGCCGATGGGCCCACATCCGTCCCAAGAAAAAGCAACCGCAATGCGGCGTTGTTCAACGCAAAACGTTGATCATTTACGATTGACGATTTACGATTTGGAAAGTGAGCGCGCTGCGCGCGGAGGGGGAAGCGGAGGCGGTGCGCAGCGGTTATCTTTTTGGGACATGCCGCGAGATTTGCGCAGGGCTTGGACGCGTCCGGCGGCGCCTTGCTGGCGGAATCAGGACGGGAAGACGAATTTGGCGCTTTGGCTTAACCAAAAAAATAAATTCCACCCGTTTTGACATTATAGTTGACCTTGTCCATAAAAAACCTACCCGCCGAGTTAAGCGCTGCAACGCCCCGGCGGGTAGGAAATATGAAAGGATGTATTCTTCCTTGCACCCATTAAACCACCCAATGCTGAAAAAGTCAACACAAAAAAAGAAAGTCAATACAAAAAAACAGCCCCGTTGCCTGCCCCCTTGCGGAGGCAGGGCGGGAGGCTATTTACAACAGCAGCTGGCAGATGAGAAACAAAGCCTCAATTCCCCATTCCACAAGCAGAGGGCTTGTGGCCAGCTTGTCGGTATACACCTGTTTCATATTATTTTTGCCGGCTTTTGCAGAACCGACAGGCGCAGTGTAGCACAAAATAACGTCCTCCTCAACTCGTAAATCTCAACCATCCTGCGCGGCCCACATCCGTCCCGAGAAAAAGTAACCGCAATGAGTAGTGAACGGCATATCGTTCAACGCAAAGCGTTGATCATTTACGATTGACGATTGACGATTTGGAAAGTGAGCGCGCTGCGCGCGGGATTGCCGAACCGGAGCGCAGCGGAATTGTCGAATCGTTCATGGTTTGACATCTTTGTCGGGCTTACTTCTTTTGTCTGTCGGAAGCGCGTGAGGAATGGGGTGAATGGGCCCAGAGAAGATTTTACTGGGACAGATGTGCGTTGGGTCCATTTTCTTTGCATTTTGCCTTGAATAGGCGCGTTGTTCGTGTATAATGCCGCGCGAACACCATGAGAGCAGATCTGCTACGCGAAAAGTTAATGGACAGGACGCACCCCCTGCGTATCCACCTCATCGGAGTGGCGGGGAGCGGCATGAGCGGCTTAGCGCGCATGCTCATGGAGATTGGTCACCGCGTGAGCGGCTGTGATCGCTCTACCAGTCACGAGACTGAGCGTCTGCAGCAAGCCGGGTTAGACTTTTACAGTCCCCACAGCGCCATCCCTGTGCAGGATGCGGAGGTGGTCGTGTATTCCAGCGCCATACGAGAGGATAATGTAGCCCTGCGCGCTGCTCGTAAGGCCGGTATACCCTGCATTCGCCGCGCAGAATGCCTGGCGGCCATTCTAAACAGCAAGAAAGGCATTGTCGTAGCCGGCACACATGGGAAGACTACCACATCTTCCCTTACGGCGCATTTGCTGCGCGAAGGGCGACTGCGTCCCTGTCACTACGTGGGAGCAGAGATTCCGGTGCTTGGGGCCAATGCGCATTGGAATGGAGAGAGCGAGTACTTGGTAGCCGAGGGGGACGAAAGTGACGGCACGCTTGTGAATTACCTGCCCGAGTACAGCGTCATTCTCAACATTGAGGCTGAACATTTGGATTACTACCGCGACCTGGATCACATCAAGAGTGTGTTCAACACGCTCTGCTCGCAAACGCGCGGGAAAATCATTTACTGCAAGAGCGACCCCGGAGCAGCCGACGTCTGCTCCGCCTACCCCAACAGCATCTCTTACGGCTGGGAGAATGCCGATTACATCGCCGATGAGGTTGAAGTGAAGAGCGGACGCACGGTTTACACCATTCACCACGGGGAGCAGACGCTCGGGCGCGTTGAACTCGGAGTGCCGGGGCGCCACAACGTGCTCAACTCGCTGGCGGCAGTTGCGCTGGCGCTGGAGCTGGGCTGCGACTTTGGGGCCATCGTGCGCGGGCTGGCGTCTTTTGCCGGAGCGCGCAGACGGTTCGAGACCAAATACCTCTCCCGCAACTACCGCATTGTGGATGACTACGGGCACCACCCCACGGAAATAGCCGCCACCTTGGCTACGGCGCGAAGCCTCAAGCCCGCTCGGCTCGTCGTTCTCTTCCAGCCACACCGCTACACGCGCACAAAGTTGCTGCGCAATGACTTTGGTCGTGTCTTGAAGGAGGTAGACCAGCTCTTCGTGGCCGATGTGTACCCCGCCAGTGAGACACCTATCCCCAGCATCAGCGGGCAAACCATCGTCGACGCCGTGCATGAGCAAGGGGGAAAACAGGCTCAATTTCTCCCGGAGCTGAGTCGAGCGCATCATGTCATCGGCAATTTTCTGCGTCCGGGCGACCTCTTTCTCACGCTGGGAGCCGGCAACGTGCACGATGTCGGCACGCGCATTGCCGAAGATATGCGTCTTCTCGCCGAGATGCAGCAGGAGTGCGGCGATTCCTTCACGGCCCGCCTTTATGAGCCCATGAATCGCCACACGACTATCGGCGTGGGCGGCAATGCCCAGTTTTGGTTGGAACCTGACAGCGCAACCGCAGCCCGCGCGGCGCTCGCCTTTTTTAAAGATCGTAACATTCCCGTGTACTTTGTAGGGCGCGGCTCCAACCTCGTGGTGCGCGATGGAGGCATCCGTGGCGCGGTCATTCACCTGTGCTGCGGGGAGTTTGAAGAGTTACGGGCGAATGGCTGCTGCATCACTGCCGGCGCGGGAGTGAAGCTCAAAAAGCTCGCGGCTTTTGCTGCGGCGAATGGCATTGCCGGGTTCGAGTGGATGGAGGGCATTCCCGGCTGCGTGGGCGGGAGTTTGCGCATGAATGCGGGTTCCATGGGGGGAAACATGTGGGACATCTTCCGCAGCGCTGATGCCATGGACAAAGAAGGCGAGCTGCTGCATTTTGAAAAGGATGCCATGCAGGGCGCGCAATATCGTCGGACTCCGGAGTTTGAACACAACATTGTGTTGAGCGCGACCTTTTGCGGCACTCCGGGCACGCCCGCTGCTATCGAAGAAAAAATGCAGCAATTTCATGAAAAGCGGCGTGTTGCCCAGCCCCAACAGCCCAGCGCCGGCTGCACTTTCATGAACCCAACCCCTGCTCTGTCGGCTGGCAAGCTGATCTCAGACCTCGGACTGAAAGGCCATACCATTGGAGGCGCCCAAGTGTCTGAACTTCACGCCAACTTCATCATTAACACCGGAACAGCCAAGGCTACGGATGTGACCGAGCTCATTGACTTCATCCGCCGTCGCGTCAAGCAGGAACGCGGGATCGAACTCAAGACCGAAGTACAAGTCGTCGGCGAACGCGAACCCGAATTTTGAGACCACTTATGAAACAACTTACCAACGACACAAAAATTGCCCTGCTCATGGGGGGGCCGGGGGCAGAACGCGAAGTCTCGCTTGTCTCCGGCAAGGCTGTACAGCAGGCGTTGCTGCAGGCGGGGTTCACGCAAGTCACCCCTGTGATCGTGGATGAGGAAAATCCGGTCATCCCCGCCGGCGCCCAGCTTTGCTACAACATGATTCACGGCACCTACGGCGAGGACGGCGGCTTGCAGAGCTACTTGGAGCAACTTGGCATCCCCTACACCGGCGCGGGCTCGGCCGCCAGCAGACTGTGCTTCGATAAAATCCTTACCAAACAGGTGCTCGTCACGGCGGGGGTGTGCACGCCGAAGAGCGAAGTCATTCATGCCGGGGAGAGGCCTTCCTTCAGCGAACCGTTGGTCATCAAACCACCCTGCCAGGGGTCATCAGTGGGAGTGGAAATTGTGCGCGAGCCCGGGCAGTTGGACGCAGCCCTGGCCACCGCAGCCCGGTACAGCCATGAATTGCTAGTGGAAGAGTTTATTTGCGGCAAAGAACTCACTGTGGCCATTTTGGATGGAGAGCCGCTGCCCGTCATCCATATCTGCCCACGTTCCGGGTTCTACGACATGCAGAACAAGTACCCTTCCATGTATGGTGGCGCAGGCACAGACTACATTTGCCCGGCCGATCTTTCCCCGGATGCAACGCGTGCCGTACAGCAGGAAGCTTTACGTGCTTACAACGCACTTGGAGTGCAAGTGTACGGGCGCGCAGACGTGTTGCTCACCGAGGAAGGAAAGCCCTATGTGCTTGAGATTAACACCATCCCCGGTATGACGGGGTCCTCACTTTTCCCGAAAGCTGCAGCCGCAGCGGGTATCTCGTACAGTGAACTCTGTCGTCGGATTGCTGAAATTTCGCTCAACTACCCGCGTTAACAGATGAAGCGTGACGATTCCAACGGGGGCTCCAACGTGCGGCGACTCGAAAAGCACATGTCGCTGTGGAATCGTTTGTTCAATTTGCTGGCGGTGCGACGGGGCGCGTTACGCCTCAGGCGTTGGCTGAAACTGGCGTTGCTGCTTGTGCCCATATTCGCCCTGTTGTGGATTGGAGTAAGCTACTTGCTTGAGAAGGCATACGGCCTGAGCGTGGAGCAGATTCGTTTCAAATCCGCAGACGACATCATCAACAAACAGCAGGCGCTGGACATCCTTGAATTGGGTGATTCTGTGAATATGGCCACACTCAATACGGAATCCTTGCGCCGTAAGTTAGAAGCAAACGATGCCATTCGCTCCGCCGCCATCCGCGCAGAGTTGCCCGATACCCTCTACATTGAAGTGGATGAGCGCATCCCCATTGTTTACGTAACTTGGGAAGATGGTGCACGCTCTGGCGATAACACGAAACTCTTCATGGATCCGGAGGGTGTTCTCTTTGCTGTCAATGACGAGCTGCATCGCAATTTTTTGGGTGTGCCTACATGGTATTTGCGCCCGGGCGATGCCGAGGAACTGAAACCCGGCGTGAAGATTGATCCGCACAAGGTGCGTCCCATCGCTCGGCTGATCGCCGCTTCGAATCTCTATACCCCGGAGGAAATCCCCCCCATCACCGAAATTTTTCGCCCGAAAGATTGGCAAATACGCCTTATTCTTGATAACGGCGCTGAAATTACGATGGAGGTTCGCAACATACGTGAGCAAATGGACCGTCTTGCCATGATACTTGACCACGCTCGTGCAACTCACCGTCGCGTGCGCACCGTGGATGTCATCCCGGCCCTCAATCCCACCGTCATTTTTGAAGACGAATCGTCTGATAAACAATCAAATCAATGAATTTCAAAGGTATAGCAAAAGGTTTGATCGGCGCGTTGATCGGAGGCTTTTTCGCGGGTCCCCTTGGCGCCATCCTAGGTTTCTGCTACGGTGTTTACCAGGGTTCCTCGGGGGAGTCAGGCCACCGCCGCCTTGATGGAGATGAAGGGACGGAGCCCGTGCTCTCCGCTCGCGGAGCCCGACTCCTTTTCCAATGCCTGGGCAAACTGGCCAAAAGCGATGGACATGTGAGCGAGGATGAAGCTGCTTTCGTGAAGAGCATCATGAAAAATTGGCAGCTGGATGCCACCACGCGCCGACGCTTTGCGCTTGAGTTTAATTTCGGTCGCGATTCCTCGGAGCCTTTCCTCTTCTTTGTCCAAAATTTGGCAAAGGAACTCGAATCCATCCGTGCCACGCGCGCCATGCGCAAAGTTATTGTCCAGGTTTTTTGCTCTCTCGTTGTGGCAGACCGCTATGTACACCCGGAAGAACGCCGTATGCTGCGCGAAGCCGGACGCGTTCTCGGGGTGCAGCACGATGTGGATGCTTTCTTTGCCGGGTATCGCAATGAAAGCGCCCAGCAGCCCCCGCCTGCGAGTAGCAGCCAAGATTTCTCCCCAGAGCGCTGCTATGAGATTCTGGGCATTCCCCCCACAGCCACAGACGCACAAGTGAAATCAGCTTACCGCCGCAAGGCCAAAGAGTGTCACCCTGACCTTGCTGAAGGCGCAGGACTCTCTGCCGCTACCATTCAGCACGCCAAAGAAAGCTTCCAACGGATTGGGCGCGCTTACGATACCATCCGTCAGCTCCGCGGTATGAAATGACCTCGCTTTTTTGGAGATTCGTCCGCCATAAAGCTTATATCCACTCGTTGTCTTCCATGAAGGCGGTGGCGTTTTTATGTCCTTGCAGGGCGGCTTTCTTGACCCATTGCTTGGCCTGCTCGTGGTCCTGAGTCACGCCGAGACCGTGGAAATAGCAGCGCCCCAGGTTGTACTGACCGTTGGCGTTGCCCGCGTTTGCTGCGCGGCGGAAACACTCTGCCGCCATCGTGGGATTAGCCGCTGTTCCCTCACCGTTCAGGTAGCAGAGGCCGAGGTTATTGAGCGCCGAGGCGTCATTCTGAGCAGCGGCCTGATTGTACAGCGAGAAAGCCTTGTCCAGGTTTTTCGGGACACCGGATCCCGTAGCGTAGCAAGTGCCCAAGTTATCCTGTGCATTCGCGCTTCCTCCCTGTGCCGCAGCAGTATACCATTTGACGGCCTCTTTCATATCAGTAGGCACACCGTTGCCAAAGTCATAGCATTTAGCAAGCAGAAGCTGAGCATCCGGATTGCCTGCCTGAGCCGCTTCGCGTAGCAGTGGAAGCGCCTGAGCGTAATTTTTCGCCGTATAAAGTGAGGCCCCCTCCGTCAATAATGCATTTTTGTAGGGGTCGGAGTTGCACGCGCTGAGCAGCGCTAACGCGATAGGAAGAATCAATATGGTGGTTTTCATGGCAGTGGATGTTCAAAGAGTAAGCAGGTAACGTTCTGCATCAATCGCCGCCCGGCAGCCCATGCCCGCGGCAGAGATAGCTTGGCGGTAGACGGGGTCCGCCACATCACCGGCGGCAAAGAGACCGGGCGTTTTTGTTGCTGTGGAGTTGTTTTGGGTGATGATAAAGCCGGCGGAGTCCACGTCCACAAGCTGACCGGCTAACTGACTGTTTGGGGAATGGCCGATAGCCATGAAAACGCATTTCACCTCGAGTTCACGCACCTCACCGCTCTGCGTATCGCGCAACACGACGCCACAAAGCTCGCCGTCTGCATCCCGTTTGTACTCGGCAATGGTCGTGTTCCAGATGGGAGTTATTTTCTCGTGCGAAAGCACACGCTGCTGCATCGCTTTGCTGGCGCGCAGAGTGTCGCGCCTGTGCAGCAGGTACACTCGACTTGCAAAGCGTGTGAGGAAATGCGCCTCCTCACACGCGCTGTCACCGCCGCCAACCACACACACCGGCACATCGCGGTAAAAGGAACCGTCACATGTGGCACAAGCGGTCAACCCGTGTCCAATTAGTTCTCTCTCCCCGGGCAAACCGAGATAGCGCGCCGTAGCGCCCGTTGCAATGACAACGGCGGAAGCTTTGTACGCACCGGCTGAGGAAGTGACCACAAACTGTCCGCTACACTCCTCGCGCGTTATGGAAAGCGCCTCCTCGTAAATGATTTTTGCGCCAAACTTCTCCGCCTGCTGACTCATGGCAAACATGAGGTCCGGCCCAAGGATACCCTCAGGAAAGCCAGGAAAGTTTTCCACCTCGGTCGTGGTGGTCAGTTGACCACCGAGCTGGGACCCTGCGAAAACAAGCGGCGCCAAATCCGCACGAGCAGCGTAGATGGCTGCCGTGTAGCCCGCCGGACCAGTGCCGATGATGATGAGCTTGGCATCCATGATTCTTCAAGAACTACTTCTCTTCAATATGCACGTCGTATACCTTGCCGAGCACATTGAGTTTCATGTCATGCCCGGAGATAGCGGCGGACACTCCAACACTGGTGAGCGCCACCGGGGCGCCGAAGTTCTCAGGCTTTTTAGCTGTGGGCGGCTCAGGGCGTTTACCTGCGTAGTAATCCTCCAGCTGCTGAGGGAACATCGCGTAGATCACGCAGTTCTCATCGGTAGAGGGAATGCCCTTCGTCTTCAGTTTCTCGCGCAGTGTTGGCATATCAGGCTGGATGAGATCAGCCGGACGGCATGAGATGGGGTCTTTGCCCGCTTTCTTCGCGCAAAGAGCTTGCAACTCCGGGTCCACCGGCGCAGGTGTGTGTCCGTAGTAACCCAAAGCCACGTCCGCGCATTGCGGGGTGATGTTCTTCCAACGTCCGAACTTCACATTCATCATGGCCTGCACCCCCACAATTTGAGAGGTCGGCGTCACCAGCGGTATCCACCCCAGCGCCTTACGCACCACCGGTATTTCCGCGAACACCTCCTCAAACTTGTCCGTCATATTCATTTCTTTGAGCTGGTTGCGGAAGTTGGAAAGCATACCACCCGGCACTTGGTAGCGAAGAGTGTCGCTGTTGACAATCTCATTTTTATGGTTAGTGAAGCGACTCAAGCTGTCGTAGATGGGCTGAAGCATGGCCGAAATCTGCGTAAGCTTCTCCTTGAAATCATCCGGCACCACCGGGCAGCGATCATAGCCCTTCAGCAGGGCGAGCATGCGCATGCAGTCCGGCTGGCCAGTACCGTTGGCAAAGGGCGCAATCGAGCAATCTACCGCATCGGCGCCAGCATTGATGCCTGCCACATACGTAGCAGCGCCCAGACCGGCAGTCTCATGCGTGTGCACCCAGACCGGCAGTTTCACTTTCTTTTTGAGCTCGCTCACCAACGCGGCCGTTTCAGCCGGCGGAATAAGCCCCGCCATGTCCTTGATGACGATGGCATCAGCTCCCATATCGGCTATCTTCTGACCCAGCTTAGCAAAGTACTCCAAGTTGTGCACGGGGGAAGTGGTGTAGCAGATGGTACCATGGGCCTCCGCTCCCGCTTCTTTAGCCGCTCGAATGGAGGTGAGCATGTTCTCCGGATCATTCAAACAATCAAAGATACGGAAGATGTTCATGCCATGTTTCGCACTCAGTTTCACAAAGGCTGTCACCACATCGTCCGCGTAATTCGTGTACCCTACCATATTCTGCCCGCGCAGCAGCATCATGTGCGGGGTTTTGGGCGCCAACTCCTTCAACCTGTTGAGCCGTTCAAAGGGCAGTTCGCCCAAAAAGCGCAATCCCGCATCGATAGAAGCCCCGCCCCACGTCTCCAATGCGGAAAAACCCATGGTATCCAAAATCGGGGCGATCGGTTCCATCTGCTCAGTGGACATGCGAGTGGCTGCCAGAGACTGGTGCCCATCGCGCAAAACAGTACAGTTGAATGTTGCCGGTTTCATATTTTCTGATAAAATTTTATCCTATCAACGGTGCGGGCGCATTGTACCACACCGAAATCGCCAGGTCAAGACCACATCCGTCCCAAGAAAAAGCAGCCCTAATAGGCAGTGAACGGCACATCGTTCAACGCAAAGCGTTGATTATTGACGATTGACGATTCACGATCGACGATTTGGATGCAAGCGCACTGCGCGCGTTCCTGCGAAACAAAAGCAAGCGGAATTTTCGAATCGTCCATGGTTTGAGCTTCTTGCTGGCTTACCTTCCTCATCCATGGAAAACGCATGAGGAATGGCTTGAATGAGCCCAGAGAAGATTTTATTGGGACACGTGTGATGCGGAAGCGCGTCGCTTGAGCGCTCGGCTACTTTCCCCCGCACTCCATGCCACATTATCCGTTATACCACACATCAGAAATCGATGCGGTAGCCCACCGAGCCGTTGGCGCTGGTCCAGCCGCGGCGGTACTCGATGGAAGCATCCATGAAGAGGCTGCCGTCACTGCTTCCCAAGGGGATGGTGAGACCGGCCCCGGCCTCGATCCCTACCAAGCTCACCTCTGCGCTTTCCACCTCGGCCATCGTCGCGGAACCTACAATGCCATTCTCCACCTTGCCGGAGCGGTCGCCCATGTCGGCCTTCACCAACAGACGCGTCTCCAGCACCGAAAGCCGGTTGAACGCATTTTCACTCACGAAGCATTGCATGCGTGCGCCCATCCCGAGGGTGACGACATCCTGCTGCATGTCATCCACTCTCAGTCCGGCATCGCTGCCGGTTTCCGTGTAGCCTTTGACGTTCACGTGACGCAGCTCCACATTGAAGACGGGCTGGATTGCAGCTCGGCCTCGCGGGTCCATCAACTTCGTGTAGCCTATCTCGTAGAGGGCTCCCAACGCGTAGCCGTCGGTGCTGCCCTGCGTGCGGTAGCTGCCCGATCCGTAATCGACCGTGCGATCCAGCGTGATGTCGGCGGCCCCTCCGCTGACAGCCAGCGTGTGCATCCATGCTCCCGCGGTGGTTCGCATGAAGGCCGACAAGTAGGTCGTATCCAGCTTCCCGCTGGCGGACTCGGCGGACTCCGGCTTCAGATTGCCGTACATCGCCGACAAGACCAGGCCGAAGCTCGTCTGTTCGGACACATCGAGGCTCACCCCCACGCTGCCGCCCCAGTTGTTGAGCGTGTAGCCGGGCAGGTAGCCGTCCGCATCCAGCTTGTGATAGCTCCCCTCGCCATTGATCCAAGCGTGCCAAAGGGGGAGGACATCGTACTGGTCATAGAAAACTTCGCCGCTCATGGTCGTGGTGCGATTGCGCAGGGAAATGAGCTGGCGGTGCAACTCCTGCATGAGAGCCGGCGTCATGGTGGAAATGGAGGCGCCGGAAACCGCCGTGAGCGTGCGCTCCAGTCCAACGGCGTCGGCTTGGTCCATCATATTGACGACGGCCATACTCAGTTTCGCGTAATCCGAGTTCGGGTTGTTGAGCACATCCATCAGCGATCCCCATTGCGTCTTGTCCTTCAGCGAGTCCCACATCATCCTGGCGCCTGCCAGTCCGTTCTTGCCGGCCTGGGGCATCGCGCGCTCGAATTTGTTGTCTTTCGCCTCCTTGGTCGTCACGATGATGTTACCCTCCTCATCGACGGTCACATCGTCCAGGTCGTCAAAGATAAACGCGCTGCCGCTCAGGGTGAGCTTGCCTTCAAGATCGGTTTCGTCCTGCTCTGTTGTGAAGCCGAGGTTGAAGGAGGTCCGGCGCTCACCATCGCTGTGTACCTCCAGGCTGCCCGCATCGCCCACCTTCAGGTTCCCGGAAACGGGCGCTTTCGTGCTGCTGGTCGTCGTGTCGACATCCATGCGCAACTTGCCCTCCACCTGCACATCTCCGAACTGAGGATCAGAGGGACGGACAGTCCCCGTCAAGTCCAGATTGAGCTGCGCGTTCCCGTTCACGGTAAGTCCCCACTTGGACCCACTTTCCGTGGTCACATTGTCGAGCGTGAAGGTCCCGCCGTCCACCACCAGCCTGCCGGCGGAATCCGCTCCCTCACTCGTTCCCAACGTGCCGGAGAAGACGCCGCTGCCAACCGTCAGCTCACTGCCCGTCGCGCTCTTGAGCGTGCCGTTGCCATTCAGGGCAGAGAGGCTGTTGCTGCCCGCTCCCACGTCCAGCACGGTGTGCTCACCATTCAAGGTTACGCCCACGCCGT
The DNA here is from genome assembly GCA_947589295.1 of uncultured Akkermansia sp. GTDB lineage: Bacteria > Verrucomicrobiota > Verrucomicrobiia > Verrucomicrobiales > Akkermansiaceae > Akkermansia. The sequence goes on from CANQBZ010000044.1 coordinate 15,554, forward strand.
CCAA
>CANQBZ010000045.1 GCA_947589295.1 uncultured Akkermansia sp.
GGGAACCGCGTGATGGGCGCCTTGCAATGCCCCGCTGCCAAATCCTCGGCGATCCAATCGCGTATAAAGTCTCGTTTCTCCTCAGTTGCCATGCGCGGGATTCTACGTTGTTCAACCGCGAGAATCAAGACTTTTCAAGTAAAATGACAAGGAAGAAGCCCCATCGGCTGTCGTATTCTACTTGACACATGCGGGGGTAACCTGATAAGAAAGGAAGCATGAAGAGATTCGTCTATTTAACGATGGTGGCAGCGTTTGTGCTAATGACCTCATGCGGTGGCGGGGGCGGAAACAGCGGACAGGATCCCCTTGCCCAACCCGCCGCTTTCTTCCCGGATGGGGTGGAAACCATAGATATCTTTTTTCATGGCCTTTCTACAAAGGAATTTCCGGAACAAATTACACTGACTCAATCAGTTGAAACAACAACCGAAGATTCGAAAGCCACGGTGACAAGCGGAGAGTTTTCCATCTCTGATGGACCAAACACCAAGTATATATCTTTGGAGTTGACAGGAACAGTGCAAATTACCCGCTTAAGTGGACAGCAGGGATACATGCTGGCATGGGATGGCTCTTCAGCTGACGATGGACATGCTACCCTCAAAGGGGCTATGCAAATGCGCTTTACAATGGTTAATGACACTGATGGGCAACGCCACGCAATGGTCTCTAGTAGTCAAATGATACTTGAATATGCCAGAGAAAAAAAGCAGAAAGATTACGCACGCGTGCTAGATGGAACGACTGTAGAAATGAAGTTTAGTGCAGGCATGGGTGAGGATGGAAAAGAAGAGTAGGGCAAGCCGCAGGATAACTAGAAGCAGGAATATCATCGGGAGAGACAGTACTATTGGGTAAATCATGATGCAGTCGGTAGAGCTCGGCACCACCAATCGGTTACATTCTCTTGATGCTCTGCGAGGACTGGACATGCTTTTTATCATAGGGCTTGACTCTGTGATTCGCGCCGTGTCCCCTTTTTTCTGCCGAGGAAAATTTGTGAGGAAGTATGGCGGCAGTTGGGGCACTGTCCATGGAGTGGATTGGCGTTTTATGATCTCATTTTTCCGATATTTGTGTTCATCAGCGGAGTATCCATGTACTACTCCCTTACCCGAGCGGCAGAGAGAGGAAAGAAACGGCTCAGCCTCACCAGTAAGTTGTGGAAACGTGCCCTGATTCTGGCCGCATTCGGCTGCATGGTAAATGCGTGGGAAATGAGGGACTCTCTTACATGTTCCGGTACAGTTTGATGAGTTGCGCTACGCATCGGTGCTGGGATTAATCGGCATCAGTTGTGCATTGGCCGGCAGTGTCGTCATTGGACTGCGTAGAAAATGGGCAGTGCCGATACTGGCTACGGCGATTCTTGTGGTTGTGTGGAGCCTGCAGGCATTCGGCGGCGATATGATTCCTGAGGGGTGTTTCAATGCTAAAGTGGATGCTGTGTTCTGTCCGGGAGTATTGTACAGCGGCAGCTATGACCCGGAAGGACCGCTTTGCATTGTCTCAGCAGTGGCGCTGGTTCTGTTGGGTTACTGTGCCGGGTGGCTGAGCAGTTGCACGCTTTCCATGTGGCGTCAGGCAGCTGTGCTCATTCTGTTGGGCGGATTTTGCATCGTGATCGGATTGCAATGCGGCGTTGTCATCAAAGGAATATGGACGCCATCTTTTGTGCTCGTGACAGGGGGCATAGCATACCTGCTCCTAGCGTTTTTTCGCCTGCTGTGCAATGGGTGGAGCAGGGGGAGAAAGTTGAGTTTGCCATTGCGAATTGTGGGCATGAACGCCCTCTTCGTTTACCTCATCAATCACTTGCCAGGTTACCCGCAGCTGTGTGCCGGTGTATTACTCCCCATTTTCTATGTCCTATCTGGCCCTTCTGCCAGCATCCTTCTCGCGTCTATCACGCAACTGGGGGGCTCATGGCTTATCTGTTATTTGCTCTGGCAAAAAGGACTTTTCATCAAAGTATAAAAAACGGCACATCCGCAATGAGGAAAGTGCCGTGGAAAATGGGACAGGTTGCTCCGCCGTTGTCCCGATCTGCGCAAAGGGCAGAGATCAGGACTTGTAACGCAAACGCTTCTTGTGCCGATTCTGGCGCATGCGCTTGCTGCGCTTATGCTTGTTAATTTTAGCCTTTCGCCTTTTCTTGAGGGATCCCATAGTGTGTAGTTACTGGTTGATGAAGTTTGCTAGCAGCGGCAGAGCATGCCCCCGCATGACGGCGGCATATATATACCCGTTTGGTACGGTTTGTCAAGTGCATTTTGGAATTTACACGCTCTTTTCCTGTCAGCGTTTGCCGCGGCAAATGCGTCGCAGGCGTTGTCCCGCGATGAGAACAGGGATGAGCCCCATAAGAAAGAGGTACGAGCCATTGCGCCAGATGGTGGACACAGAGCCGGCGTCAGTTTCCTGGTCAATCCAGCCGAGCGGGGGAGCCTGGCGAGGAGAAAGGAAAAAGCCTCGATGCTCGTTAAGACGGGAATCCTTACGAGCTGTTTTCACTCCCTCACTGACAGCAACGAGTCGGCGATTGGAGAAGAAGAACTCGAGGGGCTGGTTTTGAGGTGTAGTACTGCGAGACTCAAGAGTTTTCGTGAGAGTCAAGAGTCGATCTTCATCACCGCTCAGAGCCGCTTTGCGCGTGCTGCGCAGGATGCTTTTGGCTTCGTCCGCATCTCGGGCAGTTGTGTTAAGCAAGAGTGCAGCACGCTGGATGAAGCGCACATCCTCATCGGTGCCATGAGCCTTGAGTTCATCGCGCACGCGGTCAATTCGGCGATTTTCAATTTCCCACAGATTATCAGTACTTTGGGCCACAAAAATCATCTCGAAAGCGTAGCGCAACGGACAAAACTCTGCAATGAGTGGAACCGGGCGTGTGAGGATATTGTGCGTTGTTTCATCCTGGTAGGCAACGCGGTGGCGCAGGTTGGAAAGAGCCTGGTTCACCTTTGCTGGCATAAAATTCGGCACATCGGGGGCAAATTCATTCATTTCCTCAAAGCGCACCAACGCACCCGCCAGCAAGATCTGCGGCACCAACAGCAATGGCACTACATTAAGAGCTGTACGTTCCGAACGTACGAAAGCAGATACCATCAGAGAAAGCGCTATGCCAACAAAAGCCGTGAGCACCATGATGCCCAAGTGCTGCCAGAACATCTCGTGGATGCTCAAGATGGCATTGCCCACCAGCAGGTAAAGCGCGCATTGAACAGCCGCAATGCCGGTGATGACCAAGCATTTAGCCACCAAATAACCCGTGATGAAGGGGCGGTAGTTGCTCTCTCTCCGCAAAAGTAATCGGTCTCGCAAGACTTCACACGCTGCATCTGTTAGTCCAAAAAACATGGCCAGCACCAGAGAGAGAAAGAGGTACTCATTGATGTGAAGCGCCTTGTAATAGGTATAAGGAGTATCGCTCGCCGCCCGCAGCGTTCCTGCTATCAGCAATGCAAGAAGAGGTCCCTCCAGTAGAAGAGCATAAAGTCCCATGCGGCTACGAAGACGACCAAGTAGCGTGCGCAGCACCCATAGGTTGAAAAGGCGCAGGAGCTCGGGAAAGGTTCGTCGCAACATCTTCTGCATGCTTGGGCGGGGTATCTGCTCCGTGACACCCGGCGCGGTATCAGTCGTGCGTGTCGGCGTCGTGCGTGTCGGCGCATTGTGAGGTTCGCGCGTCTTGCGGTAGGTGTAACTCTCGAAGCGCTCCTGCCACATACCCGGACTTGGGTTAGGGCGATCCCCCAAGCGTGCGTAGGGAGCCTCGAGCACCTCAAATACGTAATCCGCCCCACCCGCCGCTACCGACTCGCGGCTCACATGCAAGCCCATCTCCCGTGCAGCTTCCTGGAAATACTGCACCATCTCCGCCGGTGTTCCCCAAAATGCCATTTGACCACCCGTATTGAGTACCATCACCTTGTGAAAACGATTAAGAATACTCTGTGCCGGACGATGCAGGGTACAGAGCAAAATCCGCCCGGCCGACATGCCTTCTAGCGTTTCAATCACACGTTCCGCATCTCCGGAGGAGAGCCCGCTGATGGGCTCATCGATGAGGAAGACCTCCGCCGTGCCGGTCAGGTCAAGCCCCAGATTGAGACGCGAGCGCTCGCCGTCCGATATGGTGCGCTCGCCGGCGCGTCCCACGTGCCGTTTGGAGAGCGAACCAAGCCCCACAAAGTTGAGCACAGCGAGCACGCGACGCATACGATCTGCATGATTGAGCCTCGGGCGGCGCGCCACAGAGGCTTGGTAGACATGCTCGCCCACAGTCAAGGCTTCATCCAAAATATCCTCGTGCGGGATAAAAGCAATATGTTGTCGCAACGAGATGTTATCGGGCGTGAGAAGTTCGCCATTGTAGTACACCGAGCCCATGGATGGGGAAAGGTGTCCGGCCAGCAGGGCGAGTAATGTGGATTTGCCCGAGCCACTGGGACCGAGGATGCAGGCCATTTCACCGCGCTGCAAGGAAAAGTCGATGTTATCTACCACGCGGCCGGAGCGCACAAAATCGCGCGTGAGACCTCGCGTTTCCAGCATGTTGATCAGGCTGGATTCTTCATCCAGCACACCGGCACTGAAACGGCAGCGCAGGAATTGCACGGAGCTCAGCTCGATGAGATCGCCATCCCGCAGTTCTATTTCGCCGCGTACTGGGGTCCCCTGCACGGTGAGGGTGTGTGCATCTCCTTCCAGCACGCGCAGCTTGCCACGGTTGGTGGCACGCGAATAGCTTACCTCAAATACCATGCCCGGCGCCAGTCCCGGCGCAAGCATGAGAGCGCCAGGTTTGTTGGTGTAGGGCAGGTTGGTGACCACCACTTTGCGGGTGCGCGGATCCAGCTGAAAACTGTGTCCGGAATCTCCTGAATCATGCAAGTCCGTGAAGGTGTAGGGACCCGTCCCACGTACGTGAAAGGGAGTGAAGTAGGTGGTACACACTGTATCTCCCTGCTGCATAGGCACACCATCCAGCATAAAGGCGGCATCTTTGCGCAACACCTCCACCTCCACATGGACGCTGAATATCACACGGGCCACGGCGTTGAGCGGACGCTGGCGGGAGATGGAAATGGAATCATCCTCCATCCCGATGTAGCACACGTAGCGCACGCCTGCGTAATAGGCGAGCATCAACCCACGGATAGCGGAATAGGTGAGACTGCTTTCTGCCAGTGTCACAGATTGTCCGGCAGAGATGGGGATGACATCTCCAAAATGCAAAATATGACCACGCACAGAGAGAGGCACGCGCGAGTCATTGATAATGATGAACAGGTTCACGCATCGCAATGCGCGAAAAGAAACTCCTGCATCCGCTGGCGAAAGTGTGACAACACCCCGTCCCACACTCTCCGAAAAACGAATACATTCTATGAGAGGCGGGAGCGGCGCATTCGGGTCATGAAATAGGGCCTCCAACGCATTCGCTGCGCCGGGGAGATGCAGTCCCTCCGTCACGCGCGCGAAGAGGGTAGGGTTCGTGAGGTCGCCGCCCACGCGGTGCAGCATCGTCAAAATTTCGAGTGCAAGAGAGTAACGCTCGGCTTCAGTGCGATTAGCTGCCGCCAAGCGCAACATATGCTCCAGTGGATAGGCGGCGCGATAGGCGGTTTGGAATCTACCGGCAATCCAGCTGTGCTCCACATTTGGAAAATCATAGCGCAGGATATCCATGGTGGTGTCCATGTCCTCCATGTCCAGACCATCCACACGGCACATAATGGCAGCAAACAGGTCGGTGATGATTCCTGCGTGGGCTCGACGCGTTTCGATCCTGGGGCTGAAGCGATGCGGCGAGCGGTTGTAAAGGGAAACCAAATAGCTGCGCAGTTGGAGCAGAGAGCGCTTGATGGCAGGAGCCCATGCTGCCAGTTTCCGGCGGGCTTTTTTCAGCATGCGGTCCCTCCTTTCTTGGCGGCAGGACAGCGCTGCTCCCAGCCAGGGAAGTTCCAACGTTGGGGAAAATCGCGACACTGTTGCGGCTTGACGGACTGGATGGAGCATGTATTGTCTTCCCTCAACATGCAGCAAGCGCCATCGTTGGCATCTATGAGAGAAAGTCCCTGCCTGTTGCGTTGCAGTCGGCAGCAAGTGTTAATAAAGTCCTCCTCAGTCACGTGCAGATAAGCACTAATAGCCTGCACATCAGCCTGCGTGAGGCACACATCACCCTCCCACCGGCAGCAAGCCCCGCAGCGGCGGCAATGATGTTCGTCTGTTGAAGGGGCAGAGACGTTCATTTTTTAATTTCCCACGGTCGGTGATTGGGGGTGGTGATGTGCGGAGGACGCACATAAATGGGCCGTGCAGGGAGAGCTGCTAGTTTTTGCTGCACGTCGGAAGGAAGTCTAAGCCAATAGTCAATAAGAGCTTTTGCGGAAGGCACTAGTCCGGCATACTGCAGGTGAATGCCGACTTTCGCCAGCGTCTCAGCAGATTCAATGCTGCGAATATCCTCTCCTTGTTTGATGCGGTCGAGTACCTCTTGCGTGCTGAGCACATGCAGCTCGCCATCAGGAGTGCGCAGCGCCCAGCCTCCCCGCTTCGCATCTGAGAGCACGCTGCAGCCAGTCGCCGCAGACATTGGCTCCCACGAACACAGAGCAACCACGCGCGGCCCACGCACAAGCGCAACGCCCTCAGCCGCAGCAAGTGCTACACGTACACCGCCGTAGCTTCCAGGCCCTGCACCCACCAAGATGAACTGCAACGGATCACCATCGAGAGCGAGTAATGCCTCCTGCAGAGCAGGAAAAAGAAAGGCATCATGATTTCTCAGAGCAGTCCAGTTGCTCTGCATAGCGGTAGAGCCCTGCAGAGCCAGCGAGGCGTGTGCCACAGAACACTCGATCGCGAGAATACTCATGCTGGCAGCGTCAATTTCATGGATACCCACTTACCACAGACCGTGCGTCGAAGCAAGGAAAATCCGACCTGCTGGGCAGCTAGGAGGGTGTCATCTTCCTGCTCTCGCAAAACGCCCGACACGATGAGTGCGCCTCCAGCAGTTGGCGTCAGGTATGAACGCAAGTGCGGGAATGCGCGTTGCAAGAGACCGGAAAAAAGGTTAGCTACAACCACCTCGGCACGTTCAGATTCATCCGGCTTCCATTCAAAGACATCCGCGTGGAAAACACGTATATTGTGAGACGCTCCGTTGCGCAGCATATTGCGCTGAGCCACTTCTACAGCCGAGGCATCATCATCAAAGCAAAGGGCATGCTGTGCGCCGAGGCGCAGAGCTGCCAGTCCCAAGATGCCTGTGCCGCAGCCCACATCAATGATTCGCCAGTTTTGCCCACGTCGCACACGAGCCTCATCGCACAGCATGCGCAGGCAGGTGGCTGTGGTGCCGTGATTCCCGGTGCCGAAAGCCCTTTCCGCCGGGAAGCAGAGCACTTGGCGCCCGGGATAACGTTGCTGCATGGGCAGAACGAGAGCAGGGGAGGAGACTACGACCAAGCGATTACGGATGATGAGGGGAGGGGTGTGTTCCGGCGCCGTGGCCGCCACCCAATCCCTATCCCGAAGTTCACTCATTTCACCGCCAAAAGCCGAGAGAAGGACCGCTGCTTCTGCCACGTGGTCGCAATAACATTCCACCAACAAGCAACTCGAAAGAGGCACGGCCGTACAGACCACATTACTCACTCCGGCGAGCTGCTGCATCCACCACGCTTCATCTTTTTGCGCAATCTTTTTCTTCCAAATCCACACGACAAAGCTAATGAATCAAATTCAATTCCGCCGCAGAGGCCCCGCTACCCTCTAGGGCAGATGTACCAGTAAAGCGTATAAAACGAGCCCGCACGGGCTGTGGAAAGGCAATGGTCTGCAGAATGGGATTGGCGCGAATGTTCGAGAACTCTCCGGAAGCGACTTCTTTCCACTTCGTGCCGTCCATGCTGATTTCAAAGACATAACGATCTGTCATGGAGTTATAATCATTATTTTGCTTGGGGAGATAGCAAAAACCAGAAAATTGGCACTTTTCGCCCAAGTCAATCACCAGTTTGTTTTTCGTGCTTTGCCAGTACGTGGACTCGTCGCCATCCCAAGCGTTTTTGGCAGTTTTCATCGTGCTCGTCCACTTATCCGTCGGCAGGTAGTTCCCCTCTCCCGAATTAACGGCAGGCGTACCAGTCTCCGGGGGAATTTCATCCGGATAGCGGAGCAGGGAAATCTCACTTATGCAAGGGCAGGCTCGCGCATCCAAAATAGTCAGGCGAACACGATCGGTTGTCACCGGTTGGCTGAGGTGGCGCAGCACCTGGTTGCCAATGGTTTCTCCAGAATCATCAATGCACTGCCAAGCGCCATTAACAAAGGCTTCGATGCGGAATTTTTTGACTCGCTGTCCGAGGCGTATCTGCTCACGCAACCGCACCACATCAAAAGTCGTTGGCTCATTCAATTTAATTTCAATCCAACAATTTCTTGTTGTCTTATCCTCTGGGCACCAGTATGTTTCTATATTTCCATCGGTCACTTTTGCCGCAGAGAATTGTTCCGAATTTCCACGTACCTCACTCGCCGTTGCACTCGCCCCGAGCGCATAGTCTTTCGCCAGAAGGCGGCGGCGCATTTCTCCAAAGGCTTGCAAAGCTGCCAAATCTGCACTGTCCGGTTGACCTTTCTGATTGAGAGCCACATTGAGGATAAGGTTAGCGCCTCGCCCCACACTCTCCATGTACACTTTCATGAGTTGTCCAGGGGATTTGACCTTGGAAGACTGGCCTTCGTGCCAAAACCACCCTGCATGGTTAATGGTGGTGTCGGCTTCCAAAGATATCCATTTTTCACGCGGCGAATCCATGTTGATCAGATTCCAGCAGGGATATTTTACAAAGCCTCGTTCCGATCCACCCCATTGTACATCTCCATTTCTGCCAGCGCCCCAAATGATGCAATCCGGCTGCAAGGTGCGAATGAGCTTTACGATGCGCGGGAAATTATAATAATTTTCTCCTCCAATCTTACGAACTTCTTTAGCGCCCCCATAGTAGCCATCTCCGCCATTGGCTCCATCAAACCAAATTTCGAAAATGGGACCGTAATGGGTGAGAAGCTCACGTATTTGCTTTTCATAAACCTTTAAATAACCAGGTTTACCATAATCGGCATTGTTTCGATCCCACGGAGAAAGATAAGTGCCAAATTGAAGACCGTATTTTTTGCAGGCCTTTGAAAACTCAGCCACGACATCTCCCTTGCCATGACGCCATGGTGATTTGGTAATGTTGTGCTTTGTCGATTTAGTGGGCCACAGGCAGAAACCATCGTGATGCTTTGCCGTGTAAATCATCCCCTTCATACCGGCTTGCTTGAAAGCCTTTACAGTCAAATCTGCATCGAAATCGGAAGGAGAAAAAAGGCTTGGATCTTCGTTGCCGTACCCCCATTCTTTGCCGGTATAGGTATTGATGCCGAAATGCACAAAAGCGTACCATTCCATACGCAACCACCTGATCTGCTGTTCCGTGGGTACAGCTCCGCATGGGGCAGGGGCAGATGGAGAGGAAGCGCCGTTTGCCAAAGAACACGCGGCCGTGGCAATTGCGCATAGCCTTCGACAAAAGGATCGTAAATCAATTTTCATCATAAGTTTAATTTTCATCATAAGTTTAATCTAGAAGTTGACCATCCAAGCTTTGCGCATCCTCAAAGCTCAGTATGAAAAGTCTGCCATCCTCGCATATTCTGCCGTAAAAAAATGGTTTCTTGGCTGTAGGGTCCGAGGGAGCAATTTCTATGGTCTCGCTACGCTTTTTGACTTTGCGCTCACCGGTGGCGATTTTTCGGAAAGCCGCATCCGTCTCGTTCTTTTCAGTGAGCATGTCGCGCACTTCATCCAAACTCGGCAACGTCCGACGGTTGATTTCATTCCCCTGCTGGGAGGCATCCATCACTATACCCTCCAGATCTGAATAATCAGTGAGCTCTAGTTGCAGCTGGACACGAAAGACAGGATTTTTCAGGGCGGTCAAAGCATCCTCGTCTGTTTTGGGCAACCAGCGTTTCACGCGTATTTGTTGCAGATGATGGACGTAGTAATTGGTGCGATGAGGATTGATACGTGGTGTAATATCTTCTGTACCAAGTGTTCCTGTCCACTCCTCTCCGATATAATCGTAATGCAGCATCAAAGGACTCTTCATATAATGAAGCGAGAGTGTGCGCAAGGCTGAGATTGGGAAATGGGTCAGGTTGCGTTTACGCCAATTCTCCGGGGCGAAAGAAAAAAGTTTCATGAGCTTAGGACTCAACCGACAGATACTATGGGTGTTCTGTTCCATTCCTGCCCAATATACTTTGTTTTCTGTGCGCTGACGCTTCATCCGAAACACTCGTGGTGCCCGGTCGCGCACCAAAGGCAAATCCTCACCAAATAAGACAGCGCGCACAGTGCACCCTCTTGGCTGGATAAGCATCAGGTAATCAGGGCGAATAAGCCCAAACTCGCGTTCTGAATCCAAGGGAGATTCATCGGGTTTGAGATCGTGGAGAAAACCTTGCACAGGTATGTTGCTCAACCCATTGAGAAAGGAGGAAACAACCTCTCGATCCGCTTCTTCAAAGGGACGACCATCGACCGAGAACATCCAAACATCGCTTACTTGTCCCTCTTGATCCCCTGGGATGAGACGCAAAACGAGTGACTGTCTCGAAAAGGCGGAACGAATGAGCACCTTGTCGATGTCCTTCTGCGCAATGTGCGAAAAATGCTTGGAGCGCAACTCGGCGAGCGATAGTGGCAAATCAACCCAGTACACCCAGTTGAGAGAGTTTTGGACTTGTGCTTGCATATTGGCAGGCAATACGGGTAAAGCAAGTATCTCGTTGATCAGTTTAGCATATCCCCCACTGCGACGCATTCGAGGCTCCACTGGTAGAGTGAATACGACTGGACGGTCGGCTGTTTTGGCATAGCAAAGCGGTTGCCCATCTGAGGACGAGGTAAAAGGATTGTAAACGCGTAATTCCTTTTTTTCACCATTTTCAAGAGTGAGCACCAGGGTGAGCACTGGTTCTGCGGGGGTGTTCACTCTTTCGACATCGTCAATGCGTACGGCGCGCATCCGCGTTAGCGATGTGAGCAGCGTCTCCACCTTCTCCTCATCCGCTTCTGTCAACGTGGGGGAGACAATCGCCCAGCGGCTTTGTGCGCTTGCTCGTGTTAAGTGGACAACATCAGCTGCTCCCGAGGGAACTTGGGGGAGTTGGTGCTGGGTTATTTTGATATCCACCACCGTTTCGGGAACAAAGTGCAGGGGATGAGCATCTCGCAGTCCCTGCAAACCGTTCTTGAAGACAGGAAGGATATTGCCGCTCACCACATGTACGCGCTTGTCTCGCCCATAAAAATTGGTGCGCACATACGTTGTGGGCAACAGGCTTTCACCATCACCAGCATCAGCAAGCCACGGCGAGGCACTGCCTAATGTGAAGCGAGCGAGGGTTGTCATCTCCCCTTTTCCGGCGTCTCTTTTGAGTGTTATTGTGTGTGGGGACGTTTCCACGCCGAACTCGCGCATGCTCGCGCGCGTTGTGCGGTTAAGGGGCAGGGTATCTACCAGACGGGCATGCGTGGTAAAGGACAAAATAGCCTCTGCAGCTTCTGGCGCCATGCGGTCGCGGAAGGGTGCAACAATCCACCAGGAGTTATCAGTGCCCTTCTCACATTCAACAGTATCGTGCAGGTCACTGATACGCATCCAACTCACCTCGTCAAGACGGTCTATATTCTCCGGCGGGAAAAGCGACATACCAGGGCGGAAGTGGTACCATCCGGTCAAACGCGCCAAGCTCCCATCCACAAACAGCATCACCGCTGCGCCCACGCTCAGCAAAGCGAGAATCAGAAGCAGGGCTGTGAGAAGAGTTTTTCTCATGGGAGGAGCATATCAATGTCGGCGAGTCTGCCATATCGTCAGAGCGATGATGAGCGCAAGCAGTGGCATGATCAGCAGTGTAAGATATTCTAACGCACTGCGTGTGTGACGGTTCAGGTCAATTTTCATGGTGAGGTCCTGATTGGCACTCTTACCTCCGTATTCGGGACGGTTACTCATCCAAGCCCACAAAGTATGCAGGTAATCCTGCTGCTCAGTGCGAGCGTTGCTGCGCAGTAGCATATCCACATTTCCCAACACCAACAAGGTGCTCATATCATTTGCAGCCCGCAGGCTCCCCTTGGTGGTGACGGCGCCGAGGCAAAGCGGCCCCGGCTTATCTTCTTGCGGGTCAAAATGGGGCTCAAGCATCGAACTTGTTTCCCCGTAGTAGTCGTGTGTGCTCATGAGGACCGGGTAAGAGGAAAGTTTCCGCAGAGTCGCCTCATTTTCGTCCCCATGCTCCAAAGTAAAGGACATAGATTGGCCTTCTACGTGCGTGGTGCTGTTCCAGAATTTTTTGGTGCAATCCAATCCCTTGGGAAAGACGGCGGAAATGTCATAATACGCACGCTTGCGATCGCGTAACAGGACACGATCGGCGTTTGGGCGTATTCCCTGCTCGCGCAAAAATCGGTATAGACGCGGCAACCGTGTGTTGGTGGGATCCAAAGCTACAAAAATACAGCGTCTTCCGTTTTCTCTCTCCCAGAACTCGCGTACCACCCGCAACTCATCGTCGGTGAAGTCAACTTGCGGGGATACGATCATGAGTCCTTCTGCATTGTCTGGCAGGGTGTCCAGTCCATTCAAACCGACCCAAGATAGTTGGATGTTGAGCGAGGAGACGATGCGCCCTATATTCTCCAGCAAGCTCTGGTCATCTCGGGAGACTCCACCCTTGCCCTCTACCACGTACATATGGCGCATGTCCCCCTCCACTGCTTCGGTGATGGCAGAGCACACGACCTCATCCATCATCAATGCAACGGCTCGTCGACTTTCATCCGGCAAGGTTTCGTACTTGACAAAAGACGTGCCGGGACGAATGCGCACATGCTTGCGGTCGCCTTTTTCCTCCTCAAAAGTTTTGATAGAGATGGTAGGGTCTTTGCGAGCATCCACCACGCAAAGGTCTTGCTTGAAGTCCACGCCGTAGATTTGAGATATCTCTCGGGCGCGGTTGGGTTGTCGAATGGGATCAAAGCACTCCAGCTCAATTTTCCCGCCGCCATGGCGCACATATTCCTCCAGCAGGCTGTACATGCGTGCATAATTCGGCGTGGACTTTTTGAAAGCAAAGATGATACGGATAGGAGTTTCCCGACTACGAATACGCGCGCTCTTGAGCACATTCATGGTACGCTCAGAGATGGTGTAGCGCTCCTCTTCTGTCAGGTCCTTGCGTCCATACTCACGGCAGGAGATATAATTACACGCCAACACAATAATGAATAACAATATCAGATTTAGCCAAGCCAAGGGAGCAGCTTTCGGACGCCGCGCTTCCGGATTAATTTGCATTGTTTGATGATGGCTCATAGTCAAATCTTAAAGGGGTAAAGACTCAGCGGGTCCAACGTCGGTAATCCACCACACGCTTCACGCAGGCAAGAGTCAGCACAGTTAGACTCAGGTAAAGCACGAGGGGACGTGTGTCCAACAGCCCGCGCGAGAAAGAACTCACCTGCTCGGTACAGGATATATAGTGAAAAATCGGAGCCGCGGGAAATTCACCCCACAGCTCCGTGACCCGCCCGAGGAAGTAGTAGGAAATCATGAAGCTGGTGCAGAGGATGCCAGCAATAATCTGGCTGCGCGTCATAGCAGAACATAGCAACCCCACCGCAATAAAAAACGCTCCACTCAGCGAAAGAATAGCATAGGGTCCAATCCAATCTGCCAATAGATAGGTGATCTCTCCCTCAGCTTTAATGCCGTATCGCCATTCAGTATACGTGTTGGCTAAGTGGCTCATCCAAGGATAAAGCAGCAGTGGCACCCACAACAACAGGTAGAAGGTGTAGGCCGCTAAATATTTGCCCAAGATGATCTGAGAGGTGGTCACAGGCGCAGTAAGCAGTCCCTCCAGCGTTCCCTGACGTTCCTCTTCCGCAAAGCTGCGCATGGTGATGAGAGGGAAAAGAAAGATGAAAAAAAACCAAAAATTGATGTTGTTGAGCATATAATACATGACTCCTTCACCCGTGGCTTTCGACATCACTTGGATGACAGCCTGCAAGCAGAATCCCAAAAGAGCCATGGTACAAGCAAAAATCACCCAGCCAAAGGAAGTGCAGAAGTAAACTCGTAGTTCACGGGAATACAGGGTTCTAAGTGTATATAACCAGCTCGTATTCCGCATGAGAGCTTGCTCCTTTGTTTTTTCTACCTCGCTCATGGAATGTAAATATAGAAGGTATGTTTTGCTTTTTGTGTTTTGCTAGGGCAGGGGGGCTAGTCGTGGCGAGTCATTTCTACAAAAACATCCTCTAGACTAGGGATATGCCGATAGACATGGCGCAGGGGGTAACCGTGATGTTGAATGATGGCGGCAGCCTTTTCTCGAGTGTCGGTGCCGGGTTCAGCGCGCACGACAAGACGCTGCCAACCGTCGGGCAGAGTACCTTCGTAGATAATTTTCTTAACAGAAGGAATAGCATGAAGCTCTTTCATCACCGTCTCCAGCTCGCCCTTATACTCTACAGATACACGACCAGCAGCCCGCAACCCTTTTGTCAGGTTTTCCGGAGTATCCGCGGCCTTGATTTCGCCGTTATCTATGATAATAACCTTGTTGCATATCATTTCCACCTCGCTGAGTATGTGAGTGGAGAGTATGACAGTGTGTTCCTCCGCTAGCGATCGTACCAGTTCGCGTATCTGACGGATTTGATTCGGGTCTAATCCATTCGTTGGTTCATCAAGAATCAACAGCTCAGGTTCGCCAAGCAAAGCATCCGCTAAACCGACACGCTGCCTGTATCCCTTTGAGAGTGTGTTGATCATGCTCTTGCGCTTACTTTCCAAACCACAGCGATCCATAACATACCCCACCTGGCTCCGCACGCTTTTGCCTATCAATCCCTTCAGCTTCGCCCGGTAGTACAAATATTCGTAGACCCGCATGTCATCGTAAAGTGGGACATTCTCTGGCATGTACCCCGTGTGCCGACGAGCCTCCAACGGCTCTTCGCTAATGTCATGGCCAGCTATGCGTGCTGTTCCTGCCGTGGGAGGCATATAGCCTGTGAGCATCTTCATCGTTGTTGTCTTGCCCGCACCGTTTGGTCCCAAAAAACCTACGATTTCGCCCAACTCCACCTCAAAACTTACGTCCTTCACCGCCATGATCCGCCCATACTCTTTATACAGATGTTCTGTGCTTACCATGCTCATTTGCGTCTGCCTTGTTCCTGTCTGGACTTATTCTACCATACATGTCACACTTGACAAGTTCTATCTGGTTACATATGAGCTTTCCCGATTTTCTTATTTTGCATTACATATATTATACGAAGTCAAAAAATGTTCTTATTCTTTCCTTTTCAATTTCCTTTTCAATTTCCTTTTCAATTTCCTTTTCAATTTCCTTTTCAATTTCCTTTTCAATTTCC
>CANQBZ010000046.1 GCA_947589295.1 uncultured Akkermansia sp.
TGAAGAAACACCCTTGCAAATTCCTCTAATTTGCTAATCTGTCTTGCAATTTGTCAATCCTCCGACCGCGCGTTACAGAGTCATTTGATGAGTCCAACTCACAGCAAAGACTTGCAAATCCTGACTAAAATGCTATGCTCTTGGGTGACCGTTTATTTTGAGGCATCGGGCTTCGGTGACTTTTTCTTTTGAGGCATTACGTGCCTCTCATCCCAGGAAAAAGGAGACGGTATGTAGCACACATGAACGGAGAAGAATCGTGGCATGGACTCCTTCCTGTTTCAAGTCACAGCATCTTAGCTGACAGATTGCGCCGGAACCAGCCGTTCCAATTTTATCTGGCAAGTAGCCCTTTTGAAACAAGACGCTGCATTTTTAGATTGCATCCAATCGTTCAATACAAGTGATATTTGCCTTGCAGAGTAGGAAGAGTTGTGGCATACTGACGGCATAAAGTTATGCCACGCATATTCATCAGGGAGCCAAATCATTTCTACACTTATGAACTGCCAGTAGTGCTGGGAGAAGAGGTGATAGTAGGCGCGGCGCCTACGTGTCAGCTCGCGTTACCCGGGGTTGCGGGATTGTCGCGAGTCCACGCGCGCGTTGTGTGTCGGCAGCAGGGGTATGTAATTGAAGACTTGCAGAGCCAGTACGGAACCTTGCAGAATGGTCGTCCGGTGCAGGCCGAATATATGGTGCCCGGTGCAGAGTATATGCTTGGCACGGCGTGCATTGTGCTCGACCCGGAGAGTGTGGCGGCTAGGGCTCAGGAACCTGTGCAGGAGTCAACTCCGACCAAGCCCAAGGTGAGAAAGGCTCCGGTGATGAAAAAAAACGTTGGCGGAGTGGGTTCGTCCGGTGCAGGTTCTGGCGATTCGAAGATTGAGGGCGCTGAGTTGAGTAAGTTAGCTAAGAAGTACGACCGGAGCGGCACCAAGGGAGGGTCACGGCTTACAGTTGTGTACGTGGTTTTGCTGCTGCTCATTGCGTTTTATGCGGGAGTTGCATTGCGGCATTGGGAACGCACGGGAAACTACCTGCCCGGCATATTGTCAGATGGGGGATCAACTCGACTATAATCAGTCTGACGATGGAAGAGATGCCCCCGGTGAGTGATACGTGCGTGAACAGGAGCCTATCCAAGCTGAAGCATCTGCCGCTGGTGGTCGCGGCGGTATTTTCTTTCGTTGCGGCGGGATGCAAGGATGAACAGAGGCAGCAGGTAGCTGATGAGGGGCAGAATGTGGGCATCCCGTTACAAGCAGCGGAGCCTGTAGAGCCCGAGATGCAGGATGTGCGGCTGAATTTGTTACCCCTGTTAACAGATTTCCCGATGGTGAAGCTCGGCGATGTGCAGATTTCGTGTACACGCAGAGAGGATGGAGGCGTGCTGGTGACGGCGCGCGCGATGCTCAGCGTGGAAGAAAACTTATACGACATGGAAGACGCTCCGGTGGTCTTTAATGCAGAACGCAAAGAGATCAATGAGGCGATGAACAGAGCTATGCTGCCTGAATCCTCCTATTTGCTCCAAGTGGGGGCTGATGCCAGCTGGATAACAGAGGAGGATCGTGTTGCAAAGCCTCTCCCAGAGCACTTGCAAAAGATGGCTGATGAGATCAAGCAAATGGCCCTGCGCCCGATTTATCGTCTGCGCACGCCGGCTCAAATGGTGGTGGAAATCCCGGCCTCGTTGGTTGCTACGCGTGCAGAAGGTCGATGGGTGATGAAGGATATCAGCTTTGATACACAGCCCCTGCGCAGCCTACTCCCGCTCATCCCGGAGCGAGCACTCCCCAAGGATGCTGCGGTTGTGACGGATGGCTTTGAAGCGAAGTACCGCGCCCTCTTGCGAGAAAAAATAGATGCCTTTAACACGGCGGCTAAGCCCTATATCGAAAGCCGAGAGTCAGCTGCTCGCACACGCATGCTCGAAGCCCAGGCACGATGCGATGAAACGGAGAAGAAGGAGCAACAGGAAGCGGCAGCCCTTGAGGTTAGTCGCAAGGAGTGGGAATCGCTTTGCGCTAAGTTTTTCTATGATTCCGCCACCTACAGAGGTGAGTGGAAAAGAGAGAAGAATTTTGGAAAGTTTACTTTGCGGATATCTCGCGCAGAGAAGTTTGACCGTTCGTTGCAATTCGTCGGCACATTGTCTGATACTGATCTTCCACAGGCTGAGTTGCGTGTTGTGGGACGTTGTGAGGTTGCAGAGAAAAGGGAGGAACCTGTTTCCTGCGTGGTGCGTGTGTATAATGGACGCTACGATCCGGATGTGGCTACAGCAGAAGTCTTTGATAAAAAAGATGGTCTTTTGCAGCTTTCGCTGGGAGACGACGGTTCGCTTGCCGGCATCCTTACTTGCGAATCATGGGCTGAGCAACCACAAAAAAACTTCCAAGTGCAATTGAACTTGGTGCCCAGCAAAGCAGGCGGACGTCGTCCATCGCGCCACCGCGCAGCGGCAACACCCCCGCGCTCATCGCAACCATCGACCTCCTCCCAGCAGCCTGCTCGCTAACCGTGGCTGAGGTATGCTGCCAATGCAGGAGACGTGCGTATTAGATGAGTTTGAGACGCACGAGATCTTGGGTATCAATGAGACCAACGGGCTGACTCAGCTCATTGAGTACCACGAGGTCGTCAATGCGGCGATCGCGTAAGGTCTTTACAGCCGCGATAGCCAGCTGGTCGGCCTGCACAAAGACAGGCGAAACTGTCATGAACTGTGCTACAGGCAGTGCCCCACAGTTCGGGTTGGTCTGAAAGGTACGCGCGAAATCACCATGCGTAAAAATGCCCGCGAGAGTGCCATCTTTTTTGGTCAACACACAAGCGCCGCTGCGTGCCTTGGTCATGGCTACCAGGCAGTCCATCACTGTAACTTCGCTCGGCAAAACCGCCACATCCTTGCGCATGATATCCGCTATGTGGGTGAGTAAAGCTCGGCCAAGAGAACCGCCCGGATGGCTCCGCGCAAAGTCTTCTTTGGTAAAATGTCGTGCCTCTAAAAGTGCCATTGCAAGCGCATCCCCCATCACGAGCATGGCAGTAGACGATGATGTGGGCGCTAGATTCAGCGGGTCGGCTTCACGCTGCACCGAGGTGTCCAGTACGATGTCTGAGAGTTGGCCAAGCGTTGAACTTGGTTTGCCTGTCATGCCGATGATGACCATATCAAAGCGTTTCAGGAAGGGAAGCAGCGTCAGCAATTCCGATGTTTCTCCGGAAAAAGACATAGCAATGCATGCATCTCCATCTTGCACGATGCCCAAGTCTCCATGCATGGCATTCATAGAATCCAGTACAATTGACGGAGCTCCGGTGGAGGTGAGGGTCGCGGCAATTTTATTGCCCACCAGACCGCTCTTACCAACGCCAACTACAATAATTTTATGTCCGCTCTCCACAGCACTTTTCATAGCCTCGACTGCTCGGTTGAAGGAGTCATCCAGCCGCTTGCAAATGTTGCGTAGTGCATCTATCTCATCTTCAAAAACCTTTTTCCCGCGTATGGTGTGTTCAGTCATTGTTTGGGTGCAAGTTGAGGCGGCCATGTTAGCACATGCCCTTTGAAGTGTCAAGGCGAGCAAGATGAGCAATGAAGTGACGGCGATTCCCAAGTTAATAGACTCTCTTGAGTTGAAGGGAAACACGATATCGATCGATGCGATGGGATGTCAGAAGGATATAGCCAGGAGGATAATAGGGAAGGGAGCGCACTACTTGCTTGCCGTGAAGAAGAATCAGGGTAGGCTTTTGGAGGATATAGAAGACACAACGAAGCTGGAGAAGCCGAATTCGATCTATACGGAGACAAGTGGATATTCCCAACCGTCCCGCCATTCCCTACATTTGCCAAGCGGTCAACAAAGCGGCGTAGAACTTGCGTAAATAACGGCTTGATACATCCAACAAAAAGAGATATAATGTGAGCACATCATACAACATCTAGATATGCAAGACGTTGATAATCAACATATAGAGCGGGGGGGGGTAATAACAACACCCCATGAAGAAGAAGTAGCGGGAAAGTATGAAAATTATACGCAGCGCGAGGATATTGAAAATGATTCGCTGCAACAGGGGAAAGGTTTTTTGGGGAAGGTTGTATTTGAAATTTGTGAAGGTACAGAGAGGGGTTGGTTTTTAATTATACGCTCTGTATCGTTCTTTTTCTCGCATATCAATGCTCCGGGGATTTCCCGAAAGAGCAAGGGTGAGGTGTTTGTCCGACGCCGGCAATGGAGTGGGGTTCCGTTGAATTTTGAGGGTGTCGATTTCAGAATTTGTGCGTGATGAATTGAAAGGAGAATATAGCAATGAATGATCCATTTGATAAAAAGAATCTTTCCGAAACAGACATTCGCGATAAGTTTATAACACCCGCTATTGTTCGTGCCGGGTGGAATTTATATACCCAAATCCTAGCAGAGTACCCTATCACTAACGGTCGAATTGTTGCTCATGGTAAGACATGCAAACGAAAAAAGCCTCTCAAGGCAGATTACGTGCTTTTTTATAAGACCAATAAACCTATTGCCATAGTTGAGGCGAAAGACAACGAAGAACCTGTAGGTGGCGGTATGCAGCAGGCTTTGGACTACGCCAGGATGATGGATATACCATTCGTTTTCTCTTCAAACGGCGATGGATTTGTATTTCACAACAAATATATAACACAGGGCGATGCGGAAGTAACCTTGTCTCTGGACCATTTCCCCTCGCCGGAAAAGTTGTGGGAACTGTATCGTCAACAGAATCACATCAACCCTGCTCAGGAGAGAGTCATCGATGAACCGTACTATTCTGACAACCCTGACAAACAGCCGCGTTATTATCAGATAAATGCCATCAATAAAACAGTCGAAGCTATTGCGAAAGGCGAAAACCGCATATTGCTCGTTATGGCGACAGGTACGGGTAAGACATACACGGCATTCCAAATCATCTGGCGCCTATGGAAAGCAGGCATCAAAAAGCGGATTCTGTTTCTTGCCGACCGAACCGCTCTCATTTCTCAAACGTTCACAAACGATTTCGCTCCGTTCCGGGATAAAATGACGTGGGTTAAGAAGCAGAATTTTGACACGGCTCATGAGATCTACCTCGCACTCTATCAGGGATTGACCGGAGAGGATGAAGATGCAAACAGTTTATTCAAGCAGTTTAGCCCTAACTTCTTTGATCTGGTTGTGGTCGATGAGTGCCACAGAGGCAGTGCCAAAGCGGATAGCCAATGGCGCGAGGTTCTGGAGTATTTTTCATCCGCAACACAAATCGGACTGACTGCCACCCCGAAAGAAACAAGCGACGTTTCCAGTACTGATTATTTTGGAAAGCCTATCTACACGTATTCATTGAAGCAAGGTATTGATGACGGGTTCCTTGCTCCCTATCGCGTG
Organism: uncultured Akkermansia sp.; assembly: GCA_947589295.1. GTDB lineage: Bacteria > Verrucomicrobiota > Verrucomicrobiia > Verrucomicrobiales > Akkermansiaceae > Akkermansia. The sequence goes on from CANQBZ010000046.1 coordinate 5,409, forward strand.
ATTCGCGTATTTTTTGACAAGGATATTGAAGGCTTTGTCCCCTATGAGGGACAGCTCGATGATAACGGGGAAGTGATTGATAATCGGGTATATGGCACAAAGGATTTCGATAAAAATCTTGTCCTCGAACAACGAACGAAACTCGTGGCAAAGACAGTATCCGATTATTTGAAAAAACACGACTGTCGTATGGATAAGAGCATTTTCTTCTGTGTGGATCAGGAACACGCCGACAGAATGCGCCAGGCCCTTGTTAATGAAAATCCCGACATGTGCGCGGAGGATGACCGCTATGTCATGCGTATCACAGCCAACGATGAGGCAGGTGTCAGGCAACTCGATAATTTTCGCAATGTAGAAAGTAAGTATCCCGTGCTTGTCACGACATCAAAACTGTTGTCCACCGGCGTGGACGTCCAAACTGTCAAATACATCATTCTGGACTCAAATATTCGTTCAATGACCGAGTTTAAGCAGATTATCGGGCGCGGCACTCGCGTGCGGGAAGATCTAGGGAAACTCTATTTTACAATCTTTGATTTTCGTAATGTGACAAGCCTGTTTCATGACCCTGATTTTGATGGACCGATTGAACAAAACGAAGACTACGGACGCAAAACGGATCCGGAACCGGATGCCCCTCCGAGAATAGGGCCTCTTCCTGATAAGGAGAGGGTGAGATACGTTTTATGCAAACCTCCTGTTACGGTTTCCAAAGAGCGTGTTCAGTATCTTGATGAAAGCGGGAAACTCATTACAGAGAGTCTGGTTGACTACACAAAGCGCAATGTACTCAGTCAATACGCTTCGCTTAATGAGTTCATCTCCGCATGGAATAGCGCAGAGAAAAAGCAAGTGATCATAGAGGAGCTTGAAAAACGAGGTGTATTTTTTGAGGACTTGTGCGAAGAGGTGGGGAAAGACCTTGACCCGTTTGACATGATTCTTCATATCGCTTTTGACAAGCCGCTGTTGACAAGAAAGGAACGCGCTGAGCGTGTCCGGAAACTCAACTATTTCACCAAATACGGAGAAAAGGCAGCAGAAATTCTCGACGTTCTTTTGACAAAATACGCCGATAACGGGCTTGTCGATCTCGAAAATGTAGATGTTTTGAAAGTAGCGCCGCTCACGCAATACGGTGAACAAGTTTACATCGTTAATTCAATCTTCAAGGGTATTGAGCAGTACCGCGAAATTATCAAAGAATTGGAGGCGGCAATATACGCCGCATAAATAGAAAGGACTGGTTATGGCAATGTCCGCATTGATAAAATCGCTGGAAGATATTATGCGCAAAGATGCCGGTCTGAATGGCGACGCGCAGTATATCGAGCAAATCACCTGGCTTTTGTTCCTGAAAGCCTTTGATGCCAAGGAAATGAGCTGGGAATTTCACTCCGACTACCACGGCGTGATTCCGAAGGGGTTGCGTTGGCGTGACTGGGCGGCGGATAAAGAAGGCATCACCGGTGATTCCCTGATAAATTTTGTAAACAAACTATTCGAAGATCTCAAAAAACTTGATGCTTCTGATGGAGACTTACGTAAATTCGTGGTGCGCGGGGTCTTTGAGGACATCAATAACTACATGAAGTCCGGCGTCTATCTCCGCCAGCTTATCAATCGCATCAATGATCAAGTTGATTTTATCGATGCGCGACAAAAGCATACCTTTAATGAGTTGTACGAAGGGATGCTCAAAGATCTGCAAAGCGCCAAGAACGCGGGTGAATTTTATACGCCTCGCCCCGTTACGAACTTTGTCGTGGAAATGGTTGATCCCAAGCTTGGAGAATCTGTGTTAGATCCCGCCTGCGGCACGGGGGGCTTCCTCACCAGCACCATCGCGCATTTGGGCAGCGTGACCTCAACGGAGGAGCTGAAGACCCTGCAAACAACAATCTTCGGATGGGAGAAAAAGCCGTTGCCATACCTGTTGGCAATGACGAACCTGATCCTGCACGACATTGAAGTGCCGCAGATCCGCCACCAGAACTCCCTTGCCCGTCCTCTTTCCGATTACTCAGCAAAGGATCGTGTGGATGTGATCGTCACAAATCCTCCCTTCGGGGGTGCAGAGGACGCGGCTATCAAACAGAACTTTTCGCCAGAGTTTCAAACCTCCGAAACCGCCGATCTGTTTTTAGCGCTCATTATGCAGCTCCTGAAAGATCGTGGGCGTTGCGGCATTGTCCTTCCCGACGGATTCATGTTTGGGACAGAGCCGGACAGAAAGGTAAAAAAGGCACTGAAGGAAAAATTGCTGAAAGAATACGGCCTTCACACCATCATTCGCTTGCCCCAAGTATTCAAACCTTATACCATCGTATACACCAATCTGCTATTTTTCCAAAAAGGTGTTGCTTCCGGCGGCGTGTGGTTCTACAGGTTGGATTACCCGGAGGGCGTCAAGAGCTTCACCAAAACAAGACCCATGCAGGACAAGCATTTTGACCCTGCTCGCGCATGGTGGAAGAACAAGCAGCCCATTGTCATCGATGGTTTCGATAAGGCGCGCTTTTATACGACAGAGGAATTGCAAGCTCTCAACTACAATTTTGATAAATGCTGCCCTTTCCCACGAAAGGAAGAGGAAATCTTGGAGCCGTGGGAGCTGATCCAGCAATATGAAAGCGAGCGTGCTTCTTTGAATGCGGAAATTGATCAGGTATTGGCAGAGATTACAACCCTACTGGAAGGAACGAAACCATGACCCCGCAGGAGTTAAAAAACAGTATCTTACAGTTAGCCATCCAGGGCAAGCTAGTCGAACAGCGCCCCGAGGAAGGCTCGGCAGCAGAACTCTACCAGCAGATCCGAGCGAAAAAGCAGCAATTTATCAAAGCAGGGAAAATCAAAAAGGAAAAACCTCTACCGGAAATTACCGAAGAAGAAAAGCCCTTTGAAATCCCGGAAAGTTGGATGTGGGTAAGATTGGGAGATATTGTACGCTACTCGATTGGAAAAACACCCCCACGAATGGAATCGCAATGGTGGGGACAAGGCATTGCATGGGTTTCTATTGCTGATATGCCAGAAAGCGGTCACGTTTGGAAGACAAAAGAGTCTGTCACAAACATCGCCATTTCAAAAATATTTAGAGGTAATATATCAAAAGCTGGTACTTTGTTGATGAGTTTCAAGTTGACAGTGGGGAGGGTGTCTATCTTAGACATAGATGCCGTCCACAACGAGGCGATTGTTTCTATCTATCCGTTGTGTGACAATGAGAATATCTTCCAGCAATACCTCTTTAAGATTCTCCCTTTTGTCTCTCAATCTGGTGATAGTAAAGAAGCAATTAAAGGAAGAACGCTTAATCGAACAAGCATAAGTAATATGCTTGTTCCTCTTCCCTCTCTTGCCGAGCAAAGGCGCATCGTTGCAAAAATCGAGGAACTGTTGCCATACATTGACCGCTACGAACAAGCGTGGAGTCGTATGGACGCATTAAACAAGCGATTCCCTAACGAAATCCAAAAGTCCATCCTGCAGTTAGCCGTCCAGGGCAAGCTCGTCGAACAGCGTTCCGAAGAAGGCACGGCGGCAGAACTGTACCAGCAGATCCGAGCGAAAAAGCAGCAACTTATCAAAACAGGGAAGCTCAAAAAGGAAAAACCTCTACCGGAAATTACGGAAGAAGAAAAGCCCTTTGAAATCCCGGATAGTTGGATGTGGGTGAGGCTAGATGAGATTTCGTATGGAGTTGGCTCAAAATATAATCAGATTCAAAGTAAGGAAATAAAAAAAACAGGCAAGTATCCGGTTGTGAGTCAGGGAGCAAAATTTATCGATGGATACACAGATCTCTTTGATAAAGTTCTTGATGATCCTCCCATTCTTCTTTTTGGGGACCATACTAGAAATGTGAAATTAATAGATTTTCCCTTTGTTGTTGGAGCGGATGGGACTAAACTACTCAAACCTCTATTAGTTGACGCTAAATACTGTTATATTTTATTGCTTTTTTGTGCAAAAACAATGCACAATAGAGGATATGCCAGACATTTCTCTCTTCTCGTTCAGTTGTATTTACCTCTTCCCCCTCTTGCCGAGCAAAAGCGCATCGTTGCAAAAATCGAAAAGCTGTTAGGAGCGTGTGAAAAGCTGAAACGAGCGATCTTGCGGTAAGAAACTCCAAAGGATACTCATAGATATCTCCCACCTTGCGTTTTTTGAGAGGAACACTTGGTAAGGGATCTGTCCTTTTGCCTCCTTTAACTTCTCTATCCATTCCCTTTCCTGGGCTGTTAGTTTTCTCCTCTCCAAAAGTCTTTCCTTCGCCTCTTTCCTTAAAATGAATCTCATTTTCTAATGCGTTTGCCCTAGACGCTTCTTTTTGCTCCTACTTGACGAGCGGTGTGCGGCTGTGGTAGACTCCACGTAGCATGAAGGAACCCACGCCGGTCATATTTTTCAACCGCTACACCCAGCAGTTGGAAGAAGAAAAGATACTAGGTGAGCGTATGCTGCGTTGGGTATATGGCACGGGCTGTGGGCAGGCCGCACTACACCTGCTCATCAAACGCGGCATTTTTTCGCGCCTCATGGGCCTTTGGCAGGATACCCGGCGTAGCGCGCGCAGCATTCCCGACTTTATCCGCGACTACGAAATCAATACGGATGAGATGCTGCTCCCGCCAGAAACTTTTCGTTCATTCAATGAGTTTTTCATCCGTGAACTCAAGCCCGGAGCGCGCCCCATTTGTTCAGACCCATTCCTTGCACTGCCGGCAGACGGTCGCCACCGCGGATGGCAAGACGCCTCTGCGATCCGCGCCGTCTATGTGAAGGGGCAAACCTTCAATTTGCTTGCGCTTCTTGGTAATCATGAAGAGCTGGCTGAGCGCTTTAAACACGGGGCGCTTCTTCTCTCGCGCCTCTGTCCGGTAGATTATCACCGTTTTCATTTTCCTGCCAGTGGGGTGCCGGAAACTGCCTTGCGGCTGCCCGGACCGCTGGCGAGTGTGGCCCCATTTTGTCTGCGACGCAGGTTGGATTGGCTGTGGCACAACAAGCGTGAACTCACTTTACTTCATACGCAAGATATAGGAGATGTAGCCATTATTGCCATCGGAGCCACAGGGGTAGGCTCTATCCGACAAACGTATGTTCCCGAACGCTACACGTCGATGGGAACACAGCAAGGCTATTTTTGCTTCGGAGGCTCCACGGTCATTTGCCTCTTTGAACCGGGACGCATTCAAATGGATCATGACCTGCTTGAGCAAACTGAGCGAGGTTACGAACTATATGCTCACTTCGGCGATCATTTTGCACGCCGCGCGTGAGTTCGACCAGCCTTGCTCAACTCCGCTGCTCCTCCGCCCGCGCAACTAACTCGCCCTCTGATAGGTTGATGCGCAGCTTCGTACCCGCTGGGGCATCCTGAGCGCGGCGCAGCAATTTGCCATCTGCGGTTCTCACGAGGGCGAACCCGCGCTTGAGCGCATGCGCCGGGCTGGCAGCAGCGAGTTGCTCCTCGCGCACGCGCAGGTCAGCTCTCCATTGTTCGACCCGCGATCTGGCGCTTCCGCGCAAAGCTTGCAGAGCTGCCTGCAAGCGCTCTCTCGCACCCTCTACCACGGCGTTCAACCGCCCTGGCTGCAGACGCGCGCCATGCAACGCAAGCGTATGCTCCGCCTGCAGCATGCGCTGGTTACAAGAATCCCGCAACTGCTCATGCAGCTCATCCAACCTCTGCGAGAATGGAGCCAACAGTTCCAGCGGGTGACGCAATTTAGTGCGCTCCATCGCCAACAGACGCAGTTGCGCGGTTTCCAACGCCCGAGCCGCTTGGTTTCGCAGGGCGAGTTCTCTGTGCCCCAACATCTGCTCGAGAGTGGCTGCATCGGGTGTTGTGAGCTCTATGGCTGCCGTTGGCGTGGGAGCGCGCAAATCTGCCACGAAATCTGCAATGCTAAAATCCGTCTCATGTCCGACAGCAGATACAACCGGGACACTGCAAGCCGCAATGGCACGGGCCAGCACCTCCTCATTGAAGCACCACAAATCTTCTAGTGAGCCTCCCCCTCGCGCCAAAATCACAAAATCCACGGGTGGCAGACCGTGTCGCGCTGGTTCGCTCCACATCTGCAACGCTCGCGCCAGGCCATGCTCAGCTCCCTGACCTTGCACTTGCACCGGCAATAAATAAGCGCGTATCCATGGAGCACGCTGCGCCAAGCGGTGCCGCATATCTTGGATAACCGCCCCGGTAGGCGAGGTAATGAGCCCAATGCTCTCTGGGTAACGAGGCAGGGGGCGCTTGCGCTCAGCACTGAAAAGCCCCTCTGCCTGCAACCGTTGCTTCATTTGCTCAAACTGCTGCTGCAGTGAACCCACTCCAGCCTCCCGAACCCGATCCACTACGAATTGAAGCGCGCCCCGGCCTTCCCACACCGTAGCACGGCCAATAAGCTCCACCCGCAACCCCTCATGCAACTGCACCCGATAAGTCGTCGCTTGGTAACGGTATAACACGCAGTTGAGCTGCGCTGAGGCATCCTTGATTGTGAAATATACATGCCCACTGCTCGCCATCTTACACGAGCCTATCTCGCCCACCACCGTAACCCTACCTACTTCGTTTTCAACTGCTTGTTTCAGAAGCACAAGCAACTGACTCACACTATATGGCTCATTTTCACTCATGACCAGGATAGAAAGCTTCGTTGGGGTCCTGCCAAGCAGGATTATAGCCCTTTGCATAGCTAAAAAGGTCCCGATGCACGTAAGCATAAAGTCCTGCACCAGCTACAGCCTTTCCAACCACCGCCGCATTCAACGCGCTCGTTACTTTTTGCATCATTCTCAAGTTAAGCCGACGACCCCGCCGCGCACGTTGCACCTGCTTATGCGTGAGCTGAGCCAGCTCTCCGCTTGCCAGCACCAGATCGTGATTACTCAACTCCCAGCGGTGCAGCAATGCATCCAGCCGCTGCGTACCGTATTCGCGTTGTTCAGCTTCTCTTCCTTTCATCCTTTTTAATAGCCCGGGATATGACGCACCTTGAATCCTGTACACCGCCGCGAACTCGTGTACCACCGTGGTCCCACGCCTCGACCGCTTCCCGTTGTATCAAATCTCGCTCCGGCGATGATAAGGAACACGTGTCCCTGCTTCGTGTACACAGTGAGCCACTTGCCGTACCCTGGTCGTCCCCAACGTAAAAAGTCACCCGAAGTAGGCTGAGCTCCCTTCTTGAGCATACCCGCCTCACGCAGCACAAAAGCGACCGAACCGGAGCAATCATACGCGCTGTCATGATGTCGCCCGTGACCACCGCCACGGCGGTACGGCTTACCAACGATTTTATTGGCGGCAGCCACTGCACGTTTGATACGCTTGGGGGCCTGCTTGGGAGCCACAGCCTTTCCATTCACCAGACGCACGCTATAGCCCTTGTAATACACATAATTGGGGGTGTAAACATCCGCTTCGTACGTTTGACAACTCACCAGCAAAAGCACCAGCCCAAGCAGCGCTGTTAAAATTTTCTTCATGATGCCTTCCTCTCGTATTCTACCATATACCAGCTAACACCGCAAGCGCAATGACTCCCCATTTTCTGATGTGACGCACTCGCAATGCCTGTAAGGAGAGTGTCACTGAATTGGCAAGAAGAAAGGCCTCCAATTTTCTCCGAGAGTATGAGCCCCCAAAAATGAAGGTATTGTACCAAACCCAGGACACTCATTTGCCATACCCCTCCTCCGCACATGCAGGCTCAAGGATTGGGCGACAGCCTACGCTACAGCCCAACATTTTCCCTTTACGAGAATAGCAAAATGGGATATAAAAAGCGTGTGCCAATATGTCCCAGTTGCAATGCTACGATCCACCCGGGTGCTGCCGAACGCTGCCCGGTATGTGGATATGGTCTGAAAAGGGCAGAGGCAATATTTGGCATGCAACCCTTGGAGTTCACACGGGTAGTCGATGAAGCCGGGGTGCTCACCCATAGTGAGCGCCGCGAACTCATGGAGGCATTGGAAGATATGGAGCGCAATATACCTCCCGTGGCTCTGGGCGTCTTTATTACCTCGCATGGGCAGAGCAAGCAATTCCGCTGGCATGCGCATTGGGCGCTCAACCATGCGGTGATTCACCATCCGTCATTTGGCAAGCGCGAGGCAGTGCAAGCCATAGAAGATGCTGATATGAACGTGGGGCGCAGAGATTCCCAAGAGGATCAGAACGCCGAGCCGGGGGCGCTTGCAGCATGGTTCAGACAGCTGCGTAAGCATATCCGTGACTTTGTGCATCCCTACCCCCCACCCGTGCGTCAAGAGTGGATGCTGATACTTGTGCTGGATGTGCAACTGGAGATAGCCTGCTTCACCTGGGGTTATATGCTGGACCCCTACATCAATCCGGATAGCATCAATAGCAGTATCATAGGTGCACGCCTCTATTTCCGCGAACGCGCTACTGCGGTGGGTTTGCGCAAAGTGATGAAAGCAGCGGTAACCCAGCTTGCCGCTCGTTCGTACAGCGTGAACAAGCGCATGCGCAAATCGCCTGTTCTGCGAAGCTCGCTGGTCGGACTTGGATTGCTGGCAAGCAGCGCGCAAGCTGTTCCAAACGCCACTCCACCAGACGAACACGTTGCCTCAGAAACTCCCGAGTTGGTCGGTAGTGCAGCCTCTCCACAAACGGCGCCCCAATGGAGCTCTGCGGATTACCGTCACCTGCTTGCTGGGGAAATTCCGATGGGGTACAGAATGCTCACTGACTCCTCGGCTACCCCACCACCGCCTGCTAAAGAATCAGTGGGCAGGGATGGCAATTCACGCCGAATATCTAAACGCTTCTACCAAGGCTACAAGGATGCGCAAGGGGAGAGCATCATTGACCCACAGGCCCTGCTAGGCACCCTGGAGCACGCCGATGTGGACTACGTGTTGCGCCGTGTGAATGCCAACTCGGGCTACCACCTCTACCTTGCAATTTTCCGAGAAGGACAAGATATACCCATGGAACTGTCGGCGGGGACTCTAGCTCGGAGTGTTGCCCAACCTGGGGAATACGCAGTGATGCTCATGTATGGCATTGGAGATTCTCCGCAAATTGAGCTTGGCTACCACGAAATGAATCTGACGGATGCGGATCGCCATGCGTGGCTTGATCAAGTGCGTCGGGCAGCACTTCTGCGTGGGGGCGGTATAGAAGGGCTCTTGGCAGCAGTGCAGCAACTCCACGCCTGCTTGCTTCCCGTAGCCGAGCAACTCCCACCGCTCGAACAGCGTTCGGACCTGCAAGTACCCCTCATACCCATCCAGATGCATGAGGACGAGGAGGCGGAGGAAGTGACGGTAAGCGATGAACTGCAACAGGCGCTCAACAATCCGGCCCTGCGTCCCTTTGCTCTCGTCTTGTCCGGAATGGTGGGCTTGGCTGCACTCATTTTGGGACTTGTCTGGTTGCGACATCGCTCGGGACACTTGCTCAAAAGCCGTCCGGATGTACGCCTCTCTTCTCCCTACGGCGCCGGAGTAAGCCGCAATGTCAACTATCTCGAGGGCCGCGAAGAAAAGAAGAACACGGACTTTTTCTGAGATAGCCCCTGCACTCAACCTGAGCGGAGTGAGAGGAGGCAGCAACTAGCTTACAACCCGCCTACAACACCGAAAATATCGATGAAAAGGGAGCGATGCCCCGTGCTCCACACGCCTCCCTCTCCGGGCAGAAAGGGTAGTTCATACGTAATGCCTCAAAAATAAAAGTCACCGAAGCCCGATGCCTCAAAATAAACGGTCACCCAACAGCATAGCATTTTAG
>CANQBZ010000047.1 GCA_947589295.1 uncultured Akkermansia sp.
TCATGGATGCTGCGCTGGAGTACCGCCGCGGCTGGATGAGCGCCGATGCGTCCGTGGGCTACCGCATCCACTTCTGACGATGGCAACCGCATGGGACAATGTCACGGAGTTTGCGAATGGCATCCTGCATCATGATTTCCGCGTTCTGACCGGGAGCCGCGCATGATGTCGCGTGCCCCTTCCCTCCCGTCGGGGCGTTGGCGAGCGCTCCTTTATCGGGGAAGAGTGAATGTCAGGGCAACCGCATTAGAAAATGCGGTTGCCTTGGTGGCTCCGCAAAAAAAGTTGCTTTTCGAGCTACCCAGGCGTATGATACGCGCATGACTGACTGCTCGCTATATCGCGCATGGGCGGAGATTGACACGGACGCCATGAAGCACAATTTGCGCGTGGTGCAGAAAGCATTGCCGGAACACCGCCGTATGGCCATCGTGAAAGCGGAGGCCTATGGCCACGGGTTGGAGGGCGTGGTGCGCGCGTTGGATGCGGAAGATATCGCTTTTTTCGGGGTGGCTACCATAGCGGAGGCCCAGCGTGTGCAGGACACCGGAGCGCACACCTGTCCTTTTATCCTGGGACCGTGTTTCCCGGAAGAGCGTGAGGCCATCGTGCAGAATGGATGGCGCGCTGCCCTCTCTTCTCCCGAAGAAGCTGAGCATTTCAACTCCTTGGGCGAACTGTACGGCAAAAAAGTGCACCTGCACATCAGCATTGATACCGGCATGGGACGCGCCGGACTCCTCCCGCACAGCATTCACGGCCTGGCGGATAAATTGAAGCAGCTCCCGAACCTGCATATTGAGGGCATCTACTCTCACCTCTCCGCCGCCAGCGAGGACATCTCTTTCACCCACCGCCAAATCGCGGCCTTTGAGCAGGCAGTGAGCGAACTCTCGCAAGACATAACCTTCGAGTACCGCCACCTGTGCAGCAGCTCCGGCGTGTTCAACTACCACGTACCCTGCACGAACATGGTGCGTTTGGGGCGCATTCTGTACGGCTACTCGCCCATGCCCTCGCCTTTCAACAAAGAGCTGCGCAACACGCTTACCCTCTTCAGCCGCGTCACCCTCGTGCGCACGCTGCCGGACAACCACGGCGTGTCCTACAACCACACTTACATCACCACGGCGCCCACGCGCGTGGCCACCATCGGCATCGGCTTCGGGGACGGCTATCTGCACTACCTCTCCAACACGGGCGCACGTGTGTACCTCAACAGCTCGTATTGTCCGGTGCTGGGGCGCGTGACAATGGATCAAGTAATGGTGGATGTGACCCACTTGAAGGATGTGAAGCCCGGCGATGTGGCCGAAATAATGGGTCCAAACGTCCCTTGGCAGGAGCTCACCGCCCGCGCTCACACCATCCCCTCCAACGTCATCACCTCCATCTCCGCCCGCGTTCCGCGTGTGTACCGCCCCTCCGGACAGGCGGAAGGAACACGATAGCCGGGGTGGTATTCACTTTTTGGCATCCTTGCCGAGCAAGATGGGGGCTGTAAGCATCTTTGCAAGCGTACCGCCGTCGATTGCCTCGGTGGCACTGATATTGCGGCATTGGTCCAAAGCGTTCCACAACATGGCGCTCAGCTCCTATTTTTTAGGCAATGCTCTCATGATCAATGTATCAGCGCAATATATACTAGTTAAAAGGTAGGAAATTCCTTTACAAAACGGAACAGATGTGGTATAAGATCCTCGCATGAGGGAGGACATAGAACGAGCCATTGCGCAAGGAGGACTGAAGCGGGAGGAGGTCCGGCATCTCATTGATATGGAGGAAAAAGAATTATTCGCCGGGGCCACGGAAATTCGGGAACATCACTTCGGCAACAAGATTGAGATCTGTTTTATCATCAATGCAAAGAGCGGGAACTGCAACATGAATTGCCGTTTCTGTTCGCAGAGCGGATTCAATACCACGCAAATCGAAAAATATCCTTTCAAAAGTGAGGCTCAACTTGAGGAAATTGTGCGCGAATGGGAGGATTTGCCGGTAGAGAGGTGCGGCATCGTGACTTCCGGCGGAGCCTTGACGGATGACGACGTGGAAAAGTTGGCGCGCTTCATCGAAAACCGCCGAAAAGCCGGCAAAAAAGCTCCCAAAATATGCGGCTCCCTGGGCAGATTGAAGGACCACGCCATCGAACGTCTGAAACAGGCAGGACTCACCCGCCTGCACCACAACCTGGAGACGAACGAATCATTCTATCCGCAGATATGCACCACGCAGACCTGGCGGGATCGACTCGACACCGTACGCTGTGCGCGCCAGGCCGGGCTCTCAGTGTGCTGCGGCGGACTTTTCGGTTTGGGTGAAACTTGGGACGACCGCATCTCCTTTGCCGAGGAATTGCGGCGCGAAGACATCCGCAACATTCCCATCAACTTCCTCTACCCGCACCCCGGCACGCCGCTGGCCGACCGGCCCGTAATGCCCGCGGAAGAAGCTCTGCGCATCATTGCCCTCTTTCGCTACATGATACCGGACGCTACGCTGCGTATCTGCGGGGGACGCGTAAGTGTACTCAAGCAGCGTCAGTACGATATATTTGCCGCGGGCGCCAATGCCATGATGAGCGGCAACTACCTGACCATTCCCGGTGCAGGCATACAAACTGACCTCGCAAAACTCCGCGAGCTGGGACTTCAGCCAGCGTGAATAATTCTCGCGCTTCTTGTCACGCGCTGCACGTGCCACCACTCGTGCTAATCTCGTGCTTCATACACTGCACATCAAACAACCCCTCCCAAAATCAACAAAAAAGAGCTAGATACGTTTTCTAAAATACCTAGCTCCATACTCGATGGGGGACTCGAACCCCCACGGATTTCTCCATTAGATCCTTAGTCTAACGCGTCTACCAATTCCGCCAACCGAGCAGGATTGTGCACCCAGCGTGCGCAGGACAGTATACACGAGTTAGTGGGCTAAGGCAAGTCTTTTTCAAGAAGAAAGAAAAAAATATCCGCGAAAATGATCCAGGAATACGCTTGCTGAGCAAGCGGAGGTGCGTTAAAATAGAAGCGCCATGAAGAGAGATGAGCTAATCCGCCTGAAGATGGAAAAAGCTGGGTTGCCGGAAGCCGCCATACGCGCTATGTTGCATGGGGTGGCAGAGCTGAGCGGCGGGCACAAAATGACAATTGACGAGGAGGATATCCTGCCTGTGCCCGATCTGCCGGAATGGGAGCAACTGGTCGGCGACACTGAGGCCGCGGATGCAGAACTGCTGAGCCAAATGGTGGTGATCAAACTTAACGGCGGATTGGGCACGAGTATGGGTCTGCAAAAAGCGAAGAGTTTGTTGAGCATTAAGCCAGGTATCAATTTCCTGGACCTCATCGTTCGACAGGTACTCGCCCTGCAGCAGGCGGGCTGTGCGGTGCAATTGCTGCTCATGAACTCCTTTTCTACCTCCGCAGACACACTGCAGCATCTGCAACACTACGCGAATAGCGGGCTTTTCGCTCAGGCGGAGGATGTGGAGCTCATGCAAAACAAGGTGCCCAAGTTGCTGCGCGACACGCTGGAACCAGTTTCACTTCCGGGTCACGAAACGCTGGAGTGGTGCCCTCCCGGACACGGAGACCTGTACGCCGCACTGGCCGGTAGCGGGCGGTTGGAACAGCTCTTGCAGCGCGGAATTAGGTACGCTTTCGTATCCAACTCTGATAACTTGGGAGCTCAGCCGGATGCGCGATTCCTGCGCTGGTTTGCAGAGAGCGGCTCCCCCTTTGTGATGGAAGTAACGCAGCGGACGGAGGCTGATAAGAAGGGCGGTCACTTGGCGCTGCGCAAGGCGGATGGACAACTCATCTTGCGCGAAGTGGCACAATGCGCTGATTCGGATGTGCCGCAATTCCAAAATATCTCGCGCCACCGCTTTTTCAATACAAATAATCTCTGGATACGGCTCGACATCCTGCACGACTTCATGCAGATGCACGGCGGCGTCATCCCCCTGCCCATCATCTGCAATGCAAAAACAGCCGACCCACGCGACCCGAAGTCCACCCCGGTGTACCAGCTGGAAACGGCCATGGGCGCTGCGATCCAGTGCTTCCCCGGCGCACAAGCGGTCAACGTGCCACGCACACGCTTTTTCCCGGTAAAGACGAGTTCCGATTTGCTGTTGCTGCGCTCGGATGCGGTAGAGATTGACGACTCGGGGCGCATGCAACTAGCGCCGGAATGCCATGGCATCGCGCCTGTCATCCGCCTGAATCATCCGTCCTACAAGATGGTGGATTCTTTGGATGCTCTCGGTGTTCCTTCTCTCAAAAATGTGCAGCACCTCACCGTTGACATCCCTTGGCATTTCGAGCCGGGCGCCGTCCTCCGCGGAGATGTGCATATCGGGGCTTAGCCCGCTTCAACGCATATCCAGCATGGGGACAAGCAGTGGCTCCTTGGGACCCACGTAGTTGGAAAGCGGGCGGAAGAGCGTATTATCCTCCAGTTGCTCAAGAATCTGCGCCACCCAGCCCGCCACGCGAGCAATGGCAAACACGGTGGTAAACATGCGCGTGGGGATGCCGAGACTGTAGTACACCGTGGCAGAGTAAAAATCTACATTCGCATTCAAATTTTTGCGGTCGCGCAATATCTTCGCGATCATATCGCTCATCCGAATCCACTTGGGCTCGCCTATAGTCTGGGTGAGGCGGATGGCAATGCGCCGCAGCTGCGGCGCGCGCGGGTCAAGCGTCTTGTACACGCGGTGACCAATGCCAAAAATCTTCTCGTGGCGAGCGAGTTTGGCGTTCACATACGCCTCAACGCGGTCCTCGCTGCCGATCTCCTTGAGCATCTCTATGACCGCCTCGTTCGCTCCCCCGTGCAGCGGTCCTTTCAGCGTTCCAATAGCCGAAGTGATGCAGGAGTACATGTCCGAAAGCGTCGATGCCGTCACACGCGAGGAGAAGGTGGACGCATTCATGCCATGGTCGGCATGCAGGATATAGGCCACATCCATGATGTGCGCCTCGCTCGCATCTGGCTCCTTTCCCTTGAGGAGCCACAAAAAGTGCGCCGCCTCGTCTAAATCGGTGCGGATAGGCGGCAGGTCCAGCCCCTGGCACGTGCGGTAGTAATAAGCCGCCATCACCGGCAGTTTCGCAATAAGCGAAAGCCCAATTTCCTTCATCTGCGTCGGGTCCTTCGTGCGGTCATCATACATGCCCAGCATCGATACAGCCGTGCGCAGCGCGCTCATCGGACGAGCCGTTTTTGTAGCCGTCTTGAAAAAGTCGAGAATGGGCTGGGGCAGATCGCGATCCATCCGCAATCTCTGGCGCAATCCCTCCAACTCGCTGCGATTGGGCAGCCGCTTATTGAGCAGCAGGTAAATGACCTCCACATACGAACACAAATCCACCAAATCTTCAATGTCGTACCCGCAGTAGAGCAACCGCCCCTCCTCACCTCGCACATCGCTCAGTCTCGTCTCATTTGCCACAATACCTTTGAGTCCCTTGCTGTAGATGGTCTTTGGTGTTTCTTGCTCGTTCATGATGATTATTCGTAATTTACTCGCACATGTCGTGCCACAAGTCCAGCAGCCCGCTCACGCAGACCTCCTGCAAATCATTGCGCGCCTGCAGCCACTCCCGCACCGCCTCAACCTGCTGCTCGGTCGTCTTGAGAGCGTGCGCATCGTGCGCCACCAGCGTGCACACCCCGCCCTCCTGACTGAGAAGCGTGCAGCTCAGCCCCTGCTGGCACAGGCATTTATTATCCAACTCGCTGAGCATCAACATTCCTTCTTCCGAATACGCATCCCCGCCCCGAAACCGGAATTTGATAAAGAATCCCAGTTCGACAAACTCACCCACATGGTACTTCTTGCGCAGGCGCCTTTTCACAGCCCGCGCACTATAGCCCAGATCGCGCGTGATGTCAAGCATAGAAAAAACCGCCGCAGGAGAGAAACCCTGCAGCGGTTGAAAAACGAACTGAGCCGCGCGACCTCATCGACGAAGCGAAAGCCGCTCCAGCAAACTGCGGTACAGCTCCGGATTCGTGCGCTTGGCATAATCCAGCAACTTGCGCCGCCTGGCCACCATCATCAGCAAACCGCGCCGTGATGCATGGTCGTGCTTGTGTTCGGTCAGGTGCTCAGTGAGGTGAGCTATACGCTTCGTCAACACGGCTACTTGAAAACCGGTGGAACCGGTATCCTTTTCGTCCGTCTTGAAGTCGTTGACATTGATTTCGCTCATAGTATAGGTACTTGTGTTGGGGTTGATTTTCGTGGCTGCGGCAAATCGACCTTACAAGGTGGGGGGATTATACTACGGCGCAGCGCACTTGCAAGCATAAATTCTCACATCTGCTCATTTTTCCCATGCGCGCCCCCCAAAAAAATCGCACTTGGAACAGTCCATCTTCCAAAGGGCGCCCTTGGCCGGTTCATTTCTCCGGTCGTCCGCCGGCATCTTCCCGGGTGATCTCGCGCGCTCCAGGATGCGTGACATCGCGGTCGTGCAGGGCGCCCCGCAGAATGCGCGCAAAAACATCCGCAGTCTCCTCGGCATCCTGAACATGATGGTCGGAGGACACGATATCCTCTGCTCCCCAAGGGAGGTGAGAAGACCAGTAGGGCACGATGCCGTCCGAGCTCCGTGGTGAATCGTTGTAGCCCCTGTCGCCCAGGATGGTGTATGTGGGCACGTTTCGCACAGCCAGGCGCGACAGGCCACGGATGGAATAGCTGTCCGGCGAAAGCTGGCGTATGCTGTTGAACTCCCTGGCAAACTTCCCCGGATTGGTCAGCACGCTGTCCTGCTGAAGGGTGGCGATGGAGAAGATTTCCTCAACGAGAGTTTGCGGCAGGCGCATCAGGTTGCTGAACAGCAACACAAATCGATTGCGAGCTATCGGTGCGCCGCGATGGGGCGTAGCCATGTACACCACACGCCCGGCGCGAATCGGCTCAAAGTAATACACATCGCGCAAGTTTTCATCCTGCCCCACAGGCAGGGGACGGTTCACGAAGCGTCCGGAGAGAAAATTGGAAAATTGATTGCCATGTTGCGGGTCGTTGGCTGCCTCCAGAAGTTTCCACGGCTCGATGCACTGGCTGTAATGGGTGATGAGACCTCCCATGGAATGCCCCACTGCCACCATGCGCTCCCAATTTGGATTGCGATGCTCCGGGTCGAAATGCTCGCGCGTGCGCCGCAGTGCCGCGCGATAGCCCGCCGCGCTGACTGGCCAGGCCAATCCGGTCGGGTAATTGTAGTACCAGAATTGGAAGTTGCGGCGTATCTCCGGCTCGCGCATCAAGCGGTTTACCAAA
Organism: uncultured Akkermansia sp.; assembly: GCA_947589295.1. GTDB lineage: Bacteria > Verrucomicrobiota > Verrucomicrobiia > Verrucomicrobiales > Akkermansiaceae > Akkermansia. Next base: position 7,307 of record CANQBZ010000047.1, read on the forward strand.
TTGGCGAAGGTGGCCGCGCTGCTTGCCAACCCATGCACCAGCACCACTGGTATCTTGTGCGCGTCATATCTTTCCATGCACACCAGGCCGGTCGCGTTGCGCACGTGTTGCGGGCGCAGGAGCCCGAGAAATTTGTCCTTTTGCACGCGCGTAAGCCTCCAGTACACCTCAATGGCGGCGGAAAAATCTCCGGCAAGCTGGTAACGCATGCGCCCCACGCGCGCATTTTCGTGTTCTCGTCGCGAAATGAGGCGCATCACAGGTTTGCCTCCCGGGAACTCCAGGATCCCGGTAAGCGTGCTCACGGTCCCGCGCGCTCGAAAAGCCGCTATGCCAAAATCCTGCCGAAGTTTCGTCGCCGGTATCACTCCTACCATGGGCACCCCAAGTCCGGGCGCCACATAGCGCTCCTCAAGCTCTTCCAGCCTCACCTGCTGCGCCGGAACAATATCATCAAAAACCTCGCTCAGGCGTTGGATGCTCTGCACTCCCTCATATTCGAGCACAAAAGGACAGGGCAACTGCTGCTTGCGCACCAGAACATCATAGCGCACATGCTGCACAAGCCGCAGCAAATTCCGGTTGTAGCGAGTGATGAGCGCCTGTCTTTCACCCCCCTCCATCTTTGCCTGCCCAAGCGCCTTCCAGTCCACGCGCAGCTGCTCCATGAGCCGTGCCACCACCTGCTCCCCACGCTGCGCCCGCGCCAACTGCGGCTTGGGCACCAGGGGAATCTCGCACCCCGCCGCCAGCAACGCCAGCAACGCACACCCCATCCTTCTCATCCAACTGTGCAACCGTTGCTTCATCCCCCGCATCCTAGCCCGCCTTCCCCCTCCATGTCAATTCTATATTTTCGCCCTGAAAAAGCCCCTCTCGCGTTCCGGTGATTGACGATTGGATCGAGCCGTTGCAGCGCTTCGCTTCCTCCGCACGCCTCCCGAACCAATCGCCGCCCGTAATGCCGGGCGGTTCTTCAAGATTCCCGGATCTCACTCTCCTCTCCCGTTTCGCGCTTCCCTCCCCTTCAGTAAACGGCAACCGCAAACGCATTTGGATGAAGTGGGGAAATAGAGAAAACTCCTCAGCCGCCGGATCAGGCCCATTCCGGATAAACATGCACAACGAGCGCATTATCAACGAATAGCAAATCATAAATCGAAAATCGCAAATAGCAAGCGCACGTTCCCATGCGTTTGCCCTGCCTCATTTTGGGGTTGCTTTTGCGCTCCAATCGTATAGAATAGCCGTGCTATGACATACGAAGTTTTCGATACGCCGCAGGCCGCCGCCAAAACATTGGCAGCGGAGGTCGCTCAGCTCATCCGTTCTCGCCAGGCAGAGGGCAAAAACGTGGTGCTGGGTCTTGCCACCGGGGCTACTCCCCTTCCTTTCTACGCGGAGCTGATTCGTTTGCACAAGGAAGAGGGGCTCTCCTTTGCCAACGTAACCACTTTCAACTTGGATGAGTACACAGGTCTGCCGCACGAACACAAAGAGTCGTACTGGTACTTCATGCACCACAATCTGTTTGACCACATCGACATCAAGCCCGAGAACGTGAACCTGCCCTGCGGCACGCTCGCCCCGGCGGACATTCCCGCCCACTGCGCCGCCTACGAGGCTAAGATCAAGGCCTGCGGCGGGCTCGACCTGCAGATTCTCGGCATCGGCCGCACCGGCCACATCGGCTTCAATGAACCCGGCTCGGATGACACCACCATCACCCGCCAAGTCACCCTCGATGACCTCACCAAGACCGATGCCGCCCCCGCTTTCGGCGGCTTCGACAACGTGCCCAAGACCGCTATCACCATGGGCGTGGCCACCATCATGGGCGCCAAAAAAGTGCGTCTCATGGCCTGGGGCGAGAAGAAAGCGTCCATCGTGAAGAAAGCCATCCAAGGCCCCGTCACGGCGGATGTGGCGGCCTCCTTCCTGCAGAAGCACCCGGATGCCAAGTTCTTCCTCGACAAGCCCGCCGCTGCCGAGCTGTAAAGAAACTCATCGCTTACTTTCAGGGCGAGTGGCAACCGTGTCACTCGCCCCGTTTTTTCAACAGAAAGCCCTCTCCCGACATCCCACCCACGCGCCCGGTCATGAACATTCGCCAGATCAGAAACGCCACCCTCATCGTCACCTTCAACGGCACACGCTTTTTGATAGACCCCTGGCTGCTGCCCAAGGAAGCTATGCCCGGCTTCGATTCCGCCGTCAACCCGCACATTCGCCAGCCGCGCTGCGAACTTCCCATCAGCGTCGAGGATATCGTCCGGGTCGATGCGGTGATCCTGACGCACTGGCACCCGGATCACATCGACGAGATCGCCCTCGGCGCGCTCCGAAAAGACATCCCCTTCTTCGTGCAGAATGAAACCGACCGCGCAACCATTGTCGGCTTCGGGTTCACGGATGTGCGCACCCTCAGCGAGGCCGGCCTTCCCTTCCATGGCTCCACCCTCTTCAAAACCGGCGGCCAACACGGTCGCAGAGACATCATCCAACCTATCTGCGAGGGCATCGGCATGCCCTACGATGCCATGGGCGTCGTCTTCACGGCTCCGGGGGAGAAAACCCTCTACATCGCCGGCGATACCATCTGGTGCCCGGAAGTCAAAACGGCGTTGGATGCTTTCCGCCCAGCCGTCATTGTCGTCAACGCCTGTGCCGCCAGCGTCGCCTCCGGCGAAAAACTCATCATGGGCACAGAGGATGTCTCAACCATAGCCGCGTACGCCAAGGACGCCCTCATCATCGCCAGCCACATGGACACCGTCAGCCACCTCACCGTCACCCGCGCTGACATCCGCGCGCTGCATCTCAGCAACGTGGTCGTCCCGGAGGATGGCGAAAGCATCTCGCAGTAGCCCCCATTGGCAGCTCTCCCTCCCGACCATGCAGGCAGCAGAGCATATCTACATCCACATTCCCTTCTGCCGCAGAGTGTGCCCGTATTGCGCCTTTTACAAGCACACCCCGGGAGCAACGCACATGAGGGGCTTTGTGCAGGCGCTCGTGGCCGAGTCTCAACTACGCCTGCCTCTTGCGGCCGCTCCGCAAACCCTCTACTTTGGCGGCGGTACTCCCAGCATGCTCTCCCCCACCCACCTCCAGCTGTTGATCGACGGCCTGCAGCAACGCCTGGATTTCTCCCAGCTGCGCGAGTGGACCCTGGAGGCCAATCCCGCCACCTTCACCGCCTCCAAAGTCCGCCACTGGCGCAAGCTGGGTATCACCCGCGTCTCACTCGGCGCCCAATCCTTCCTTGAGTCGGAACTGCTTTTCCTCGGCCGCGACCACTCCCCGGCGGATATTGCCAGGAGTGTGCATTTGCTGCGGGAAGAAGGGGGTATGCAAGTGAATATCGACCTCATGTTCTGCCTGCCCAACCAATCGGCAGCAGCGTGGAAGCACAGCCTTGAACAAGCCCTTGCTTGTCGGCCGGATCATATCTCGACCTACAGCCTCGCCCTGGAACCGGGAACCCCATTCGCAACGCTGACCGCGCCGGAGGAAGAAACCCAGGTGCAACTCTACTCCCTGGCTCACGATCTGCTCACCTCCGCCGGCTTTCGTCACTATGAGGTATCCAATTACGCCCGCTCTGCCTCCGCCCGCTCCTTGCACAACCTCTCCTGCTGGCGCGGGGAGGATTATACCGGCCTCGGTCCCGGCGCCTGCAGCACCGTACGCGGCGTCCGCTATGAAAACGCCCATGACACTGCCCGCTACATCGCCTCTCTTGCCCAGGGTCAGCTTCCTCCTGGCTCTGCCTCCCCCCTTTCCCCTGCCCAACGCCGCACCGAGCTGATCGCCCTCGGCCTGCGCACGGATGAGGGAATCCCCCTCTCCCTTATCCCTCCCAATCAGTTGCCCATTCTGCCCTCCCTGGTGAGCGAGGGTCTTTGCTCCCTCTCCCCAACCCGACTTTGCCCCACCCCTCGCGGTCTCCTCCTGGCGGATGAACTCGCCCTCCAATTCATCTGACCAGCCACGCCCACAGCCTCCCCGCTCCCAGTCGGCTATCCACCGAGCCATCGTGAAAAATTTTGCATTTACGGCTCAAAATTGAGCTATTTCGCTTCAAATCGGCTCATTTTTGCAGTAAAATCCGCATCGATTCATCCGAAAATGAGCCGAAATATTTGCTTGCCCTTCGGGGTAGAAACTGATAGACTCTTTCCCGGTTACTCAAACATTCGTTATGTCACACATCGCCGCTACCCCCCCCGATTTTTGTTATTGATTTGTTGTAAATACATTGCGCTTACAGCTATCGCGTGCTTATTCTTGGCAGCCGGTGCAGATGGCGCTGAAAAAGGGTGGAAGGTACCCCACGGGGTTAGGGTGCTGTTTCATGGAAAGGATAAGAAAAAAGGCGATAAAAAGGGGAGCAAGGATGAGAGCGCCGGGAAAAAATCATCACCGGAGGACAGGGGAGAGGCCCTTTTGCTCAAGAAATTGAGCGGCATCACCTCGGCAGCCAAACTGAACGCCCCGAACAAGCAGGGCATGACCCCGCTCATGGTGGCGGCATCCCGCAACCATCGTCTAGCCGTGTGCTGGCTGATTGCGAAAGGGGCGGATGTGAAAGCAAAAAACAAGGATGGAAAGACGGCGTATGAGCTCACCGGCGACATACGCCTGCGTGAGCTGCTGCGCCTCTGTGCGGAAGAAAAGGAGCCGCTGGACGAAAGCGAGGCCGAGTGGGCCAAGAAAGTGGGCGCGGAAAAACTGCGCGCAAGTCTTCAAGGTGGCGACGCCATTTACCTGAGCCATGTGAGTCGAAATTGGAAAGTAGGAGCGGACATCAAGAGGAAGGAAGGCGGCAGGCAAGTACTCGCCGCTGCCCACATCCCGCCGGAAAGTGTAGCCTTTCTCGTGCGTCAGGGCTGCGACGTGAATGCGCGCAATGATGACGGCTCACCTGTCATAAGCGTCAACACCCCGTCCGAAAGCATTCGGCTTATGCTCGCACTTGGGCTCAAGCTAAACACAACCAAAGAGGCAGAGCAAAAGGCCGCCATATGCGCCCTGGTGGCTGCCGATGCCGTGAAAGAAGTCAAAAAAGCGCTCAAGGAGCATGCAGATTTGGTTAATCAGAGCGGTGATGAAAAGACCGCGACTGCAGCATTGTTTCTAGCGTTCTCCGATTACCTATCCGGGACACTCTACCCAGCGAATCTCCTATCGCTGGCACAATCTGCAGAGATGGTCAAGGCGCTCATCGAAGCCGGAGCAGACCCCAAACAAGGCACACATAACTTCAGCAACACGCTCGCCTACGCTGTGTGGAGCCACCAACCGGCCCCCGTGGTGAAGGCGCTCATCAAAGCTCTGGGTGCAGACGCCAAACTCAACGGAGATGGAAAGATCATGCCCTCCCTGCTCTTCTGGGCGCAGGATGCCGCCACGGCCAAGCTGCTCATCGAGGCAGGCGCGGACCCAAATGCTAACATAAAAGAGTTCAGCAACGAGGATACGCCACTGGATGCCGCTGCGTACGATGGACGACTCGACGTGATGAACGAGCTCTTAGCTGCCGGAGCAAAACCTGATGCTTGTAAAACCCCCACCATCCGACAAATTTTCTCTTCTTTCAAAGACCGTGTAGACGCGAGTGGACTCCGAGGAGGACAAGCAACCACCGATCGCGCCATCACCCCGAATTTCCGTGCTCGTATCCAGCGCATGCGCTTCTTGCCGGATATCATCCGCGCACTGATCAAAGCCGGTGCTAAGGTGGATGCAGACACCTGGGCGGCAGCCCTCCACCTCTCTCGTTTTCCAAGAACGTGCGATGACATGCCCCTGCGCGACCAGCTCGCTGCCTACCTCCCCATACTCGACGCTCTCAACGAAAGCAGCGCCAAATTACCTGCCGATGCGCTTGCCACATTGGAAATCCCGTATGATGTAAAAGGAGATGACCTCTGCCCCATTTTTGAAAAGTTGATTGCCCTGGGAGCCGACCCCAAAGCTACCGATAAATGGTCGAGAACTATCCTCTTTTATGTGCGAGACGCCCAAAGCCTGCAAGGCCTCGTGAAGCTCGGGCTCGACATCAATGCCCGGGATGCGGATGGCGGCACGCCCCTGCTCTACATCACACGCAAGCATCCTGAAAACCTCACCCTGGATCTGTACAAAGCGGCAGTTGCCGCCGGAGCGGATGTCAAGGTGAAGGATAAGAAAGACTACACCCTGCTGCATGCCACGGCTGAATCTAGGGAGCCGTCCGCCATTGATGTCGCCCGCGAACTCCTGAAAGCCGGGCTGGATGTCAATGGCAAAGATCTGGAAGGTGAGACGCCTATCTTCCACGCCTACTCAAAGCGCATGTTCGACTTTCTGCTTCAATCCGGCGCCGATCTTAAAGCTGTCAATAAGAAAGGATTTGCACTCATACACGCCGCCGCAGGATGGTACATTCATAGTGGTGGCGTCGAGGCTATCCGTACCCTGGTAAAGGCCGGCGTAGATGTGAACTCCCGTAGCAAGTCGGGCGAAACGCCTCTCGATCGATTCGCTAAGGAAGCCTACGATGAAGTCTCTTTCACTTTCGATGACTTTTCAAAATACAGGTCTGCCGTCCTGGACGCCTTGCTTGAGCTGGGAGCAAAGCTCGACCCGAAGAATGAGAAGGATGCCAAGGCCATCGAGTATCTCAAAAAGAGTTTCAAGAGGTACCCTGTTTACGAGCAAATCTTCAAGAAGCACAACTGCTCCCTGCCCTGATTGTGCCTGCCGGGGACGCGATTTCCTCTTTCTCTCCCCATTCATTTCACACGCTTTACCTATCTTCTCAATCCATTTTTATCTATTTTGGACAATTTTTATTGTACATTTTGGACAAAAATTATTCGGCAATTTGACTGAATCAGGCTCCTTTTCTTTCCTGCTTGTCAATTTCTATTTTAGAAAAATCTCTTCGGAGAGAATTTTCTAAAATAGCCTGCTACGCCTCGATGCGTCAAAAGTTCCGAATCG
>CANQBZ010000048.1 GCA_947589295.1 uncultured Akkermansia sp.
AGGGAGGACAGGATCGGTGTTATGCCCGGACGCGTTGTCACACGCGTCCGGGCATTTTCACCCTAATTAAGGGGAAATTTATGCAGGAGAAGACTGTTTTCGATTGACGAGTTGAAATTTCGTCTCTATCCATATGAGGTTGCCTTGGGCAGCCCTTTGGCTCATCGCGCTGAAAGGGAAAGCCACCGAGACCCAATGCTTCTGAGCGTACAACCATCCGGTAGTATCGATATTCTCGGCAGGGTCTTCATGCTTTCCTCAGACAACATTGCATACTAACAGCGGCCTGTGGCTACTTCCTTCTTCTTGCCCGGTTAAGCTGTTCGCTCCTTTTATCAGTGCTGCGCTCGCGAATTTCTTGGTAACGTTCCTCCGCAACGGTCTCCATGCGCTGAGCGCGCTTCTCATCTCCACTGAGTCGCCAGCATTCCGCGATCTCGTGCATAATGCTTGCCACTTTTTTTACAGCAAAAAAATCATTGGAATCAAGCGCCCCCTTGCCAAATGCTCCCTCGGCATCTTTCGCGCAGGTGCGCCACATGCCACAAATCAGATTCTCCTTGGCTTTCTCATCTAACTTTCCATCAGCTCGAATTTTCTTGGCACAGTCATCCACTTTGCGCATATAAAGTTCCAGCATCATGCCAAAGGTGTTGGTCTGCTGGCCATAATCTTTGAAATATCCCTTAAAAAAACTAGCGAGTCCACGATAATCAGCATTATCAGCATATATTTTTGCCTGTCGCTCCATACTTTCTATTGCCAAGTCAACTCGGCCCGCTTGTATCAGCTCATCAAGCTTACGAGAGCTCCTCTTAAGAACATTCAATTTGACATTATCTTTCTTCCCCTCCATCACATGGTTGGCCTGAACGTACTGAGCCAGGTCCATTAGCTCCATGTTCTTTTTTACTTGGTGCCCCAGCTCCGCATACAAGCGTCGCCACGCTGCCAAGTTGACTGACTCGCTCCCGCTCTGCTCCATCACGTCCACATAATTGCGCCAAGATGAGGTAAGTTGCGGGTATGCCAGCGTCACAAACCGTGCACAGCCTAATCCCTCTGCCTTGCTATTGGTGCGGCAAAGGTAATCAGAGAGCACCATACAGTTTCCTGCCGACTCCTGCCGTTCGGGGGGAAGCTTATTGTCTTTTCCGGTCAAGGCGGATTCATGGACTGAAAGGCCCGAACACGGGTCAATATATCGACCCGTTTTATAGCCGTAGGAACCTACGGTGGTCCATCCGTTTTTTTCTGAAGTATACAAAGCGACCCAGGCATGTGGACCCCGATCTCCATCGCCACAAATGGTGACAGCAGGCAAGCCACGCGTTTTGGCTGTCGCGCTGCAAAAATACGCTTGGTCGCGGCACACGCCACCCAACTCCTTTATTTCCTCGAAAGTGTACAGCTTGTAAGGGTCCACATCTTGTGTGGCTCGCTCCATGATATACTCAATGCCAGAGTAAGCGGCGCCCCAGTTGGAGCGCTGGTAATTCAGTTTTCTTTTTACCCATTCAAACTCCGACATCGGCAGGCGCACATCTACCACATGCAGCAATTCGGCCACTCCAAGTTTATGAATATTCGTGATCAACGCATTTTTGATATCCTGAGTGCGGTAATAATCGTAAAGTTCCGGAATGCTCAACAAGTGCTCATCAGGCATACGCAACATACCAGGAGAGTGAGCTGCATCTGAGCGAATCAATGAGCATGCTATAGCGAGATTCATGTAGCGCGTATTGTCACGCTCTGGTGTACGCTTCCATAGCTCATAGAACACCTTGAGAGTACGTGGAAACTCGGCAGCCCGTCCGGAGTTGAGCGCGAAAGCTTGCAGAAGTTGGTGCAGTGGCCGCGAACGATCGATTAACAGCCACTTCATAAAGTTTTTCGGTGACATCTTGGATTCCTCACCATGCATACGTTCCGATTTGAGGAAAGCATCTAATCTCGTCGGCTCAACAAGTTTTGCCAGGTAACAAAGCTCTACAGCCTTTACCAGCGAACGCGAATTTTTATAGGAAGTGTAACTGAGGCGATCGCCACTGATAAGTTGGGGGATGATTTCACGCAGGCGCGTCTCGAGTATGGGCACGAGTTCACTTACCTTCTCACGGTTAATCATGCGCTCCATCCACAATCGCCATAACGCCTGCTGCTCCGGGGTATTGGTGTTTCCACCGTACAACGTAAGAGGCTCCGCGAAGTCAGTAGATGAGCCACCCGTACGCTCCCCTTTCTGTTCTGTCGGAAACACGGGTGCATGATTTTTTGTCGGGGTAGTTGCCGGCGAGGGTTGTTCAGCAGACGCAGAGTCATTTGGCGCATCCTCCGGGTCGGTGGAGGTAGTCACATCCGCTGGTACAGAAGTTTTCTGCGTGAACACATCTGCTCGAGTCGTATCGGAAGGCTCCGGCACATCGGGCTGAGGCTCACAGGGGTGTTCATTATCATCAGTCGCGTGCAGTTTTGGCTCCGTTGTCGTAACGGGCTGTTGGGTATTATCCTCATTTTCCTCCTCAGGCGATTGCTGGGGTTGGGGAACGACGTCTACCACTTTGGGTTCAGCCTCCTCCGTCTGTCGTTGAAGCACATCTTGCTTATCATTTTCTTCAACTGGCTCTGTTTTTTTTGATGCTCGTTTTTCTTTCTGTTCACGAGGTTGCTCTGTCGGACCAGGTACGGCGCTCTCCCGCATTTTTGTGATGCTTACAGCAAAGGCTAAAACCATCAACACACCCGCTATTATGAAAGGTAGCAAACGCTTTTTCCCTTTCTGAGTTCTCTTCCGCCTCGATCGTTCTTTATTCATGGTTGAATTATATGGATAAACTTCACCGATTGGAAGAAAAAAGTGGACTGTACCTGACCACACTAATTTCTATCTATGGGAAGAGATGTCAGTATCTTCACCCACCCCGTTTCCGCAGCGCAGCTGGCAAAATGCGAAGCTGATCGCGATATTTGGCGATGGTGCGACGAGCTATCCTAAGCCCACGCTGGGTCAGTAATTTCTCGAGTGCAGCGTCGCTGAGAGGTGCGCTGACGTCCTCGGCTTCTATCAATGCGCGGATTTGGGCTTTGATATTTGCTCCACTTGTTTGTTGTTCCCCTGAAGCAGTCGGTAGGCCAAATGTAAAAAACGAACGCAATTCATATACTCCGTACTCACAGCGCAGATATTTTCCATTTACTGCACGGGACACAGTGGATGCGTGCATTTGAGTCGCTTCAGCAACTTCATCCATGCGCAACGGACGCAGAAAGGATGGTCCACGTAGAAAAAAATCACGTTGATGCTCCACAATTGCGCGAGCTACTGTAAGAATGGTCTCTTGGCGTTTTTCTATTGCGCGGATGAGTTCACGCCCCTCGCGAAAGCATTGAGAAAGATAACGTCGCAACTCTGCTTTATCCGCTTGTTCTGCAAGCATCTCCCGGTACTGGGCAGATAACGCCAGGTGTGGCACCATCTCCCCAGTCAGTTGCACGGTCAGCTCCCTACCGTGACGCAGGACGATAACATCTGGGGCGCCAATGGGTTGTTCGACCGCCGAAAAGCCGCTTCCAGGGTCCGGGTTAAGACGTGAAATGCGATGAACAGCGGCGTTCAGTGCCTTTTCGCTCACACCCAACGTACGCGCAGCCTGAGAGAACCGATGACGTGCGAGCTCCGCCCAGCATTCATTCACCAGGCGATAAGACAGGCTCTTCTCCTCACCTTCGCGACGTAATTGCAGCAACAGGCTTTCCCGCAAATCTCGTGCACCCACCCCCGCCGGTTCCAAATCCTGTACCACACGCAAGGCCTCACGCAAGCGTACAGGAGATATCCCAAGCGTCTCTGGATCCTCAACAAAGAAACCGTGCGTATCCATACGCGCAATGAGCGCAATCGCATCGCGCTCAACAACACGCGGGAGACCACTCTGCAGCACCTGCTCCTCCAAATATTCACTCAGTGTGGTCTGTTGTGGAAGCGCCTCCACCAAGGCATCGTGACGCCTTGCAGCCTCAAAATCGGGAGTCGGTCGGGCGTCCTCATCTTCCTGAGCTAAAGGAGGAGGAAGTTCCTCCAAGGCTGGGTTGCTGTTGAGCGCGTGGGTAGCCATCTGCGCGAGCTCTGTCTGGGAGGCTTGCAACGCGCGTAAAAAAAGCTGCATCGAAGCGCCCACCACCATGCTCTGGCGCATTCCTTGCTCAAGCTGGCGAGATTCGGGGCTCATGGCGCAGTATCATCGTTGATGACGAGCAAACGCTGCAACTCATCAAAGCACGCCTTGAGCGTTTCAGGGCTTTCCACGGCCGCGCGGATGCGCCCGCGCAATGCATCGATACGCTCTTGAAGTGCGAAACGAGCGGCTCGGGCACAGGCGAAATTCACGTGCTGAGCGAGTTTTTCCTCCGGGTAGTATTCCATTCCTACCGCGCGCAGAGCAAGTGCCTGCTCAGGTGGTAATTGCTCAGCAAACTCGCGCAGGGCCTCCTCATCTCCGGGCGCAGGCAATTGCTCCATGAGTCGTTGCAAGATGATTCCCCCGGAGAGCGTACGTATCGGCTCCTGCAAGTCTTCTATGCGTTCAAGAAGAAGCTCTTGTGCTCTTTTGCTGCTCAGAGCCATGGAAATAAGACCGGAAATGGTATTGTGCAACGGCAAGGGCACCACTTCCATCTGCTCTTCGGGGGCGGGAAGCGCCTCCTGTTCATCTGTGTTTTGCGCGCTTGTTTGAGGCGTCCGCTTTTCCCCGCGACGGGCATCGTCCCTTAACTTGCGCACCATCGTATTGACGGCGGAGCGAAATGCTTCCGGACCGATATTGAGACGGGTTGCCAAATCCACTACCAAAGCATCGCGTCGTATGGGATCCTTAATTTGCGCTGTAAGCTCGGCCATGCGAGGAACGACAGCAGCTCGTGCGCCGGCATCCTGACCGCAATGCTCGAGTTCATGCACAACGCGGCGGATCAAGTATGGCTGTGCCTCTGCGATAGCCTGCTGCAAGGCCGACGCTCCTTGAGAGCGAATGAGTGAATCCGGGTCTTCCCCGGCGGGGAGGTCAGCCTGGCATACTTCCAACCCGGCTTGCGCCAGCTTTCGGTAAGTTTTTTCACTCGCCGCCATTCCCGCTCGGTCACCATCATAGCACAGGATAGCTCGCTTCGCATATTTGGCAAGCGTACGAGCGTGATCCTCCGTAAAAGCGGTACCCAAGCCGGCCACTGCGTTGCGAACATCCGCATTTTCATGGCAAGCAATGACGTCCAATTGTCCTTCGCAGATAACGACCTGCATCCCCGCCTTGCCTATGGGCGCAGTTGCCTTGTAAAGGCCGAAAAGCAATTCTCCTTTGCGAAAGGCGACAGTTTCAGCCGTGTTCACATATTTGCGCGGATCTTGGTCCGGCTGCATGACGCGTCCGGAAAAGCCGACGACCTCACCTCGCACATTGCGGATAGGAAACATGAGTCGGTCGCGGAAAATTGGATAATTTCCACGCTCATTTCGGCTCACTAGGTAGGCGGCTTCCATAGTTGCCTCATCAAATCCTCGCGAAAGCGCCAGCTTGCGCAAGCCGCTGAAGTCGGGCGCCGCCCAACCAAGCTGCCACGATTTAGCGACCTGAATATTGACGCCACGTTGCTTCAGGTAATCCCGAGCAGGTTGAGCTTCCGGGCTGCGACAGAGCTGTGTGTGGTAAAATTGAGCTGCGAGTTCATTGAGTTGTACTACTTTCGCGCGCAAACGTCGGCGACGCAGTTCCTCCGGATCTTCTTCCTGCTCAATGACGGGAATTCCGCAGATGTCCGCCAAACGGCGTAACGCTGTCGGATAATCCAGATTTTCGAACATCATCACAAACTTCACCGCATCGCCTCCCACACCGCAACCAAAGCAGTGAAAACTCTGCCGTGCAGGATTCACATGAAAGGAAGGTGTCTTTTCGCTGTGAAACGGACAACACGCTTTCCATGAATATCCCGCCCGCCGGAGAGGCACGTAGCGCCCCACCACCTCAACAATATCTGCCGAGCTCTTGATGCGCGCTTCGCATTCCTCTGTGATGCGTGACATAGTATTCAGCGGATAAGCTGCTGCAGGTGGAGTTCAAAACCGGGATAGGAAGTCTCAATATTGCCGCAACGCAGGAGTGTAGTGCGTCCTGCTGCGCGCATGCCCGCGACAAGGAAACTCATAGCGATGCGATGGTCGGTAAAACTATCCAGAGTCGTGCCGACAAGTGAGGGAACGCCAGTGATAACCATGCCGTCATCGTACTCCCGCACTTGTCCGCCCATAGCACGGAGATTATGTACAACCGCGCTAATGCGATCGCTCTCCTTCACGCGCAGCTCAGCGGCATGACGGATGCTGGTATCCCCTCGGGCACATGCCGCCGCAACGGCAAGAATGGGCACCTCATCAATGAGATTGGGAATTTCCTCGGGCAAAATCTCCGTTCCGCGCATCTGCGGAGCGTAGCGAACTCTTATGTCACCCATCGGCTCACATTCGCCCCGCAAATCCTCGATCTCAACCTGTGCCCCCATGCGCCGCAGCACCTCCAACAGCGCCGTGCGCGTGGGATTAAGTCCCACTCCGCGCAGCATCAGCTCGCTCCCCGGGACCAAACTCGCCGCTACCACCCAAAACGCCGCACTTGAAAAATCGGATGGAACGTCAATATCACGCGCCTGCAGATGGACACGCCCATGCACAGCAATACTCAGGCGATCTTCTGATTGCTGACAAGGCACGCCAAAGTGGCGCAGCAAGCGCTCCGTGTGATCGCGAGTCACGATGGGCTGCTCCACGCACGTCTCGCCGTCTGCAAATAGCCCGGCCAACATGATGGAGCTTTTCACTTGGGCGCTTGCTACAGGCAAGACGTAGTGAATGGGGCGAAGATTGCCACCCGTAATTTCCAGCGGCGCGCAGCCCGGGTTCTGCCCGCACGCGTGAATGCACGCTCCCATCTGCTCCAACGGAGTCATCACACGGCGCATTGGACGGCGGCTCAATGACTCATCTCCTACCAGACGGCTGCCAAAGGGCAATGCCCCAAGCACCCCAGCCAACAAGCGCATTCCCGTACCAGAATTGCCACAATCTATGTCCGTTGAGGGAGGAATTGGACACATACCGGTACCCGTGATGGAAAAGTCGCCCGATTGCTCAATCGGGCTCACTGCGGCGCCGAGCTGTTGCATAGCGCGCAAGGTGTTCAAACAATCTGCACTACACAGGAAGTTGTGTACTCGGGTGGTGCCATGTGCCAATCCACCCAAAATTGCCACGCGGTGAGATATACTCTTATCTCCCGGCACCGTTAACTCACCCCTGAAGGGATGTTCGGCTAAGCTGATGCTGATGGTGTCACTCGCCATAAATGATGAGATGCTCCTTACTAAATGCTTCGCGGAGAGCGGCGTCAAAAAAAGCGCGCACAGCAAGCTCGCGCTGAGCACTCCGTATAGCGCTCTTGAGCATGGGGCGACATTCACGCGCACTCGGCGTGCGTGCCGGCTCGACCTTGCCGAGTATCAAAATATGCCAGCCCCATCTGCTCTGCACCAGGGTCGCTTCATCCGTCGGCAATGCACCTTCCCCAAACAGCGGCAACTCCGGCAAGATGCGTTCCGACGTATCGTACACGTCTCCCAAATCACCGCCTCGTGCAGCCGTAGCATCATCCTCACTCATGTTGCGGGCAAGTTGAGCGAAATCCGCGCCATCTTTCACCTGTTGCAGCAAGCTGCGTGCCTGCTCCTCCACCACTCGTGGATCTTTGTCCAATGTGGAGAGAAAAATTTGCCTCACTTTCCGGTGGGCGGGAATACGCAGCACATCGTGCAACAGCTCATAATGCTTGTCTGCATCCTCATCGCTCACCGCACAATGGGGATCAACTGCACGCTCCAACAGGGCCGCAGACTTCGTCATCGCAACCAGTCGTTGTTCAAAGCTCTGCCGCGTGTACCCCTGACTCGTCAGCCACATCTCAAACTCTTGCCCGCTGATTGCCCGGCTTTCCAGCTTGGCAAGTTCAGCCCGAGCCTCTTCCGTACAGTCCGGCAAATTCTTGTCGTTGTAACGTGTACGGATACGCAGAAGCGTACGCCGAACCAACTCCATCAACATGGCGGCGCGTTCCATTCGAGGAGTTTCCGAACGCCCGCGCAGCCAATTTTGCTCCTGTTCAAAACGAACCAACTCGTCATGGGTTACAGATTCGCCGTACACCCGTGCCGCCCGATCCACATGCGGCTCACCCTGCTGCCTGTGTAGCGCGCCCCACACCGGCCCGTGCCACACGAGCAAATCCACAGCCATGTACACCAGCACAGCGCTAAAAAACGCCAGCTTGAGCGAGAATATTCTGAGTGGTGTGATCTTCACAAGGGTTGCGGGTGCATTTTACCCTCTCTCCTCTCAAAAAGCAACCTCATTCCACAACTCGTTCGCAGAATCAGAACCGCGCTATGAAATGTGGCGCACCCTCCAATCAAATATAAACAAAACTACTGATCATGAGCTATATAGCATCCTGGGCAGTTACGCACAAAATGGTCCGGTGAGTGCTCAATGAGCGGAGGAATGGCATCGATGAGGCATAACTCTGGATGACCTAAGGTATTGCGAGTGCGAAAGGAACAACCGTGAATGGGCACGCGTAAATCCGGCGGTAAGCCAGGAATGGTGGGAAGCTGCTGTCCTCGTTGCTCAGGGTGGGGCACAGCAGCAATGAGCGCACGCGTATAAGCATGCAGCGGATGGGAAAGCAGCTCCTGCGTGGGTGCTTGCTCAAGGATACTACCGGCGTACATCACCTGGATACGATGAGCATACTGCCGCACAACACCCAAATCGTGCGTGACTAGGATGATGGACGTGCCGAGCTCTTGCTGGCGATCACGCAGTAAATCAAGGATCTGTTTTTGCACGGTCACGTCCAAAGCAGTGGTAGGCTCATCCGCAATCAGAACGCGCGGGCGCGTGATAAGAGCCATGGCTATCATCACCCTCTGGCGCATGCCCCCTGAAAATTCATGCGGGAAACAATCGGCACGCTGTGCTGCCTGCGGGATGCCTGTGAGTTCCAACTCACGGATGGCAAGTTCGCGCGCCTCATTGTGTGACAAGCCGCGGTGAATGATGAGCGGTTCAGCCACCTGATCGACAATGCGCATGCAAGGGTTGAGCGAGGTCATGGGATCTTGAAAAATCATGGAAATGATATTGCCGCGGATGCGACGCAATTCCGACTCGCCAAGGCTCAACAGGTTCTTCCCATCAAAGATTGCCGAAGCCTCAGGATTCACCCACGTGGGCGGTTTGGGCAACAATCCCATGATAACACCACAGGTCACCGATTTGCCGGAACCAGATTCACCCACTACGCCCAGCGTCTCCCCCGCGTGCAAGTCGAAGTCCACGCCATTCACTGCATAAGTTACACCCCCGCGAGAGCGAAACTCCACATACAAGTCGCGCACTTGGAGCAAAGGTGTATCCATCAGTCTGGCATCTTGAGGGCAAATTGGAGGGTGCGCAGGGGACGATCCTGAAGCTGCAGCGCTCGCACCACTGCTCGCAAAGCCTCCAGAGAGGCTGCGGCATCATACAACGCGTGGTGCCACGTCTTGCCCGGCACAAGCTGCTCCACCGCAGGTACTACGCCCAGCGCCCCGCAGACCGCAGAGAGCGACCTGTCCCGCAACGTGGGGATGCAGTGACGCGCCAACGCGAGTGTATCCAACCATGGCCCGAATCCATGCGCCGGGAAAACGCGCAAGAAACGTCGCTCTGCAGAGGGGTTGTGGCCCACCACCACACAATCGGAAAGCATGCGTCTGAATGTCGGCCACAGCGAAAGCATGGTGGGTGCTCCCCGCAAATCAGCCGTAGTGATGCCGTGCAAGCGGGAAGCCGACCAACGCACCGGACGCTTGCAGGCCAAATACGTGGTAAAGAGCTCCACCGGAGCAAATAGCGAGGACGCGCGCAGCATGCCTACCTGAATCGGCAAATCCGTTTCCCCCGGCGCGGCGCCGGCAGACTCAAAGTCAATTGCTGCAAAGGGGAGCTGAGCAATGGGAAACTCTGTCATTTGCGGGTCCATGCCAGGGCCTCCTGTATTTCTTCTAACAGGGCTGCGTAATCGCAAGTGGTGAATTTGCCATCGCGGTACAGCTCACGGCCGTTCACCACGGTGAGTCGCACCTCTGCACCGCTGGCTGCATACACCAACTGCGATACAATATTGTGCACCGGCTGCATTTGGGGGACTGAGATATCCAGCGCGATAAAGTCCGCCTTCATCCCAGGCTCCAACGACCCGATGTAGGGTGCATGAAGTGCAGCGGCTCCACCCAATGTGGCCATATCCAACATCTCTTGCGCCGGTGCAGCGGTGGGGGAAAGCGTATGAACCTTCTGCAGCAGGGAACCCACGTACATCTCGCGCAGCATGTTGTGCGCATTGTTGCTGGCCGGTCCATCCGTACCCAATCCCATGGGCACGCCTGCGGCGCGCAGAGCATACACCGGACACACTCCGCTGGCAAGCTTCATATTGGAGGCTGGGTTGTACACACCGGCGCAGCGACCATCTGCCAGCAGCGGCATATCCGCCTCATTCACGTCCACGAGATGGAAGAACGTGGTATCTGGCCGCAGCAGACCGAGCTGAGCGCAGTAGGCTACGGGACGCAAATGGTGTTCCGTCAGACACTGCTGCGTCTCCCACGGGGTTTCTGCCAAATGCATACCGAAAAGCGAACCGGTTTCATCCGCCAAATCGCGGCACTCACGGAGCAGTTCGGGCGTGGTGGTGTAGGGCGCATGCGGCACCACCGCTTGGCGAATACGCGGGTGATCCGCCCATTCCGCACTGTACCTGCGTACGAGGTCGAAATAGGCCTCCCTATCCTTTGCTACAAGAGTCGGAAAAAACTTGGTCGTACTCTCGCCAAGCACAGCGCGCAATCCTATCTCGTCCGCAGCACGAAATACGCTGTCCTCGAACATGTACATATCATAAAAGGCGGTGGTGCCACTGCGTATCATCTCCGCCATACTAAAACGCGCGCCAAGTTCCACAAGTCGCGGAGTGAGCTTAGCTTCTTGCGGGAAAATGTCTTTCTGCAACCACTCCTGCAGCGCTTTGTCATCCGAGTACCCACGCAACAAACTCATGGACACGTGCGTATGCGCGTTGACGAGGCCTGGCATGATGGCCGCGCGTCCCAAATCCACTCGCCGTGCATCTGGATAAAGCGCCGTCAGCACATCCGCATGACCCACGCATTCAATCGCATCGCCCGCCACAGCCAGGGCGCCTTGACGTATCACATCGCGCCCGGAATTCTGAGTGACCACATAGTCGGCAGTGTACAGAGCGTCGGGAGTCGTCGTCATGACCAAAATAGGATGGCACAGGTGAGAACAATTGCAGCATAGGAAACACCAAGCGCCGCCAGCATACGCGTGAGAAAAAGTCGCTCAGAAAGCCATGACAACCAATCGCGTAACAAATAGGGCTTTGGAACCCACAAAATAGCTACGCACAGCACGGGATACCACCACAGCGGGATGAGGATGCGCGTTACAGGTTCCTTCAGGTACGCCGCTGTAAGCGGCACAATCCCCAGCAACAGCAGGAATAAGCCAAGGGAGCGACCGGTCAGGTTCTGTTTCGATTGTGTGCAGAGTACGTAGCACACCACAGGACACGCAATAAGCAGGGGCGTGCGCAAACCTTCAAAGTCAAACAACTCCATACGCAGTGGATTGGCGGGGGATCCCCAAAGAAGAAGCGCTATCCACACAAAATCGAAAATGAGAAGTACCTGGCCGACTCGAACGGACGCCACGGCTGCACGTGCCAAATCAAGTGTCTCTGCCGGACGGAACAGCGCTGCCAGATGCGCCAGCAAAAGTACAATTCCCATGACCAACCCGGCCACACCGAGAGGTACCTCTTCGTAGGGATGAATCCAATATTCGTTCATCATGAATCAGAGAGTAATGCCAAGCTGCTCCGGCAGGGCGCTCCGTGGGCGCTCGGTTAAAATCTCCCCGCCATGGGAACCCACCGCCACAGTGTGCTCAAAATGTGCGGCAGGAAGACCATCCTGTGTCACAGCCGTCCATTTATCTTCCAGTACCTTCACTTTCCAGGTACCCAGCGTAATCATGGGCTCGATCGCCAAAATCATTCCACGCTTCAGGTGGGGCAGACGGTGCTTGGGACGGTAATTCGGGACGGATGGGTCTTCGTGCAAGTGGCGTCCTACGCCGTGCCCCACGTAATCTCGGACAATCCCAAAGCCAAAGGGTTTCACGTAATCCTCAATGGCACCACAAATATCTGCCAAGTTATTCCCCTGCTTCGCCTCGGCTATGCCGTGATAAAGCGCCTCCTCTGTGACGGCCAGAAGGAGGCGCACATCATCCCTCACATTGCCAACCGGCACAGTGAGCGCGTTGTCGCCGTACCACCCATCAACGATCGCGCCAACATCCAGGCTCACGATGTCGCCATCCTCAATGACACGATCGCCGCCGATTCCGTGCACCACCACCTCATTCACCGAAATGCAGATGTGTCCAGGATAATCGTGATAACCATAAAAAGCGTTACCGCATTTTTCACGCTCAAAGAGCTCTGCTGCGTAGGCATCCACCTGGGCTGTCGTCACCCCAACGCGCACAAACTTGGCCACATCAGCAAGAATGCGCGCCGACACCTCTCCGGCGCGCCGCAGCTTAGCAATCTCATTCGCGTTGCGCGTAGGTATGTGCTCTGCCATGATCGTGCTCCACAGGTCTAGAACTTATAACCGGCATTCACCCCTACGGTGAGCTGGAAATGGTCAACGATCCCTACTCCCGTGTCGCGGTGTATTTTGCGTGCGTTGTTGCCGGTCCATGAACATTGCACCCATGGAGTGATGTTCAAGCGTGCATCGCGCCCCAACTTGCCACTGTGTGTGAAAGGCTGCAAAGCAACACGTACGCGGTACGCATCAATGCCATCCACCCCGCTGCCCCAGTAACTGAAAGAGGGAGCAATCCCTCCTGACACCTCCAAATCTGCGCCAAAGTTCGGCTTATTCAGCACATTCGTAAAGCGATAACCTACCTCAGCATCCACATAGTACCCCGTAAGCCCGTAAAAACTTGCCCCAAGTATGGCATGTCCAAAAAAGCCTTTCTGGTAGTCATTGAACCTTGCTGAAACGGCAACTTCTTGCGTAGAACGGTGCGAACATTGGTCAAAGTTTTTTGCTACCAACCCCTCCAGTCCACCACGCTTAAAGTTATATCCCACCTCCAGCAGCAGATTGGGCATGACCTCTTTGCCGATGGCATACCCCGCCTCGAACTGCATGACATCCCCCAGCGGGCATGAAGCATCCCATATCACGCCCGCCGTTCCATGCACGCGCTGTTGAATCCCTTTGTGAAACATGTTCTTATTGGCAAACGTGTGCGAAGCGTGCAAACGCGAAGTCCCGTAGCGGCTCAAATCATCCGTCACTCCCATACCCCGCACTTGGTAATTGCTTGAGTATAACAGCAGATCAATAACCGTGTTGGGGGAACTCGTCGGTGCAGCAGCAACAGGGGCAGAAAGTGCATCGTACCCGCCTGAGGTGGAGGAAGAGTCCATGAACTCGGGGGGCAATTCTGACCCACCGTTCTGATAACTTACTTCGTCATACGTGATCCGTCCATCCGGCACGGCCGGCGGTGTTTCTACCGCCAACACTCCCGAGATTCCCATTATCGATAACAAAAAAAAATTCCTCATCGCCCTGCCAGTTTACCCCTTTTTCTCACTTCTGGCAAGCCAAAATTAGCCTTAACCTTGACAGCGCAATCGGACAAAAATAAGTGCACCGAACGGGGAAAAAGAGGGCAAGAGATTTATCGTTTGGACAAAAATAGTGT
>CANQBZ010000049.1 GCA_947589295.1 uncultured Akkermansia sp.
GGAGTGGAAGCGGGGGCCGGGCTGACGATTCCGGTGGGGACGGGAGGCAGTCTCTTCATGGATGCTGCGCTGGAGTATCGCCGCGGCTGGATGAGCGCCGATGCGTCCGTGGGCTACCGCATCCACTTCTGACGATGGTGAAGCGAATGAGGGGGGGCGGACAACGGCTGGAAAAGCTGATTGGCCGCTCCGCGGGACTGTCTCGATACGGAGTCGGCGCGTCAATCAGGAATGGATCGAGTGTCATTAATCTGGAAAAAAGCTTGACAAAGTACCGAGTACGGGGTATAAGGTATTCATGCAAACGCAAGAATCGCATTTCGTGCCCAGACACGGGGAGGAGCTGGCACGACTAGGACGGATAGCCGGGCAGGTAGCTGGCATCAGGAGAATGATCGAGGAAGAGAGATACTGCATGGATATTCTCGTGCAGCTCAAGGCCGTGCGGGCGGCGCTCAAAAAGGTGGAGGGCAATATCCTCAGGCGGCACATGAGTCATTGTGTGGTGCAAGCGCTGGGTGGTGGTCAGCAAGAGGCAGAGCAAAAGGTGGAAGAGTTGCAGAAATACTTTCAAATCGACTCATGGTGAAAAACGAAACGTACAAAGTTACGGGGATGAGCTGCGAAGGGTGCGCTGCCCGGGTCAGGCAGGCCGCGCTGAGTGTGCCGGGCGTGGAGGATGCGCAGGTGGAGCTCGAAAAGGGGCTACTGCATGTGCAGGGCGAAAACGCCAGTGCGTCGGCGATTGTCGGCGCAGTGGAGCGCTTCGGGTTCGGCGCGCAAGGGCCAGTGGCATAATCCGCCCGGGGCGTGACCCCGACCAATGATATGCAAGAATATGACTTCACGGTGACGGGCATGAGCTGCACCGCCTGTGCGGCGCGCGTCGAAAAGGCTGCGCGCAGTGTGCCGGGCGTCGTGGAGGCGCAGGTGAACTTGGTGACCGGGGAGATGCACGTGGTGAGTAAGGATGGGGATTGCGCGCAGGACATCATCCGCGCGGTGCAGGGCTACGGCTTTGGAGCGCAAGAAAAACAGAACTCCGCAGCGCCTCGTATCGTCGGTGGAAACCGCGGATGGGCGGTGATTCTTTCCGTAATGCTGCTTCTCCCGTTGGTAGCGCTGCACCACGTGGTGCATAGCGCGGAGTGGATGCAGGCGGCGCTGGCGCTGGGGATTGCTGCGCTCAACTATCGATTTTTCACGCGTGGGGTGCGCACGATGGTAGAGGGGGATCCCGGCATGGATGCGCTGGTGGCCTTGGGGAGTGGGGTTGCGCTGGCGGATGGTTTGGTGCAGTTGTGCATCGGTGGAGGCGGAGCCATGTTCCTGGAGTCCGCCGGCATGATTCTCACCTTTGTCTCGGTGGGAAAATGGCTGGAGGCCCGCGCAACCCGGCGTACCGGTCGAGCTGTGGAGAAGCTCAATCGCCTGTTGCCGGAGGTAGCGGTGGCGTTGCGTTCCGGTCAGCAGGTGCAGGTGGCCACGGCTCTGCTGCAACAAGGAGATTGCTTGCTGGTGCGCCCCGGCGATCGCATTCCGGCGGACGGGACGGTGCTCCGTGGAGTTTCCTCCGCGGATGAATCGGCGCTCACCGGTGAAAGTATGCCCGTGGATAAACAGGAGGGCTCCGACGTGTACGCCGGTACGGTCAACCTGCAGGGCGTACTGCACGTGCGCGTGACCAAACCGCAGGAACAATCGGCGCTCAGCGGTGTGATTCGCTTGGTGAGCAATGCGGCCGCGCAAAAAGCCCCCGTGGCACGTATGGCGGACCGTGTTGCGCGTGTTTTTGTGCCGACGGTGGTGGCGGTGGCCGGGGTGACGGCGATCGTGTGGTGGGCATGCGGGGCAACGTGGGATGTTGCACTGGCGCGGGCGGTGGCGGTGATGGTGGTATCCTGTCCCTGTGCGTTGGGGTTGGCCACGCCGGTGGCCATCATGGTGGGTGCGGGGAAAGGAGCCGAGTGGGGCATTCTTTTCCGCAATGGCGAGGCGATTGAGGCCGCCGGCCGGGCAAATTGCGTGGCCTTGGATAAGACTGGAACGCTTACCATGGGCGAGCCGAGCGTCACCGACGTGTGCCCGCACGGGTGCACGCGCGACGAGTTGCTGGGCTTGGCTGCCGCATTGGAGAACGGCGCCAACCACCCGCTGGCGCGCGCTGTGCTGGCGTGCGCCGAGCCGATCGTCGATGTACCAGACTTGCAATCCATCCCCGGACGCGGGGTGCGAGGCACGGTGCAGGGGATTGCCTGCGCTGTTGGGAATGCCGAGTTGATGCGCGAGTTGGGCGTGGAGCTGCAGGAACTGCCCGAGTCGATGGCTCAAGGGAAGACGATGTTGCACGTGGCGCGAGGTGCAGAGTGGCTCGGCTGCCTGGCGGTGGCAGATGCTCCGCGCGAGAGCGCCCCCCGAGCGGTAGCTGCTCTGCAGGCTATGGGGATGCGTACCCTCATGATGACGGGCGATCACGCTGCTGCGGCGCACGTTATCGGAGACCACGTGGGGCTGCAAGAGGTGCATGCCGGCGCTTTGCCACAGGATAAGGAGCGGATTCTGCGTACCCTGCAAGCGCAGGGGGAGCGGGTCGCGATGGTGGGAGATGGCATCAATGATGCTCCGGCGTTGGCGTGTGCGCAGGTGGGTATCGCGATAGGGGCGGGGACAGACATTGCCAGGGAGAGCGCGGGTGTCATCCTGATGCGCAGCGACCCGATGGATATTGCGCGGGCGCTGCAGCTCAGCCGGGCCATACTGGACAAGATACGCCAGAATCTCTTTTTGGCCTTTTTCTACAATGTGCTCATGATACCGTTTGCCGCGGGCGTATTTTACCCGGTGTTCGGATGGTTACTGCCCCCGGCGGCAGCGGCGGCAGCGATGGGACTCAGCAGCCTTTGCGTGGTAACCAATGCCCTGCGTCTGCGCAATTTTTGCCCCACGGCCTGAGGCATTTTTCTTTACACCGGCGCCGAGCTGGCATATACTCTCTGCGCGCGTGCGGCAAAACCCCCGCAGCATGAGAGAACATGAAGATCGTACTTGCATATTCCGGTGGTCTTGACACATCGGTGCTACTGGTGTGGCTCAAGGAGAAGTATCATGCAGAAATCATTGCCTTTTGCGCCGATGTGGGCCAGGCAGAAGAACTCGACGGCTTGGAGGCAAAAGCCCTTGCCACCGGAGCGAGCAAGTGCATCATCGGCGATTTGAAAGCGGACTTCGCCGCCAACTACATCTACCCCATGTTCCGCGCTAACGCGCTGTACGAAGGACGTTACCTGCTGGGCACTTCCATTGCCCGTCCCTGCATTTCCAAAGCCATGGTCGATGTGGCTCTGGCCGAAGGGGCCGATGCCATCGCCCACGGCGCCACCGGCAAGGGCAACGACCAGGTGCGCTTCGAGCTTTCTGTGAATGCTCTGGCGCCGCAGTTGAAAGTGATTGCCCCATGGCGCATGAAAGAATGGCGCGACCAGTTCCCGGGTCGTACAGAGCTCATCCGTTACGCGGAGAGCCACGGCATTCCCATCCGCCAGAGTGTGAAAAAGCCTTATTCCATGGACCGCAATTTGCTGCACATCTCCTACGAGGCCGGCATTCTGGAGGATACGTGGTACGATGCCACCAAGCCGGAGGACCGTCCTATGTACGTGCTGTCTGCCTCTCCGGAGGACGCCCCGGATAAGCCGCAGTATTTGCAGTGCCTCTTTGAGAAGGGGGATGTCGTGGGGCTGCAGACGGAGGGGCTGGCAGATGTGATGGCCAAGGTGGGCGTTCAGTCGACTGGGGAGAAGGAGGGCTATACGTTGCTCGACCCGCTGGGGGTGATGCTGGTGCTCAACTACCTGGGAGGATTGCACGGGATAGGCCGTGTGGATATTGTGGAAAATCGTTTTGTGGGTATGAAGAGCCGCGGGATTTACGAGACGCCCGGCGGTACGATTCTGCTGGCGGCTCACCGTGACATCGAAACCATCACGATGGATCGTGAGGCGCAGAAAGTGCGCGATTCGCTCATTCCTGAGTACTCGGCGATGGTGTACAACGGGTTCTGGTTTGCACCGGAACGCGAGGCGATCCAGGCTCTGGTGAATCAAACCCAGCAGACGGTGAATGGCGAGGTGAGGCTCAAACTTTACAAAGGGAACGTGATGTACGCCGGGCGGCGCAGTCCGAATTCGCTGTACAGCTACGCGATTGCAACCATGGAGGGCGATTACACGGACGAAGACTACAATCAGGATGACGCCTCCGGGTTCATCCACCTCAATGGTCTCCGGCTCAAACAATTTGCCCGAGTGAACAAAAACTGAACCTGACCTCCTTTCAAGCTATGGCTGATCATTGTCACTTGAGCGAGGATATGCCCAAGGATGAGGATATCTACGACTTGGCGGATTTTTTTAAGGTGTTTGCAGACAGCTCGCGACTCAAGGTGCTGTGGGCCTTGCACCGGGGAGAGTTGTGCGTGAGCCATCTGGCTGAGCAGCTCAAGATGAATACGCCGGCTGTCTCGCACCAGCTGCATGTCCTGCGCCAAAAGCACCTCGTCCGGACGCGGCGCGAAGGGAAAAAGGTCTATTACCGTTTGGCGGACAGCCACGTGCAGAGTATTCTCGAGCTTGGCTCCGAGCACATGCAAGAGTAATTGCTGCCTCTGTTCTTTCCCTTGCCGGGGCGTTGCCTGCCCATTGGGCAGGGGAGCTCAGGCTTACGAGGCGGGGGTGAGCAGCTCGTTCATTTCCGAGGTTCGGGCGTAGTCCGATGCGCGTTTGCCATCCTCGTCCCGCAGCTTGGGGTTGGCGCCTCGCTTGACCAAGAGCCTGACGGCGGGCAAGCTTCCCGAGAGAGTGGCTTGGATGAGGGCGGTGCTGCCTGACGCGTCGCGCGCATCGGGGCGTGCCCCGCTCAGAATGAGCCAATCCATGGCTTCGCAGGCGCCATTCTGAGCGGCGGCATGGAGCAGAGGCACGCCATCGACCAGCGCGGAGGCAGAGAGTCCGGCCCCGGCGAGAGCCTTCAGCACCGCAGTGTGGTTATTCTCTGCGGCGCGTAGGGCTGCTCGTGCGATTTGGTCCGTCGTGGGAGAGGCGGTGTTGAGGATATGTTCCACATCGCGCACTTTGCCGAGGGAGGCGGCTCGCGTGAAGAGGGATTCTCCCTCGGCATCCGTGGCGAGTGGGTCAGCTTGATCCGCACTTTGACGCTGCGCATCGTAAATGGCTTGCTCGATTCCCGGGGGGATGGAGCGCATGGTCCACGCACAGCATCCCAGCACAAAATAAACTGCTGCCCACACCACAACACCCATGGAAAGCTGCCGCGTGAAAGCGCGCGCCAGCGCCAACGCTCCATTGACCAGCACTCCAACCACACACAGCGAAAGCACCCAAGCCTCCTGTTGGCTGCTGGAAATCCCTCCTTGCGTTGCACAGCACCACGCCATGCCCCCTACGATGATCAGGGTAAAGAGCGGGTTGAAATAATCTTTCATGATGCCGCCTTTTATAGCAAAATCCTTCCAGGAAGTCCAGAAGTCATTTTGGAGTCAGAGCAAGTGCTATATGCAGATCGGCGAGAATCCTGGCCCTGTCACAAAGTAAAACTTTCCGACAGGGGAGCGAGGAGAAGACAAATGACCCACGATTTGCGAGTTACGAGCCCCTCAACTTCGCGTTGGCATTCCCAGGGCTGTACGTATCTTTGCTGCGAAGGGGTCCATGAATTCCGGAGGATCCGTCACATCGTTGCAGTCTACCGATTGGAAAAATTCATCGGAACACTTTGCGCTCGGACCACCCTGCGATACAATGACATCCCCCCGGGCACGTTTTTCCATGAACTCTTCATAGGATTTGATGCAGTAGTGATTGATGCGGATGAGGTCCGCGACCGGAGCCCCTTCGCCGTAACAGAGGATTCCGTTATCATAGCGATGGGGAACTTTCTTTTTTGTCTCCTTGCAGGAATCGCCGATGACGTGGCTAGCATGAACGCCTGCCACAAGCACTTTGCGAGGATTGAGGATAGACTTCGTGAGGTTGCTCGGCTTCTGCGCGTGCATTCGGAAACGCTCAATGACGAGTCCCTCCCCTCGTTCTCTCCTGCCGGAACTACCGTAGAAAACCCAATGAACGAGGAGTTGGGAGAAATCCTCATACTCCCGGATGAAGTCAGCAAGTTTCTGCCCATTCTGCAGGAAGAAAAATTCATCGCAATCAATGATGCCAAGCCAACGGGTTTCATCGCGAAATTTCTTGATGCCATCGCGATACATGGCTACCTGCTGACCTCGGCCATGGAAAGGAATAAGGGAAACAAGTCCGCGCTCAACGTAGGGTAGCAGCACCTGCCGCGTATCATCCTCGCTGTCATTGTCATATATGTAGAAGTGCTCGACTCCCTGCAGGAGGTGGTACTCAAGCCACTCTGCGATGTTCTTGCTCTCGTCTCTCACACAGATCAAAAGCGAAAGGTTGTATTTGAACTTCTCGGGTTCTCCGAGGCGATATTTCCACATCGTGTCGAGTATTAGTCCCCCGCTTTGTAATGCCCGCTTCACGTCTCGCCGCAACGTAGGAAAAGGGAAAAGAAGAATAGAGGTTACAATTTTTGCCAGTAGCTTGCGCACCTTTTGTTTGAGAAGCCTCATACCCGTACGTTGCGTGTTACACTCACGGCGAGGGTACCTCTTTTTGAAAGAGAAGTCGAGTTTTATTTACGTAAAAGCTTGCTTTTCTTTTAGTCATGTGATCGCCATCTCTTTTTATTGATTGTCTGAAATTGCCTTTTTATCAGGGCATCTATTCATTTATTACTATGACAATCAATTTGTTATGAATTCGTCGACGGTATATCTCTTTCAAAAAGAGATAAGCACTATGACATCCCATATTTCAACGGTCTACGGAAAAATTCAAAGGACGCGGGACCGTTTTTGAGGGAAGAGGAGCTATGCCATTTTTTGAGGGTAATTATGGTCGGTTAAGTAACCGATGGATAAGTTTCAAAAAAGTATATAAAATCAACGAATTGTAAAAATCCGTGTCCATGATGCGCGAATTCGCAAGGCACCGTCGGTTGCTTACCTTTCGCCAGCACAAAACGCTGTTTTTTCATGGAAGTTCCGCAGAGAAAGCGAATCAGGGCCACAGATCACGCCGTATTCAGCGATTCAGCTGTGTTGTGTGATGGCTAACGACCTGACTGCGGATCGGACGGAGCGTCGCCTGTAAATAATTGAACATGCGCGAGAGCCGCTGCTGCCGCCTCAATCTCAGCTTTGTGCTTGCTGCTGCCCGTGCCGGAGCCGATTTCGCGGCCTTGCCAAAGGGCCGTGGCGCTGAATCGCACAGGAGTTTCAGACAGTTGAGTTACTCGGTAGGTCGGGGCTTCGCCAGTGCGACCTTGCAGCAGTTCTTGCAGGTCTCCCTTCGGGTTTGTGGCAAGCGACGGGCAGGCCTTCTCCAGACTCTTTCCCAGCAAGCGTTTCACGACCTCCTGTGCCGCGGGAAAACCGGCATCTTGCATCACCGCGCCGATGAGGCTCTCCAGCGTGTTGCCCAGCACCGTGACCGAATGGCGCCCTCCGTTCGCTTTCAGGCGCGGGCTCATGAACACCTCGTTGCCAAGGCCGAGTTTGTCGGCAATGCAGGCCAGGTGACGGCGGCTCACAAGAGAGGCGCGCATCTTAGTCAGCTCGCCTTCATTGGCTCCCGGATGTTTTGTAAAAAGCTCCATGGAGACAACGAGTTCAAGCACGGCATCGCCAAGGAATTCCAGCCGCTCGTAACAGGATGGCTTTGCAGGGCTATGTCCTGTGCTAGGGTGAGTAAGCGCCTGCTCCAGCAGGGAGGAATCGGCAAACTGATACCCCAATTTTTTTTCGATCTGTTCCTGACCCATCGACGGCATGCTAGCACAAATGATGAAGGAACGCCAGAGAAAAGGCAGTAGGATTTGACTGTTTTTGCGCACGGCATGTGGGGATGCGCGTCACACCTGCATCACCATGAAAACAAAAAGTGACGATGACACAGCGAGTATTTATGGCGCAGCGGATGTAGCCAGACCGCTTCCTACGCAATGCATGCGCGATGGCGCCATGCGTCCGGAAGATGCCTATCAGCTGATCAAGAATGAGCTCTTGCTGGATGGCAATTCAAGCCAGAACCTGGCGACATTTTGCCAGACTTGGGATGATGCACAGGTCCATAAAATTATGGACTTGAGCATTAGCAAGAACATGATTGATAAGGACGAATATCCGCAATGCGCGGAGATTGAGCAACGTTGTGTACGCATGATTGCGCACCTGTGGAATGCGCCAAAAGATGCAAAGCCGATTGGCTGCTCCACCATTGGTTCAAGTGAAGCGTGCATGTTGGGAGGGCTGGCGGCGTTGCGACGCTGGCAGAAGAAGCGGTTGGCAGCCGGCAAGAGCATTGATAAGCCTAACCTTGTATGCGGACCGGTGCAAATATGCTGGCACAAATTCTGCCGCTACTGGGATGTCGAGTTGCGCGAGGCTCCCATGAACCCCGGCCAGTACTGCCTCACTGAGGAGCAGGTGCTCAAGCTGGTGGATGAAAACACCATCTGTGTGGTGCCGACCTTCGGGATAACCTACACCGGCCAATATGAGTTTCCGGAGGATGTTTGCAAAGCTCTCGATAAGTTGGCACGTAAAGGCGGACCGGATGTGGACGTGCACGTGGATGCGGCGAGCGGCGGCTTCCTAGCTCCCTTTGTGGCGCCGTCAATTCCCTTTGATTTCCGTCTCAAGCGGGTGAAGTCCATCTCCTCCAGCGGGCATAAATATGGCCTTGCACCGCTCGGCTGCGGTTGGGTGGTGTGGCGTGATGAATGCGAGATGCCCGCCGAACTGACCTTTGCCGTGAATTACCTCGGGGGCAGTGTGCCCACGATTGCCATCAACTTTTCGCGTCCTGCCGGGCAAATCATTGCACAGTACTATAACTTTGTGCGGCTCGGTATGGAGGGCTACAAGCGTATTCACGAAGCTGCTTATCACGTGGCTGGTTTTCTGGCCAAGGAGGTCGCTAAGCTCGGTGATTTCGATTTTCTCGCCACCGGTAATCCCAAGACGGACATACCGGCCATCTGCTTTACCATGAAAAAGGGGTATGATCCGGGTTACAATCTCTACGAACTATCCGACCGTCTCAGGACGCGAGGGTGGCAGGTGCCGGCTTTCAGCCTACCGGCCAACGTGGAGGATATCGTGGTGATGCGCATCATGGTGCGCCAAGGGTTCACGGCCGATATGGCGAGCCTGTTGGTGCAGGATATGAAGCGCGGTATAGATTTCCTGGTGCGGCACACATCGGCACACCATCTCAAAGAGTCAGAGGCAATGACCTTCAAACACACCTGATGATACGCGCCACGTGCGCTGCCCACCGGGAACAACCGGCACATATGGCTGCGCGGGGTGTGGTCTTCTCCTCGCGTATGCCGTGCCGGCCCCCATCTGCCTGACTAGCGGCGAGCGGGCAGATGGGGAAACCCGTGTCCGCGCGCTTATGCTACCGGCCGAGTTCCCTTACGCGGTCGCACCCCGGTGGGGTAATCGCTACGCGGGACGAGTTCGCGGCATTCCTCAAAGACGCGCGCCGGGTCGTCTGGCAACGCGTTTAGTCGGTGCTTGACATGCTCCAGCACTTCGATAGCTGCCTGAAGTGCAGCTTCGGCGCTTCCGTATTGCTTGTCAGAGAAGTAGCGCGTGAAGTGCTCTTGGCGGCGGCAGAGCGTAACCCGCCACCCTTGGAACGAGGTGAACTCGTAGGTGAAACGAGTGATGTTTTTGCGCGGTTTGTGGATATCAATTTGCATAACATTCCATATTATAGTCCGTTTGTTCTTAATTACAATCATATTAGGCATCATACATTACAACATGCTTTCCAACTTTTGAGTCCTCGTGTAGATTGGTTTTGCCATGAAGTTGCGTTCCATCACATTTCGGTGTACGGTCGCTCAGCACAGCAGACTGCGGCAGGTCATGCAGAAGAACCTGAGCGATACACGCACGAGCGTACTCTCCGCCGCGCTTGAGGAGTTTCTCGACTACGTTGAGCACGGCGAAGTGAGGCGTATGAATCTCTTTGACCTTGTGCAGCACGTGGAGCAACAGGGAAGCGGGGCTCGCTTCTCTGACCAGGCATAGCGTGACGCTTGCTGCACCATTGACAAAACCAGGTCGGCCATGTATGGTAGCGGTGGGTGGGGATGAGAGAGGATATGAAGAGAGACGATGATGTGACATTGCCGCCTCTGGCAGCAAAATGGGGCGCAAGCGTCGAGAATTGGCAGGACGCCGCATGGCAGATGCGGCACGCGTGTTGCACGTTGGAGGACTTGGAGCGTGTGCTTGAACTTTCTCCGAGAGAACGCGCTGCTCTGCAGCAGGCGGGAGCCAGATTGGCCGTGCGTGTCACTCCCCATTTTCTGAGCTTGATTGACCCGGAGGATGTGGCTGATCCGTTGCGACGTCAGGTTATTCCGCTGCCGGAGGAACTTGAGTCTTATTCGGAAGAGCTGTTCGACCCCTGTGGCGAACAGAAGGATGAGAAAGCGCCGGGGCTTGTGCACCGCTACCCGGATCGTGTGCTGCTGCTCTGCACGGACAGGTGCGCCACCTATTGCCGCTACTGCACGCGGGCGCGCTTGGTTTCCGGCAAGGGGAGAGAGCGATGGCGACTGGATTGGGAGGGTGCACTGAAGTATTTGCGCGAGCACACGGAGGTGCGGGATGTGCTGCTGTCCGGCGGGGATCCGCTGTTGCTGGCCGATGAAAAACTGGATGCGATGCTGGGGGAATTGCGACGCATTCCACACATCGAGTTTCTGCGCATCGGCACGCGCGTACCCATCATGCTGCCGCAGCGCATCACACCGGCGCTTTGCGCCATGTTGCGGCGGCACGCTCCTCTTTTCATTTCCATTCATTGCAACCATCCGCACGAGCTTGGGGAGGATGCCGAGCGCGCGCTGGGGATGCTGGCCGACAGTGGCATTCCGCTGGGCAATCAGAGCGTGCTGCTGCGCGGGGTGAACGACAGCGTAGAGGTGCAGCGCGCACTGGTGCATCGCTTGTTGCAGTGCCGGGTGCGTCCGTATTATCTCTACCAGTGCGACCCCGTGGTCGGGACGCGTCATTTCCGCACCCGCCCGCAGGAGGGCATTGACATCATTTCGGCGCTCAGGGGATTTACCAGCGGCTATGCCGTACCTCAGTTTGTGATTGATGCGCCGGGCGGCGGCGGGAAGGTGCCGCTCAACCCGAACTACGTGGTGGCGGAGGAATCGGGGCGTATTCTTCTCCGTAATTTCCTCGGCGATATTTATGAATACCCCGTCACGCCTCAGGTTTAGCGAGAGGGTATTTGGGCGAGGGCCCGTATTTGTTCGGTCCAGGCTGTGAATCCACGAAAGCGGCAATGATCAGGTAGTACAAATCGACCAGGAGTCCTGCAACGCATGTCGCGAGACCCACAATCAAAAGCGGTGACAACATCGCCCCCATCGGTGGAGCAACTTGGTCCGCGCTGCGCAGCACATAGATGATCGTGCTGATCCCGCCCGCAAAGCAGATGACCACCCCAGCAATTTGAAGAAGGAGGGGCACTGCGATGCACCATCCGGAGCGTCCCGTGTCGTGCATGCGCCGCACGCTCAGAGTGATGGCTGGGATGATAAGCAGCAAACTCGCCAAATCATATAAACCCGGGAGACACTGCGATACCACGCCGAGCGTGATCATGTACAAAAGCACGAACCAGAGAAACTCCGCCCGACGTGCCCGTCCGCGAATGCTCGCATACTGCACAAAACTATGCCGCAAGCAGGATGCAACGTTCGTCGAGCTCTCCGGTCGCAGCGGGAATTGACAGGTCGGACAGCGCAGCGGCAGTTCGTCCCGTTCCGTTAAAATTTCGGCTCCGCATTTGGGGCAATGACCGGCAGGATGCGCTGCTTTTTTCATCTCATCAGGTATGGGCGGCAAATCATCAGAACATGCAGCTTCACCTGGGAACACCTCGCTGTATTTTTTCCAGGTATTCGCCCCCTTTTGGGCAATGAGCGTATCCGGGAAAATGACGCCCTTCTGCAGCAAGCTTCGCAGCTCTTCATGGGTGAAAGGGCCGGTTGGCTTTTGATGGGTATCCAGATAATAGTACATGGGAGTTATGTTTCGGGGTACTTAGATGATGGACCATACTTATTGCTGCCACGTTGAGAATCGCGTAGAGACAAGATGAGCATCACCAGGAAAAAGATTTCAGAATGGACGAGCAATACCGTGTAAAACTCACTCGGAATGCTGAAAGGCTTCCCCGACCCTGTGACACTGAAAGGGGACGCCGTCTCCACGACTCCGCTTAGAATGTTCCTTAAACGCAGGAATATCGCAGAGATGGCATCCGCGTGGGTGAAGAGGGCGTCCACCGAGGGCAGAAATAGAGACAGTGTCCCGAAGACAATGGGCACAGCAGTCCACCAGCCGCTCAGCCCGCTGTCGTGGAACCGGCGAATTTGCAGCGTCACCAGTCCGGGCGCCATGAGCAGCAATAGCATCGCTATACCCGCAGTGATGCACAAAAGTATGACGGCCGCCACAGCGAACTTTAACTTGTCGGTGTTTACTGCAAGGGCAGAAAGTGCGAAGGACGAAACAAGCAGAGCCACAAATGTCAGCGCCAGAATAAGCCACGATACGCCAAATATCAGCATGAAGCTCCAGTATTCCTTGCGGGTGGCACGCCCTCTCGTTGTTGCATAACCGGCAAAAGCGCGCCCCAAAGCGTCCCAAAAGCTCAACTCATTTGCTGCATGAGGAGGCTCCGGGTGCAGGAAAGCGTCCAGCGCCACCCAATGGGCGTCACCTTTGGCTGCCACGAGAGTGGAAGCGCCCAGGGTACCCTCGTCGAGCAACTTCGCAAGTTCCTCACGCGAGTGAGGTCCATGCGGATTGCGGTCGGGATCGAGGTAATAGAACATGACGACTCACAGGGCAGAGGGAATCTCGCGCCCCAGGTCGCTCGCCTTGCGTCCCTTGCCGTCGCCGGCGATCCGTTCCAGCACCACATCGCGGTAGCTCATGCCGCCGGGAATCAT